>DATCLC010000121.1:0-81905 GCA_036564135.1 Solirubrobacterales bacterium
GATGTAGCGCTCGAGCTCGTACAGGTTGCGGATCTCGCGCCGCACCGAGTCCATCTCGTTGCAGTTGTAGCCCGGGCGCTTGAACGGGTAGATCTCGCACAGGCCCTCGTTGTCGGTGTTGAGCGCGACGATCATCCGCACCCCGCCGCGCCAGGCGCGCTCGAGCCACTTGTAGTAGACGCCCTCGTAGGTGAGCGAGGTGGGCCTGGGCCAGTCGCGGAAAGTGGGCCAGCCGACCGTGTCGTGCACGTGCACGGGCGAGCCGTAGTTCAGGAAGTTCTGGACCGGCGCGAGCAGGCCGTTCGGCCCCTCGACCTCGCGGCAGTCGGGGAGCGCGTAGGCGACGCCGTAGGGGTGCCACGGGCGCCCGCAGTGAAACAGCCCGCCGATCGCCTCGAAGAACATCACGTGCAGGTGCGCGTCGAGGTAGCCGCGCACCTCCGCGAGCGGGTGCGGGCCGGGCTCGGGTTCGCCCTGGGCCGCGACCTCGGCCTCCGGGTACTCCTCGCAGCCCTGCGCGCGCTTGAAGGTGAAGCGCTCGGTCGCGCCGCTCGCTCCCGCCGCGGCCTGCGCGAGCGCGCCCTGCGCGCCCGCCGAGAGCGGGTGGCCGCTCGCCTGGTTCACGAGCAGGAACGCGCCGTCGCCCGCGGGCCGCACGTTCCACTCGGCCGCCGGGCTCGGCGAGCCGGCGACGCCCACGCCCTGCCCCGCCGCCGCGAGGAAGCGCCGCTCGGTGTCGTAGAGGAGGTAGCGGCCCAGCGTCGTCGGGCGCATCCGGAACGGCTCGGCCGCGCCGGAGCCGCCGGCGACGTAGGCGCCGCCCTGCTTGGCGAGCGGCGCGCCGCTCGCCGCCGAGCGCACCTCGAAGCAGCCGTTGGCGATCGAGTAGCGCGTGATCTTGGCCTGCGCGCCCGCGTCGGCACCCGCCCCCGCGAACAGGGCGAACGCGGCGATGGCGCCCGCAGCGGCCGATGCAACCTTTCCTCTCATCCCTAACCCCTGCCCGCCCCGCGGCGGGCTCGGACCGCAAGCGATGGTAAGCGGTGCCCGGGCGGCGCGCGCCGCTCGGCGCGCTCAGCCCGCCTGCGGCTCGGGCTCGGGCTCGACGTCGCCCTGGGCCTCGGCCAGCTTGAGCGTGTCGGCGGGGGCATTCTCGCGACGCGAGAGCCAGAGGAACGGCAGCGCGCAGACCTGGATCGCGGCGGAGGCCACATACGAGGAGCCATAACCCCACACGTCCGCGGCGCGCCCCAAAAGCGGCTGCGACCACACCCCGCCGGTCGAGTTCATCATCGAGTCGAAGGAGAGGATCGTGGCCCGCTGGCGGGAGGGGATCAGCGCGTTGAGGTACGTCTGGCGGATCGGCAGGGTCGCCGCGAACAGGATCCCCCACGCCACGGTGAGCGCGATCACGAGCCAGAACGTGTCGGCGAGCCCCATCAGCAGCAGGGCGAGCGCGCTGCCAGCGGCGGTGACGAGCAGGGCGCTCGTGCGCCGGCTGAACAGCATGCGGATGCGCGGGGCGGCGACTCCGCCCAGGATCTGCGCGCCCGCGATGATCGCGGCCGCGAGACCGGCGACCATGTAGGCCTCGGGGTCGCCGTAGAGCTCGAGCAAGTACGGCTGCAGCGCGTAGAAACCGTAGATCCCCACGCCGCCGATCACGAGCGCCTCGACCATCAGCCACTTGACCGCGGGCACGCGCCAGCCGTAGTCGATCGACGCGCTCGCGATGCGTCGCATCTCGGTCAGCGGCTGGCCGCGCTGCTCGGGCGTAAAGCCGATGTCGCGCATCGCGGCGAACGCGAAGGCGAACATCAGGATCAGGATCCCCGAGCGCAGCACGAACGGCAGGCCCAGGCTGCCGATCTCGGCGAAGAACCCGCCCGCGACCGAGCCGGTCAGCATGCCGATGCCCGTGACCATCTGCCCGCGCCCGAACACGACCTCCAGCTCGCCGCGGTACCCGCTCGCCTTGAGCGCATCGACGAGCCAGGCCTCGACGGCGCCGCTGAAGAACGTGAAGCCCAGGCCGAGCAGGATCGAGACCACCGCCCACGCCCAGAACGGCGCCGTGATCTCCCAGAGCATCACGTAGAGGAGGGTCGAGCCCGCGAGCGTGAGCGTCCCCCACAGGTACGAGGCGCGTCGGCCGATCGTGTCGGCGACCACGCCGGTCGGCACCTCGAAGATCACCATCCCCGCCGTGAAGAACGCGTTCGCCGCGAACGCCTCGAGGTTGGAGAGCCCGGCGTCGAGCAGAAAGATCGTGTTGATCCCCCAGATCAGGGAGGCGGCGAGCGTGTTGCCCAGCATGAGCGTCAGATAGACGCGCTGGATCGAGCGGGGCGTGGTCGCTGCGACGGTCAAGGCGTCTCACTCTACGGGCCTCTCAAATCCGGCCGCCCGGTTATCGCGCTCGGCGGCGAGCCATCGGCGGCGGTGGGATGATGCGAGACGTGCCGGGCAGCGTCGTCATCGACCCGCGCTTCAACGGCCCGCCCACGAGCGCCCAGGGCGGCTACGCCGCCGGCGTCCTGGCCCGCTTCTGCGGCGAGCCCTGCGAGGTGACCCTGCGGCTGCCGCCGCCGCTCGGCCGCGAGCTGCGCGCCGAGGCCGGCGAGGACGGCGGCGCGCGCCTGCTCGACGGCGAAGACGTGCTGGCCGAGGCGCGGCCCATCGAGGGCGTCGACGTCGAACCGCCCGTGCGGCCGTTCCTGGCCGACGCGGAGGCAGCGAGCCACCGGCATCCGGGGAAGGAGCGCGACCACCCGTTCAAGACCTGCTTCGTCTGCGGGCCCGAGCGCGCCGACGGCCTGCATGTGAGCGCGGGCCCGCTTCCTGCCGCGCAGCAGGTCGGCGCCGCCCCGTTTTCCGCGGAGGGGTGGCTCTGCGAGGGCGGCGTCGTGCGGCCCGAGTTCGTCTGGGCCGTGCTCGACTGCCCGAGCTACACGCCGCGGCTGTGGGCGCACGAGCGAATGAGCCTGCTCGGCCGCTTTGCCGCCGGCCGCCTGCGCGACGTGCGTGCCGGCGAACGCCTCGTCGCGATCGGCTGGGATTTGGCCAGCGAGGGCCGCAAGCACACCACCGCCTCCGCCCTGCTCACCGACGACGGCGAGCTCGTCGCGCGGGCGCGGGCGGTGTGGATCGAGCCGCGGGGCTGAGCGGCCCGCCGCCCGCGCGGCGATGGTCACAGCCCAGGCTTGGCGACCATCAGGTACACCGCGGCGATCACGAGCAGGTCGGCCAACGCACCCGCCGCGGCCTCGCGGTTCACGCGCCGCGTGTACTCGGCCGAGACGCTCACCGGTCCGTTCCCGGCGAACGCGATGTCGCGTTCGGCGAGCGCGCCCAGCCGGCGATCCTCGGGGATGAAGTAGGCCAGGACCATGATCGCGAGGACGACGACGATCGCCATCGATCCCGCCAGCCAGAACTCGCCCAGCTCGTAGCCCGCGCGGTCCGCCTGGTAGAGGCCGGTGAGGAGCAGGATCGCTAGCGCCGGGGCCACCAACACGGAGTTGATCGCGATCTGGAGGCGGTGCTTGAGCGGGAGGTGGCGCGGATCGAGCCTGAGCGCGACCGGATAGATCAGGCCCTCGGCGAACGCCGCGCCGAGACCCGCGATGGCGGCGCTCACGTGGATGACCAGCGCGACCTGGAAACCGCTGACGGCGGGCTCGATCACGCCGCCTGCACCGCGCCGTCGACCGCGTAAGTCAGGACGACGATGCCGTTGTCGAGCTTGGCTACGTCGGTCAGCTCGAACAGGGTCGTCGGCGTCGCCCGATGCAAAAGGTCCGCCGCTTCACCCGTGCCGATGAACAGCGGGTACACCCACAGGCGCAGCTCGTCGAGCAGGCCGTGGCGCAGCATCGTGTGCGAGAGCTCGCCGAACCCGTACTGCACGATGTCGTCGCCCGGCTCGTCCTTCAGGCGCTTGATCTCGGCCACGGGATCACCCTCGATCACGGTCGTGTTGTTCCACTCGGCGTCGGTGAGCGTGGACGAGACGACGTACTTGCGCATCGAGTTGATGTGGTCGCTCGAGGGATCCCCCGCGCGCGTCGGCCAGACCGCGGCGAACACCTCGTAGGTCCGCCGGCCCATGAGCAGGGCGTCGCAGCCCAGCAGGAGCTCCTCCTGCATGCGGTCGCCCTCGTCGCCGCGCCCCGGCCCGATCGAGGGCCAGTCCTGGGGGCTCTCGATCACGCCGTCGAGCGAGATGTACGTGGAGTTGATGAGCTTGCGCATCTGGTCCTTCCCTTCGTTGGTGGACAGGGCGCTGGCGGGCGCGCCGCTCAGCCGTCGGCTACCCATCTACGAACTCGATCCCGTACCGCGGCGCCGCCGCTGCGTAGCGCGCGGCCACGGCGTCGACGTCGTCGGGGACGTCGCGGCCCTCGCCCAGGGCGGGCTCGAGCGTCTCGGCGAAGAAACCCTCGATCCCGGCCGGCGTGAAGGTCAGGATCATCCGCATCGGCTCGGCGCCGTGGTTGTGAAAGCGGTGGACGGTCCCGCGCGGAACGCTCACGAAATCCCCCGCCCTGGCCGTAACCGTCTCGTCGGCGAGCAGGATGCGGCACTCGCCCTCGACCACGTAGAAGGTCTCGTCCTCGTGGCGGTGGAGGTGCGGCGGCGGGCCGCCGCCCGGGGCGACGATCGCCTCCATGGCGAAGTAGGCGCCGCCGGATTCAGCGCCGGTCACCAGGAAGCGGTAGACGTCACCGGGTCCGCGGTAGGTCGCGCCGCTCTGGGCGGGACGATGTAGCGGGGATGGGCTTGTTGATGTGTCGGGCGCCCGTTGGGCGGCCGCTCTGTTGATGGCAGTCATGGGCCGAGGGTCGCGCGCCCAACGGGCTGTCGCAATGCCCGTTCGCTATGTCCGAACGGAGCGAGCGATGCGCTCGCCGGCCCCTGCGATCGCGCGCGCGTACTGATCGCGCCGAGCCTGGAAGCGCTCCCGCGGTGCGCACAGCGCGAGGGCTGCGGTCGCCGGCCCGTCGCCCGTGCGCACTGGGGCGGCCGCGCATTCGACGCCGTCGAGGGCGCGCTGCGGCCCGACCGCGTAGCCGAGCGTGCGCGCCCGCTCCAGCTCGTCGGAATCGAGCTGGCGTGCGGAGTCGTCCCCGCGCTCGGCGATCAGAACCGTCCCCGGCGGGGTCAGCTCGGCGGCGACCGGCTGCGCCGGGGCGCTCACGCCGCCCGCCGGGCGCTCGCTCGCCACGTAGAGGATCCGCCCGCGCTCCCAGGCGGCGATGTGAACGGTTTCGCCGAAGTGGCTCGCGAGCCGCCGCGCGATCGGAACGACCGCCTCTCGGTAGCCGCCGGTCGCCAGCTTCGTTCGCGCGAGGCCGACCGTTCGCCAGCCCAGCCGGTAGCGCCCGCACGCCATCCGCTCGACGAGCCCGACGCTGCTCAGCTCGCTCAGGAGCGCGTGAGCCGTGGACTTGGCGATCCCGAGCGCGTCCGCGACCTCGGTTGGCCCCCAGTGCGGCCGCTCGAGCGAGAAGAGATCGAGCACCGACGCCGCTTTGCGCACGCTTGCGGGCATTGATCAAGACTAGCTCCGGGCCGCGCGGCGGGCGTTCCGGGCAGGAGCACCCGTGACCGCGACGAACCTGCCGAGGCAATGACCACGCTGCTCGTCGCCACCGGAGGCGTCCTCGGCGTCCTCGCCCGCTGGGGCATCTACCGGCTCACCTTCCACACCGACGCGCTGATCTGGTCGACGGTCGGCATCAACATCGCCGGCTCCTTCCTGCTCGGCCTGCTCGCGGCCGAGGACTGGTTCGGCACCGACGCGCGCGAGGCGCTGGGAGTCGGCTTCCTCGGCGGCTTCACGACGTTCTCGACGTTCTCGGTCCAGGTCGTCCTCGACGTCGACGGCGGCGAGCCGGGCCGCGCTCTGGCCTACCTCGTCGCCTCGGTTGCGGGCGGCGTGCTTGCCGCGGCCGCGGGCTACGCGCTCGGCCGCCGGCTCGCCTAGGCGTCCCGGCCGCCGGGGGAACCTCAGCAGCCGGTTTGTCGGTGGCGCGGGGGCACGTCCGCCCCTTGACGGACCATCGAGCGCGCCCAGCGCAGGACCTGGCCGCGCCCGTAGGGCCCCGAGATCGCGTACGTCGCCCGGGTCTCGCTGCGGCTCTCCGTCGGCCAGACGACGGTCGAGTGGCGCCCCTTCTCACCGCCGACGCGCAGCGGCCCGGAGGTGTGGCTCGCGTAGATCCCGGGCGCGAGCTCGGTACGTCTCAGGTTGGGCAGCTCGCAGCCGTCGAAGCCGGCGCGGCCGTACTGGATCGTGACCACCTCGTCCGCCCCGGTGGCCAACGTGAGCTGCGCCCAGCGTCGCGGCTGCCTCGGGGTGACCGGGTCGTCGGGCAGCTCGGTGCCCTCCGGAAGCCCCTCCGGCACGACCACGGGCACGTCAAGGCGGTCGTCGAGGAACGAGACGGCCTCGTCGATCGACGCGAACCGCGGCTCGCCGTCTCCGCCGGAGGCCTCCGCGTCCCCCGGCGTCGCGGGAGCCGTCTGCTCGGCCGGTGCAGGCGCGGGTTCCTCCTGTCCGTCGTCGTCGCCGCAGCCGGCGCCCAGGGCGAGCGCGGCGAGACAGGCGAGCGCCGCCGCCAGCGGCCCAACGCCGGGGATGCGCCGCCGCTCCTTGTCAGCCGAAGGGCTCAGCTCCTCCGGGTGTCGCGTTTGCCGAGATGCTCGGAAACTCAACTCCTGCGCGTTCTCTACCGCGCCCGCCGGTCGCCAAAACGCGGTCGGTCGGCGCAAGCGCCTTCGAACGCGGACTTTCAGCCCTGGTTGCCGCTTTTCGGCAACGTGGGCTGAACGCTTGCGTCCGTTCGTGAGGCTTTCGGGGCAACAAAAAGCCCCCGCGGCGGCGGGGGTCTGCGGAGAGCGGCTGATGGGATTCGAACCCACGACCTTCTGCATGGCAAGCAGACGCTCTAGCCAACTGAGCTACAGCCGCATATGTCGGAGCGGAAGTTTAGCCAGAGCGCGGCGGATCTTCAGCCTCAACCCGCCGCGTCCAACGCCTCGTTCACGAGCTCGTCGGCGCGCTTGTTGTGCTCGCGGCGCACGTGGCGGATCTCCCAGCTCGCAAAGCCCGAGAGCGCCGACCTGACCTCGGCGTGCAGGGGCTTGAGCCCCGCATCCTTCACGCGGTACTCGCCGCGCACCTGCTTGACGATCAGCTCCGAGTCGCCGACGAGCTCGAGCTCGGTCGCGCCCTGCTCGGCGGCGAGCTGGATGCCGGCGAGCAGCGCGCGGTACTCGGCGACGTTGTTGGTCGCCACGCCGATCCGCTCGCTGCGCTCGGCGAGTACCTCGCCCTCCGGCGTGGAGACGACCGCACCGATCGCTGCGGGCCCCGGGTTGCCCCGGGCGCCGCCGTCCACGTTGACCACGACCTTCACGGCGCGGCATTCAATCGCAGAACGCCCGTCTCCCCCACACTCGCGTTCCACTCGCGCAGATGCTCGGGGAGCTCAGCGACCTCGTCGCCGCGGGCGATCTGCCTCACCTCGCCGCTCGGCAGCACCTCCCAGCGGTACCACGAGAGCTCCCAGGCGACGGCGATCTCTGCGAGCTTGGGCGCGGCGAGCGGGTGCACGCACACCTGCGGCTCGCCGAGCGAGCGGCTCAGGCCCGCGACCTTGCGCGGCTGGTCGGTGGCGTTGAAGTACTCGAGCGCGAGCCGCGCCGCGCGCTCCGGCGTGCGCTGGCCCTCCTCGACGCGCAGGCTCCCAACGTCCTGCTCGCGCCCGCGGTCACGCTCGCCCGCCTGCTCCTGGCGCTCGCGACGCGCTCGCCTGCGGCGCTCGCCCGCCTGCGCGCCGACGCGACGGAAGCGCTCGCGCAGCCGCAGGCGCGAGGCACGCCGCGGCTGCGGCGGCTCGGGGTTCTCGCCCACGCGCGCCGCGGGGATCCAGCCCGCCGCCTCGGCCGAGCCTTTGCAGAGCGGGCAGACCAGGGCCCGCTCGCCGTTGGGTGTCACGTACTCGGTGGGGCGCTCGCCGCGAAGGATCGAGCGGTCGCAGACCGCGCAGATCGGGTACTCGTCGCCTCCGTGCTCCATCACCGTTCGCTGAACGTAGCAACGGCGATGAAGGCCGACCTGAGCGGGGAGATTCCGTGCGAAAGGACGCCCGGAGCGCCGGCCTACGCCACCTGCTCGGCGGCCTCGCTGCGGGCGATCACCTGCTGCGCGATGTGCGCTGGGACCTCCTCGTAGCGGGCGAACTCGATCGTGTAGTCGCCGCGCCCGCCGGTGATCCCGCGCAGGACGGGCGCGTAGTCGAGGACCTCAGCCATAGGCACCTCGGCCTTGATCTCGGTCATCGTGCCCTTGGGCTCCATGCCGAGCGGGTGGCCGCGCCGCGAGTTGAGGTCGCCGATCACGTCGCCCACGCACTCCTCCGGCGCGGAGATCGTCATCAGCACGATCGGCTCGAGCAGGTACGGGTCGGCGTTGGCGGCGGCGTCCTTGAACGCCATCGAGCCCGCGATCTTGAACGCCATCTCCGAGGAGTCGACCGAGTGGTACTGCCCGTCGACGAGCCGCACGCGCACGTCGCGCACCGGATAGCCCGCGAGCACGCCCTTGGTCATCTGCTCGGCGATGCCCTTCTCGACCGCGGGGATGAACCCGCTCGGGATCACCCCGCCCTTGATCTCGTCGATGAACTCGAGCCCGGTCCCCGGCTCGGCCGGCTCGATCTCGATGTGGCAGTCGCCGAACTGCCCACGGCCGCCCGTCTGCTTCTTGTAGCGGCCGTGGCCCTTGGCGGGCTTGCGGATCGTCTCCCGGTAGGGGACGCGCGGCGGGTGTAGCTCGATCTCCGCCCCGAAGCGGTCGCGGATGCGGCCGACGATCACCTCGACGTGGACCTGGGTGAGCCCGGCGATGATCTGCTCGCCGGTGTCCGGGTCGCGGTGCACGTCGAGCGTCGGGTCCTCCTCCTGGAGCCTGCGGATCGCGGTCGTGGCGCGCTCGTCATCGCCCTTCGACTTCGGCTCGAACGCGAACGCCATCACCGGCGAGGGCAGGTCCAGCGGCGGGAAGTGGATCTTCGTGGGCCGCTCGGCGAGCACGTCGCCGGCGCGGGTCTCCTTGAGCTTGGGCACGGCGCCGATGTCGCCGGGGCCGAGCTCGTCCAGCGGCGTCATGTCCTTGCCGCAGGGCTGGGCGAGCTGCCCGATGCGCTCCTTTGCGTTGCGCGTCGCGTTCAGGACCTGGGAGTCGGAACGCAGCACGCCCGACTCCACGCGCAGCAGGTTGATGCGCCCGGCGTAGGGATCGGCCGTGGTCTTGAAGACGTAGGCCAGCATCTGCGCGTCCTCCTCGGGCGCGATCTCGGCGTCGGCGTCGTCCTCGCCGAGCGCGTGCACCGCGCCGCGCAGCTGCGGCGACGGCAGGTCCTCGACCAGCGCCGCGAGCAGGCGGTCCGACCCCAGGTTCTTGGTCGCGGCCCCGCAGGTGACCGGGAACAGGTGCCCCTCGGTCACGCCCTTCTTGAGCGCCTGGACGGTCTCCTCGTGGGAGATCTCGTCGCCCTCCAGGTAGCGCTCCATGAGCTCGTCGGAGTTCTCCGCGACCTCGTCCATGAGCTTCTCGCGGTACTCCTCAGCGAGCGCCTGCAGGTCGTCGGGGATCGGGATCTCGCGTGCGCTGCCGCGGCCCTCGCCGTCGTACTCGAATGCCTTCATGTCGATCAGGTCGATCACGCCGCGCAGCTCGTGCTCGGCCCCGATCGGGATCTCGGTCGCGACCACGTGCGGCCCGAACGCGCTCTTGAGCTGTTCCAGCGTGCGGAAGAAGTCGGCGCGCTCGCGGTCGAGCATGTTCACGAACACGAGCCGCGCGAGCCCCTCGTCGGCGGCGCGCTGCCAGTAGCGCTCGGTGTTGACCTCCACGCCCATCACGCCGTTCACGACGACCACGGCCGAGTCGACGACGCGCAGGGCGGAGACGACGTCCGCCACAAAGCTCGGCTCACCGGGCGTGTCGATCAGGTTGATCTTGCGGCCGTCGTGCTCGAGCGAGGCGACGGCCGAGTCGATCGACATCTGCCGCTCGCGCTCGTCGTCGGCGTAGTCCATGACCGTGGTGCCGTCGAGCACCGACCCCATCCGGTTGACCACGCCGGCCTCGAAGAGGATCGCCTCCGCCAGGCTCGTCTTGCCGCTGCCGCGGTGACCGA
This sequence comes from Solirubrobacterales bacterium, assembly GCA_036564135.1. Classification (GTDB taxonomy): domain Bacteria; phylum Actinomycetota; class Thermoleophilia; order Solirubrobacterales; family 70-9; genus RSA11. The sequence goes on from DATCLC010000121.1 coordinate 10,212, forward strand.
TCAGCGCGACGTTCCGGATGCGGTCGGGGGCGATATGTCCTCCCATCGCAGGGCAACATATACCCCGCATCCGGGCCGGGCAAGACAGGTTGTCGCGATCGGAACTATCCGCCGGCTAGAGCGGCGCGCCCTGGAAGCGCGAGCGCAGGCCGAGCACTGCCTTCGTGTGGAGCTGGGAGACGCGCGACTCCGTGACCCCGAGGACCTCGCCGATCTCGCGCAGCGTGAGGCTCTCGTAGTAGTAGAGGGCGATCACAAGGCGCTCGCGCTCGGGCAGCGCCTCGATCGCGTCCGCCAGGCGGTCCTTGATCTCCGCGGCGCGCGCCTCGGCCTCCGGGTCGACCCCCTTGGGGTCCTCGATCGTGTCGAGGACCGAGATGTCCCCGCTGCCGCTGCCGTCCGGGTCGGCGAACGCCCACAGATCGTCGAGCGCGAGCACCGAGGAGTTCGCGATCTCGAGCAGCACGTTGCGGAAATCGCCGACGTCCATCTCGAGCTCGGCGGCCATCTCCTCCTCGCTGGGCGCGCGCCCGAGCTTCGCCTCGAGCTTCGCGTATGCGCGCTCCACTTCGCGCGCCCGGGAGCGCACGCTGCGGGGGACCCAGTCCAGCGAGCGCAGCTCGTCGATGATCGACCCCTTGATGCGCTGCACCGCGTAGGTCTCGAACTTGATGTGCCGCTCGGGCTCGAAGCGCTCGATCGCGTTGATCAGCCCGACCAGCCCGTAGGAGACGAGGTCGGACTCCTCGACGTGCGACGGCAGCCCCGCCGCCATGCGCCCGGCGATGAACTTGACCAGCGGCGCGTAAGCGACGACGAGGCGCTCGCGAGCTCGCTCGTCACCTTCCTCCTTGTAGCGGCGCCACAGGTCCCGTAGCTCTACTGCCTTGATGTCTAGATCCATCTAGAGGAGTTCGACAAAAGTACCCGGGTTACGCACGTGGATGCGCCCGCTCGTACTGGCGGCGCAGGCGCGACGGCTCGACGCGGGTGTAGACCTGCGTCGTCGACACGCTCGAGTGGCCCATGAGCTCCTGGATCGCGCGCAGGTCCGCCCCGCCCTCGAGCAGGTGCGTGGCGAACGAGTGGCGCAGCGCGTGCGGCGCCACGCGGCCCGCGATCGCGAGCTCGCGAACCCAGCGCTGCAGCCGCCGGCGCACGTCGGAGGTGTTGAGGCGCCGGCCCGTGCGCGACAGAAACAGCGCCGGCTCGGGGTGCGCGCCGGCGAGCGCCGGCCGCCCCCGCTCCAGGTAGCGCTGCAGGGCGCGCTGCGCGGGCACGCCCATCGGCACGAGCCGGTGCTTGGAGCCCTTGCCGAGCACGCGCACCGACTCCGACTCGAACTCGAGCGAGTCGAGGTCGAGCCGCACGATCTCCTCGGCGCGCAGCCCGCACGAGTAGGCGAGCTCGAACATGGCGCGGTCGCGGATCTCGAGCGGCGTGCTCGCCGGGATGCGGTCGAGCAGCGCCGCCACCTCGTCGCGCCCGAGGGCGCGCGGCAGGCGCTGCTCGCGCTTCGGCGAGGGCAGGAGCTCGGCGGGGTTGTCGGGCGCCGTGCCCGAGCGCGCCAGGTGCTCGTGGAAGGTCCGCACGGCCGCCAGCTTGCGGGCGATGCTCGAGCGCTTGAGCCCGCGCTCGGAGAGGTGCGCCGCGAATCCGCGCAGGTTGCGGTAGCGCAGCGACCCCGGCTCGGCCCCGCGCGCGCTCGCCCATTCGGCGAGCTCGCGCAGGTCGTTCTCGTAGGCACGCAGGGTGTTCGGCGAGGCGCCGCGCGTGCGGAGCTCGCGCGCGAACCCGATCAGCGCCGCCTCCCACTCGGCGCTGATCTCCCTCCCCTGCGTGTCAGTTGCCGTCACGTCGTGCGGTTCTTTCCGCGAAGGCGTTCGATTACCTGTTCATGCAAGGAATCGGGCAATGGCGGCGGGCGGCCGCGATCAGCCGATGTAGATCGGCGTGCCGACCGGGACCTGGTCGTACAGCTCGATCACGTCCGGGACGGCCATGCGCACGCAGCCGTGCGAGGCAGCGCTGCCGAGCGAGGCGACGTCGTCCGTCCCGTGGATACCGGCGCCGTCGTAGATACCGAGCCAGCGCGCCTTCAGGGGGTTGTTGGGCGCCCCGCCCGGGATCACCTTGCCGGCGAGGTCACCCGCCCAGTCGCTGTTGGGCACGTGCCAGGCGGGATCGACCGCCTTGTTCTGGATGTGGTACAGGCCCGTGGGCGTGTCGTAGCCCTGGGCGCCGATCGCGACCTTGTAGGTCTTCACGAGCTTGAGCTTCTTCCAGAGCTTGAGCGTGAAGTTGGCGCGGTCGACGGTGAGGTAGACCGGGTACTCCTTGGCGAGCTCCTTGGTCGTCACCTCGGGCTTGACCTTGTCGACCTGGGCCTCGACCGTGCGGTGCGACGGGCTCTCGATGGCCGCCGTGAGCTCGGTGCGCAGCTCGTCCTCGCGCAGCGCGCGGCCGGGCTTGGAGGGCACGGGGTCGATCGAGCTGCCGGTGGCCTCGACGGACGCGTTCTGGGGCTCGCGGTTGATCTCGGCGGCGACCTTGGCGATGAACTCCTCCACCGCGTCCTCGTCGTAGCGCACGGCGGGCTGGATCGCCCGGTCGAGCTCGCCGCCGGTGAGGTGGCGCCAGACGCGCGCCGGCAGGCTGCCCTCTTGGCTCGCCTCGAGCGCCGCCTCCACGGAGGCCGGGACGTCCGAGCGCACGTTGAGCTTGTCGGCGCCGAGCTTGTACTTGACGCCGTCGTAGGTGACCACGACGGGCTTGTCGAGCGGCTCGACTAGCTGCCGGCGCACGGCGCGGCGCGCCTCCTGGGCGGTCATCCCGCCAACGTCCACGCCCCCGATCGTCACGCCCTCCGCGATCTGGTCGGAGCGCGAGTTGTCGAGCGCGTACGCGCCCCCGGCGACGGCTAGGAGGACGAGAACGGCGAAGACGGCGGCTATATGAGCCTTGCGTCGCACTGCCGGTCAGTGTAGGTAGCGGCCTGGCCGTTGAACACCCCTACAGGTTCGGCGCAAACCAATTTGCGCCTGCAAACGGACGAATTGGCGAGGTCTCGGGCGGCGCCGGCTAGATCCCGAGCGGCTCGTGGTCGGCCTCGACGCCCTCGCGCGGGCCGCGGCGCTCGCGGCGCACGTACGGGCTCCAGCGCAAAAACTCCTCGACCTCGCGCTCGTACGTGTAGGCCGGCTCGAGCCCGCGGCGGACGGGGTCGAGCCGCAGGTGTTCGCCGAGACGCTGGACCGCCTCGCGCGAGGTGTGGGTATAGGTGAAGCCCGCCGCCTTGAGCTTGCGGTTGTCGAGCCCGCGCCCGAAGCGCAGCAGGTTGACCAGCTCGTCGGGGATGCGCACGCCCATGAGCCGCAGGGCGCTCGCCAAGAGACCCGTGCCCACGGGCGGCACCACCGGGGCCGGCCGCTTGCCGAGCAGGGAGATCACCTCCGAGAGGGCGAGCACGCCGTCGGCCGCGACGTTGTACGTGCCCTCGAGGTCGGCGAGCGTGAGGAACTCGAGCGCGCGCACCACGTCGTCCCGGTGGACGAACTGCAGGCGCGGGTCGAAGCCGAGGATCATCGGCACGAGCGGCAGCGCGAACAGGCGCGTGAAGCCGGTGTCCAGCCCGGGGCCGAGCACGTTCGCGCAGCGCGCCACCGCCACGCTCACCCGCGGCGTCGTGTCCGCGAACTCGGCGACCGCGGCCTCCGCCTCGACGATGTCGCGCTCGAGCCGCGTGCGCGGCCGGTGCGGGCGGCGCATGTCCTCGGCGAAGAACGCCGGGTCGTCCTGCTCGGAGCCGTAGTAGTGCGCGGAGCTCTTGAAGATCAGGCGGCGCACGCTGTCCGCCTCCTGGCACGCCGCCAGGATGCTCATCGTGCCGATCACGTTGTTCTCGTGGGCCTCGGCGGGCGGCATCGTCACCGAGTTCACGGCGAGGCGCACGTCGACCACCGTGTCGATCTCGGCCGCGCGCAGGATCCGGGCGAGCAGGGAGTGGCGGTTGGAAACCTTGACGAACTCGGTGCGCTCGAGCTCCACGCGGGGCTCGGCCGAGTCGATGCCGATGATCGCCTCGACCTGCGGGTGGCTCTCAAGCGCCCGCGCCAGCCGGCCGCCCCAGTCGGTCGCGAGGCCGGTGACGAGCACGCGGCGTGTCGTAGGCTGCGCCTCGCTCACCCGAACCACACCGAGCGGCGCTCGGCCAGCATGTCGTGGAGGTTCTCCTGGATGCGGGCCCGGATCTCCTGGGCCACGGTCTGGACGAGCGCGCGGTCGTCGGCGGCCTCGCGCCCGCCGAGGGCGACGGTGTCGATCGGCTCGAGGAAGCGGATCCTGAACTTGGCGGGCAGGAAGCCGAGGATGCCGAGTGGCCCGAGCCACGGGAACGTCGGCGTGATCGGGAAGTAGATGAGCCCGGTCAGGCGGCGCAGCAGGCCGACCTGCGCGAACACCGGCATCGCCTCCTCCGCCCCGACGAGCGCGATCGGCACGAGCGGCACCTCGGCGCGCATCGCCGCCTGCACGAAGCCGCCGCGGCCGAAGCGACGCAGCTTGTAGCGGTCCTTGAAGAGCTTCTCGGTGCCCTTGCGCCCCTCCGGGAAGACGAGCACGCACTCGCCCTCGTCGTAGAGCAGGCGGTGCACGTTCGCCGGGTGCGCGGCCACCCCGCCGACCTTGGGCACGAGCATCGAGAAGCCCGGGTACCCCTTGAAGAAGTGCTCGACCGTGATGTAGAGGCGGCGCGAGACGGGGTGCTCGTCGCGCAGCGCCTTCGCGATCATCGCGGCGTCGGGCGGCAGGGCGCCCGCGTGGTTGGAGACGAGCAGCGCGCCGCCGTGGTCCGGGACGTTCTCGATCCCCTCGACCTCGACGCGGAACCAGTAGCGGTAGAAGAACTCGTACAGGGTGCGGTCGATGGCGTTCTCGACCCGCTCGGAACGCCCCCAGTCGTTGACGAGCCGCTCGGGCTCGATCGCGGGCATGAGCGCCCGCCGCGCCTCCGGTTCCTCCGGCAGCGCGACGTCGGTGCCAGGCGCCCCCTCGGCCTCGTCGGCCGCCTCGACGGTCCCGCCCAGTGGTGTGCGGTCGCTCGCCATCTGCGGCAATTCTCGCAGTCCACCGGCGGCCGCGGTGAGGGATGCCGGATCACCGCCCGGTTTACCATCCGAAGCGACGAAGCCGCGGCTTGCGGCTGCGCGGTCAGATCGGAGGGGAGCATGAGAGAGAACCGCCCGGATCTGCAGGACCTGCGCGACGCCTGGGAGATGGCCTGGAGCCAGCTAGCCGCGCAGCGCCGCGAAGGCGAGCTGCCCACCCCGAACCCGCCCGAGGGCCCCGATCCGTACGGCAACCCCGATCCCGCGTGGATGAAGATCGACTGGCGCCGGTACCTGCGCCGGGTCGAGGTCGGCGACACGACCGTCAACTACGTGGACGCCGGACCGCTCGAGGGGCAGCGCGGCCTCGACCTCGTGCTCGTCCACGGCCTCGCCGGCTGCTGGCAGAACTGGCTCGAGACGATCCCCGCGCTGGCCCGCCGCCACCGCGTGATCGCGATGGATCTGCCGGGGTTCGGGCACTCGGCGATGCCACCGTGGGAGATCTCGATCCCGGCGTACGGGCGGCTGCTCAACGAGTTCAGCGAGGCGGTCGGGGTCGCCGAGGCGGCGATCGCGGGGAACTCCGTGGGCGGCTACATCGCCGCCGAGGCGGTCGCCGCCGACCCGGAGCGCTTCGACAAGCTCGCGCTCGTCTCGGTCGCCGGCACCGGGCGCCGGCGCAAGCGCCGCGCGCGGGCGGAGTTCGCCGGGCGGCTGGCGGTCGCGCTCGCGCCGGTCGCGCTCAGCTTCCAGTCCCAGACGATCCGCCGCACCCGCCTGCGCCGCGCCCTGTTCGGCAGCGTCCTTTGCCGGCCCGAGGAACTGCGCCGCGAACTGCTCTACGAGCAGTACCGAAACGGCGCCAACCGCCCTGGCTTCCTGCCCGCGCTCACCTCGCTCACCGCGTACGACTTCTTGGGGCGGATCGAAGGGATCGCGAAGCCGACGCTGATCGTCTGGGGCCGCAACGACCGGATCGTGCCACCCGAGGACGGGCTCGGCTACGCGCAGCTTCTGCCCGGGGCGCAGACCGTCGTCATGGACGGCACCGGGCACTGCCCCATGCTCGAGCGGCCGGTGCGGTTCAACCGCCTGCTCGAGGCGTTCCTGGATTCGTGAGCGGCGCTACCCGGTGACGGCGCCGAGCGCGGCCGAGGAGACCGACTTGGCGTACTTCGTCATCACGCCCGTCGGGTAGTCGAGCTCCGGCGCCTGGTAGGCCTCGACCCGGCGCGCGATCTCCTCGTCGGAGAGCGCGATCTCGAGCTTGCGCGCGTCGATGTCGATCGTGATCTCGTCGCCGTCCTGGACCGCGGCGATCGGACCGCCGCGGACCGCCTCCGGCGCGACGTGGCCGATCATCAGCCCGCGCGTCGCGCCCGAGAAGCGCCCGTCGGTGATCAGCGCGACGTCCTCGCCCAGGCCCTCGCCCACGATCGCGGCGGTCACCTGGAGCATCTCGCGCATACCGGGGCCGCCGGCCGGGCCCTCGTTGCGGATCACAATGATGTCGCCCGGCTTGATCTGCTGGGCCTTGACGGCGCGGAAGCACTCCTCCTCGGACTCGAACACCCGCGCGGGGCCCGTCTGGCCGCGGCGCTCGGTGCCGGCGACCTTGACGACGGCGCCCTCCGGGGCGAGGTTGCCGCGCAGGATCGCGAGGCCGCCCTCGGGCTTGAGCGGGTCAGACAGCGGGCGCACGACCTCCTGGCCGGGCGTCTCCTCGGCCGCGTCGGCCTCCTCGCCGATCGTGCGGCCGGTGACCGTGATCGCGTCGCGATGGAGCAGGCCGGCCTCCGAGAGGCGGTTGAGGATCAGCGGCACGCCGCCCGCACGGTAGAGGTCGGTGGCGACGAAGCGGCCGCCGGGCTTGAGGTCGGCGAGCAGCGGGGTGCGCTTGGAGATCCGCTCGAAGTCGTCGAGCGTGAGCTCGACGCCGGCCTCGCGGGCGACGGCAAGCAGGTGCAGGACGCCGTTGGTCGAGCCGCCGGAGGCGGCGACGCAGGCGATCGCGTTCTCGAGCGACTCGCGCGTGATGATCCTGCTCGGGCGCAAATCCTCGGCGAGCACGTTCATGACGAGCTCGCCGATGCGCTCGGCGACCGTGCCCTTCTCCTCGTCCTCGGCCGGCACCATGGCCGAGCCGCCCGGCGAGAGCCCGAGCGCCTCGAACGCGCAGGCCATCGTGTTGGCGGTGAACTGCCCGCCGCAGGCGCCGGCGCCGGGGCTCGCGTGGTTCTCGAGGTCGATCAGGTCCTCCTCGGACATCCGGCCCGAGTTGTAGGCGCCGATCGCCTCGAAGACGTCGAGGATGGTCACGTCGCGGCCGCGCCAGCGGCCGGGTGCGATCGAGCCGCCGTAGAGCAGGACCGCTGGGATGTCGAGGCGAGCGAGCGCCATCGCGCAGCCCGGGATCGTCTTGTCGCAGGCGCAGAGCGCGATGACCGCGTCGAACTGGTAGCCGCGGACGGCGAGCTCGATCGAGTCGGCGATGACCTCGCGCGAGATCAGCGAGGCCTTCATGCCCTCGGTGCCCATCGTCACGCCGTCGGAGACCGCGATCGTGTTGAACTCCATCGGCGTGCCGCCCGCGGCGCGGACGCCGGCCTTCACGTGCTCGGCGAGGCCGCGCAAATGGAAGTTGCAGGGCATCGCCTCGATCCAGGTGTTGGCGATGCCGATCGTCGGGCGCCTGAGCGCATCGTCGTCGAAGCCGATCCCCTTCATGTAGGCGCGGGCGTGCGCCCGGTCGGGACCGTCGAATACCGCCGAAGAACGGGGTCGGGGGACGGCGGTCTTCGTGTTTCCGTTGCGCTCGCTCATGGCGCGGAAGTCTACGGCCCGCCCGGCGGCGCGGGGCCGGGGCGGCGGTGGCTCAGGCGTCGGCGCGCGCGCGGACGTTGAGAGCGTCGACCGGGCCCGCACCCGCGCCGATCTCGCGCAGGCCGTTGGCGACCGCCTCCGAGGCGATCTCGCGAGCGCGGCGGGCGGCCTCGCGCAGGTCGAAGCCGCGGGCCAAGAACGCGGCCAGCGCCGAGGAGTGCGTGCAGCCCGAGCCGTGTGCGGCGCCGTCCGGGTGGCGCGGGCCCGGGATGCGCAGCTCGCCCTCGGCGTCGATCAGCACGTCCGCGCCGTCCTCGGTGTGCCCGCCGGTGACGACGACCGCCCGCGGGCCGAGCTCGCGCACCGCCGCGCCGAGCTTCGCCCGGTCGTCCTCGTCATCGAGGCCCGTGAGCGCGCGGGCCTCGGGCAGGTTGGGGGTCGTCACGGTCGCGCGCGGCAGGATGCGCTCGATGAGCGCCGCGCGCGCCTCCGGCGCGAGCAGCACCGACCCGCTCTCGGAGACCATCACCGGGTCGACCACCACCGGCACCTCGTCTGGGAGCAGCGCGAGCGCCTCGGCGACCCCGCCGATCGTGGGCTCGTCGCCGAGCATCCCGATCTTCACCGCGTCGACGCCGATGTCCTCGGCGACCATCCGCACCTGTTCGACGATCATGTCCGGCGGGATCGCGGTCACGCGCGACACGCCCAAAGTGTTCTGCGCCGTGATCGCGGTGATCGCCGTCATGCCGTGCACGCCGCAGCGCGCGAAGGCCTTGAGGTCGGCCTGGATCCCGGCGCCGCCGCCGGAGTCCGACCCGGCGATCGAGAGCACCGCAGCGATCCGCCGCGCCGCCCCTTCGGAGTTCGCTTCAGCCGCCATGTCGGGGCGCGAGACTAGCGACCCGGCGGACCCCATCCCCGCCCCACCCCGAGCGAGGCGTTCGGGGGGCGGGCGGTTTCAGGCGTTGGGCTGGGCCGGTGGGCGCAGGGAGGTGCGGGCGATCGTGCCGAGCTCGCCGGTGGTCACGTAGCCCATGAGCTCGAGGCGGGCAAGCGCGACCGAGGCGGCGTCGCCGGGCAGGCCGGCGGCGAGGGCGAGAGCGTCGGGGCTCGCGGCGCCGCGCTCGACCGCGGCGAGCACGGCCGCGAGCTCGTCGTCGAGCGGCGGCCCGGTGCGCTCGACGGCGGCCACACCGACTCCGAGGATCAGGTCGAGCACGTCCTGGGCGTCGCGCACGAGCGCCGCGCCGTCGCGGATGAGCTGATTGGGGAGCTCGGCGAGGCTGGAGGTGACCGAGCCGGGCACCGCCGCCACCTCGCGGCCGAGCTTGATCGCCTCGTCGGCCGTGATGCGCGTGCCGGAGGCGGCGCGCGCCTCGACGACGAGCGTGAGACAGGAGAGCGCGGCCATGATCCGGTTGCGCTCGGGGAACGCCCAGCGTTCCGGCGCGGTGCCCGGCGGCCGCTCGCTGATCACGGCGCCCCCGCCCGCGAGGATCCGACGGTACAGCGAGCGCTTCGAGCGCGGGTAGACGACGTCGGGGCCACCGGCGAGCACCGCGATCGTCTCGCCGCCGCCCACGAGCGCGCCTTCATGGGCCGCGGAGTCGCAGCCGTACGCCATCCCGCTCACGACGACGAGGCCGGCGCCCGCCAGGTCGCAGGCGATCGACGCGGCGAGCGCGCGCCCGTGCTCCCCCACCCTCCGCGCGCCGACTATGGTCACGGTGCGCCCCGGCTCAAGCGAGGCGACGAGCTCGCGCTCGCCGATCCCCCAGAGCTGCTCCGGCGGGCGCTCCAGGTCCTCGAGCGCCGGCGGGTAGCCGGGCTGCCCGCGCCGCAGGGTCCAGATCGCGCTCACCGCGCCCCCTTGCGGCGCATCGCGAGCGCCCCGGCGATGTGGTCGGCGTCGACGAGGTCGCTGTCGGCGAGGTCGGCGATCGTGCGCGCGACGCGCAGCACCCGGTCGTGCCCGCGCCCGCTCAGGCCCAGCGCGCGGTAGCCGCGGGCGAGCTCCTGGCGGCCCGCGCGCGTGAGGCGCACGTGACGCCGCAGGGCGGCCGCGTCGAGCTCGCCGTTGGGGATGTCGCCCTGGCGAGCCGCCGCGCGCTCGCGCGCCGCGATCACCCGCGCGCGCACCGCCACCGAGGGCTCGCCCGGCTCGCCCGCGAGGGTTTCGCCTGACGGCTGCTCGACGGTCACGGCCAGGTCGATGCGGTCGGCGAGCGCGCCGCTGATCCGCCCCTGGTAGCGCCGCACGGCGCCGGGCGGGCATTCGCACTCGGGATGGGTCGGGCCGCGGCCGCACGGGCACGGGTTCGACGCGGCGACGAGCAGAAACCGCGAGGGGAAGCGCACCGTGTGGGCGGCGCGCGTGATCGTCACCTCGCCGTCCTCGAGCGGCTGGCGCAGCCCCTCGAGCGCGTCTCGCGTGAACTCCCCGAGCTCGTCCAGGAAGAGGACGCCGCGGTGCGCGAGCGTCACCTCCCCCGGGCGCGGCGGCGTGCCCCCGCCGATCAGCCCCGCGGTCGAGACCGTATGGTGCGGCGCGCGGAACGGGCGCTGGACCGAGGCCAGGCTCGCGTCGGCGCGCCCGCAGGCGCTCGCGATCCGCAGGACCTCGAGCGCCTCGGCGTCGCTCAGCGGCGGCATGAGCGAGGGCAGGCAACGCGCCGCGAGGCTCTTCCCCGCGCCGGGCGGGCCGAGGATCAGCAGGCCGTGGTTGCCCGCCGCGGCGAGCTCGAGCGCGCGCCGCAGGACGGGCTGGCCGCGTAGATCGGCGAGGTCGCGACCGGCCGTCGCGGCCAGGGCCGGGCGCGGCGCGGCCGAGAAGTCGTAGCTGGGCTCGGCGGACGTGCCAAGCAGCCGCAGGTCGGCGAGCCTGTGCACTGGGACGATGCGCAGGTCCTTCGACGAGCCGCCGTTCAGGTGGGCCGGGAGCGCGGCCTCGGGCGCCGACTCGGTCGCGACCACGATCTTCTCGATGCCGAGCTCGGCCGCGCGCTCCGCCATGGCCAGCACGCCCGGCACCGACCGGACGGTGCCGTCGAGGGCGAGCTCGCCCGCGAGCGCGACGCCCGCGAGCGCGCTCGGGTCGAGCTCGTTGCGGCAGGCGAGCAGCGCGGCGGCGATCGCGAGGTCGAATCCGGGCCCGCCCTTGCGCAGGTTCGCCGGGGCGAGGCTAGCCGTGATGCGCTGCTGCGGGAAGGTGAAGCCCGAGTTGGAGATCGCGGCGCGCACGCGCTCGCGCGACTCGCGCACGGCCGCGTCGGGCAGGCCGACCACGCTGAACGAGGGCAGCCCCTGCGTGACGTCGACCTCGGCGACGACCTCGCGCGCCTCGATGCCCAGGAGCGTGAAGGTGCGGACGCTGGCGCTGGCCACGGGCGCGACGCTAGGAGGCGAGCCGCAACGCGTGGCATGAGTACGCAACGAAACGCGCGCGGACGCGGGTCGATTCGCCCACGTGCGGCGGGCGTTGCGATCCCGCACCACATCCGCGCGCAAGCCGTAGCGCGCCGCGCGCCACGCGTGCGCTCGCGCCGCCTATGGTCGCCGCGTGACCGTCGCCCGACAGCGCACCGGAGCCCTCGGCGAGGAGCTCGTCGCGCGCGAGCTTTCGCGGCGCGGCTGGGCGATCCTCGCGCGCAACACGCGCGTCGACGGCGTTCGCGGCGAGCTCGACATCGTCGCCCTCGACGGACGCGACCTCGTGATCGTCGAGGTCAAGACCTGCCGCGTCGGCGAGCTCGGTCCCGCCTCGCCGCTCGAGCAGGTGACCCACCGAAAGCGCGCGAAGCTGCGTGCGCTGGCCGCCGCCTGGGCGCGCGCGAACCCACCGCCCGCCCCCTACCGCGGCCTGCGCATCGATGTCGTCGGGCTGCGGCTCGACGCCCGCGACCGCGTGGTCGAGTGGGAGCACGTCCGCGGCGCCGTGTGACAACCGGTTTGCGCGAGCGGGAGGGCTCGGGCCGCGCCCAGGGCCGAACGCTAATGTCCCGCGAAATTCGCACCCTTCGGGGGCAGACGGGACAGCTTGGGACGACCAAGGGGGAAAGGAGTTATGCGTCTACGTACCCTGATTGCGGCCTGCGCCGCCGCTTGCCTGACCGTGCTGTTCGCGGTCCCGGCGACGGCCGGCGCCGAGCCGACCACCACCGTCTGCCGCGCGACGCCCATCTCGTTGCTTGGGCTCACGCCCGCCACCGCCAACCCCGGCGAGAACCCGTGCGTCACGGACAAGCAGTCCGTGGCCGCGATCAACCACGCGAACCGGCCGCGCCGCGGGCTGCTTGACCTCAGCCCGGTCCTGTGGGAGTTCCTGCGGGTCGGCGCGATCGAGGGCGACACGGAGCTTGGCACCGACAGCGCGTCGGCAACCGCCGACATCGCCGGCGTGGAGCTGCGGATCCCGCTGATGGGGTACGCCCTGAACATCAAGGGCGTCCACTCCGAAGCGACCGCCGCGATCCGCTTCGGCTGCGACGACGTGCAGCTCAACGGCCGCTCGCGCGTCGGGGAGCTAATCGTCGCCGGCGTGCCGCACGACATCGGCGGCGGGCCGGAGAAGATCGATCTGGGCATCGCCCGGATCCTCCTCAACGAGACCATCGAGGAGGGCGACACGATCACGCAGCGCGCCGTCTTCATCGACCTCCCGGGTACGGCGCTCGACATCGTGCTCGGTGAGACCAAGGCCGGCCTGAGCTGCTGACCTGAAGCCGCTCGATCGCTCGAGTGAGGCGGATTCGTTGCTGTGACGAATCCGCCTCGCTCGCGGCGGCGGGCGCGCTCGCCTACAGCGCGAGTTGCGTGTACGCCACCGACTGGAACGAGCGGCGGTGGAGCGCCGACGGCCCGCGCTCCACGATCGCGGCGCGGTGCTCGGGAGTCGAGTAGCCGACGTTCTCGGCGAAGCCGAAGCCCGGGTAGAGCTCGTCGGCGCGGCACATGTAGCGGTCGCGCGTCACCTTCGCGATCACCGAGGCGGCGGCGATCGCCGCGCTCCGCGCGTCGCCGTCGACCACGGCGTGGTGCTCGACCGCGCACGAGGGGCCGAGGCGGAAGCCGTCGACGAGGCAGACAGCGCCCGGCACGGCCACGCGCTCCAGGCTGCGGCGCAGGGCAGCCAAGTTCGTGTTGTGCAGGCCGCGCTCGTCGATCCCGCGCACGCAGCGCACGGTGATCGCCACGCGCGCCGCGGCGCGCATGACCGCCGGGTAGAGCGCCTCGCGCTCCTCGGGCGAGCGCTTCTTCGAGTCGTCGAGCTCGCCGAGGGCGCGGCGGTCGCGCAGGCTCAGCGAGCCGTAGTCGATGAGCACCGCCGCGGCCACGAGCGGCCCAGCGAGCGAGCCCCGGCCGGCCTCGTCGCAGCCGGCCACGAAGCGCGCCCCGAACTCACGGTCGAACCGAAACAGCCGGGCCGCCCGCCGCCTGCGACGCTTGACGGCGGCGCTCGCCTTCCTGCGGTTCCCGTTCCCGTTGGCCCGGCTCACGCCCCGAACCTACACCGCGCGGCGGCGACTCGCTCGCGCGCGGCGCCGAACCGGGGCGCCGGCCCGCTACATGAAGCCGATCCTGTTGATCGGCCAGTAGGTGAAGAAGGCCTCGCCGATGATCCAGTCGCGCGGCACCGGGCCCCAGTAGCGGCTGTCGTCGCTCGCCCCGCGGTTGTCGCCCATCATGAAGTAATGGTCGGGCGGGATCGTGATCTCCTCGGGGAGGTTGCAGACGTCCCCGCCGCGGCAGGGGCGCACGAAGTCCTCCTCCATGAGCTCGCCGTTCACGACCGGGTGTCCGTCCTCGATGCGTAGCCGGTCGCCGGGGCCGGCCACGACGCGCTTGATGAAGTTGGTGTCGGCGCGCTCGGGGGTCGGCTGCGGGCAAGCCTGGTTCTGCTGCCGCTGCACGCCGCACTGGCGCCCCGACGCCTCGGCGCCCGCCGGCGGGTGGAAGACGACGATGTCCCCGATGTCCGGGTCGGCGCCGAGCTGGTAGGTGATGCGGTTCACGAGCACGCGCTGGCCGATCTCAAGCGTCGGGACCATCGACTCCGACGGGATCGCGTACGGCTTGACGATGAACGCCTGGATCCCGAGCGCCAGCGCGATCGCCATCCCCACGATGACGACCAGCTCCACCAGCGCGCCCAAGCCGGTGGTGGGCTTGGGGATCAAGCGCCGGGATGTCCGTTCGGCGGTCAGGCCTGCTCGTCGCCGTCGCTTCCGGCGGCGCCTTCCTCGGAGCCCTCGTCCGGGGCGGCGTCGTCGCCTGCGGCTTGCTCCCCGGCGGCCTCGGGCTCACTATCGCCCTCGCCCTGCGCCTCGTCGCCCGCGTCGGCCTCCGCCTCAGCTGACTCCTCGGCACCCCCCTCGGCCTCCGGCTGCTGGGCCTCTCCCTCGGCCTCGGCGCTCTCCTCGGACGCGGCCTCAGCCTCCTCCGCGCCCCCGGCTTCACCGCCGGCCTCGGCCTCAGCGCCCTCGGCAGCCTCGGCGCTCTCCTCGCCCTCGGCGGGCTCGGCCTCCGTCTGGGCCTCGCCCTCGACGTCCTCCGCTACGGGCTCCTCTTCCTCGGTGAGCACGAGGTCGGACTCGATGCCCCAGCGCCGCTCGGCCACGCGCGCCGCCTTGCCCACGCGGCCGCGCAGGTAGTAGAGCTTCGCGCGCCGCACGTCGCCGCGGGCGACGACCTCGAGCTTCTCGATCTTCGGCGAGTGCACCGGGAAGACGCGCTCCACGCCGACGCCGAAGGACTGCTTGCGGACCGTGAACGTCTCGCGGACGCCGGTCCCCTGGCGGGCGATCACGACACCCTCGAACACCTGCGTGCGGCGCCTGTTGCCCTCGACCACCTGGAAGTGGACGCGAACGCGGTCACCGGGCTCGAAGCGCGGCACACGCTTGAGCTGACGCTTCTCGATGCTCTCGATGATCGTGCTCATTTCGTGAGTGAGGGCTTGGAGGAATTTCGCCCGCATGCGGGCCGAAAAAATCGCGCGCCCTCATTTCATCGAGAGCCCGCGGGCCGCGAATAGTAGCGGACGCCTGCCCGTTTCCAGGGCCGTCAGTTGCCCTGGGCGCGTTCGCGGCTGCGCGCGAGCCGCCACTCGCGCACCTTGGCGTGATCGCCGGAGATCAGGACCTCTGGAACGTCCCAGCCCCGGTAGCTCGCCGGCCGCGTGTAGTGGGGGTACTCGGGGGCCCCGCCGAGAGCCTCGCTGAACGACTCCTCGAGCGCGCTCTCCGGGTCGCCGAGCGCGCCGGGCAGCTTGCGGATGACCGCGTCGGCGATCACCATCGCGGGCAGCTCTCCCCCGGCCACCACGTACGGGCCGATTGAGACCGCGTCGGTCGCCAGGTGCTCGCGCACGCGCTCGTCGACGCCCTCGTAGCGGCCGCAGATCAGCGCGATCGACGGCTCCTGCGCCAGCTCGCGGGCGAGCGGCTCGTCGAACTGCCGCCCCGACGGGGCCAGCACGATCACGCGCCCCGGCGAGCCCTCCGGCCCGTAGGCAGCCTGCAGCGCGGCGTCCACGACGTCCACGCGCAGCACCATCCCCGCGCCGCCGCCATAGGGCGCGTCATCGACCTGCCCGCCGGAGAGCGGCGTCGTGTCGCGGTAGTTGAAGAAGCGCAGCTCGTGGCCCTGCGCGATCGCGTTGGCGACGTGCCGCTGCCCGCGAAACCAATCGAAGGCTTCCGGGAAGAGCGTGAAGAAGTCGATCCGCAAGCCGCGGTGGCCTACTCGTCCGCTTCGACGATCTCGACCGCGACGCGGCGGCCGTCGCGCGCGCCGGCGGCACGCGCGATCGTGCGGATCGCCTTCGCGACGCGGCCGTCCTTGCCGATCACGCGCCCGAGGTCGTCGTCGGCGACGCGCACCTCGAGCACGAGCTCATCGTCCTCCTCGAACTCCTCCACCGTGACCGCGCCGGGGTCCTCGACGACGGACCGCGCCAGGAACTCGACGAGATCACGCATGGTGAGGCTAGGAGCCGCTGACCTCGATGCCCTTGGTGCGGAGCAGGCGGGCAACCGTGCGCGTCGGCTGCGCGCCGTGGTCGAGCCAGTGCTTCGCGCGCTCGGTATCGAGCACGATCGTGGAGGGCTCGGTCTGCGGGTTGTAGTGGCCGATCGTCTCGATCGTGCGCCCGTCACGCGGCGAGCGCTTGTCGGCGACGACGACACGCCAGATCGGGTTCTTCTTCGAACCCACCCTTCTCAAGCGAATGCGAACTGCCATGAGCGACGCCTCAGGTTAGCGGGTGACTTCCCGGCGGGCTTCTACCGCATGCCGCGCAGCAGCTGCGCGGGGTCCGGCATCTTCCCCCGGGAGATCGCGGCCATCATCTTCTTCATCTGCCCGAACTGCTTGACGAGCTGGTTCACGGCCTGCACGGTCGTGCCCGAGCCGCGGGCGATCCGCTTGCGCCGCGAGCCGTCGATCACCTCGGGGTGAGCCCGCTCGTACGGCGTCATCGAGAGGATGATCGCCTCGATGCGGTCGAGCTCGCGCTCGTCCATGTTCGCGGCGCGCAGCTGCTTCATCGCCTTGCCCATGCCGGGCATCATCCCCAGCACGTTCGCGATCGGGCCCATCTTGCGGACCTGGCGGAGCTGCTGCAGGAAGTCCTCGAGCGTGAACTGCTTCGTGCGGATCTTGCGCTCGAGCTCGGCGGCCTGCTCGGCGTCGGTCACCTGCTCGGCCTTCTCGATCAGGCTGAGCACGTCCCCCATGCCGAGGATGCGGCTCGCCATCCGGTCGGGGTGGAACGGCTCGAGCTGCTCGATCCGCTCGCCGACTGACGCGTACATGATCGGCTTGCCCGTGAGCGCCTTCACCGACAGCGCCGCGCCGCCGCGCGCGTCGCCGTCGAGCTTGGTAAGGATCACGCCGTCGAAGTCCGCGCGCTCCGCGAAGGCCTCGGCGACGTTGACCGCGTCCTGGCCGGTCATCGCGTCGAGAACCAGCAGGACGTTGTGCGGGTTCGTGCGCTTGCGGATCGCGACGAGCTGGTCCATGAGCTCCTCGTCGACGTGCAGGCGCCCCGCCGTGTCGACGATCAGCACGTCGCGCCCGTCGCGCTTGGCCTGGCCCAGCGCCCACTCGGCGATGTCGACCGGGTCGCGCGAAGTGCCCTGCTCGTAGACGTGCGCGTTCGCGCGCTTGCCCATCGTCACGAGCTGCTCGACGGCCGCCGGGCGCTGCGTGTCGCAGGCCGCAAGCGCGACGTCCTTGCCCTGCGCGCCCAGCTTGCGGGCGAGCTTCGCGCAGGCCGTCGTCTTGCCCGAGCCCTGCAGGCCCGCCATCAGGATCACCGTGACGCCTGAGGGCGCCAGCGCGAGGTCGCGCTTGGAGCCGCCCATGAGCTCCGTGAGCTCGTCGCTCACGATCTTCACGACCTGCTGGCCGGGATCGAGGCTCTCGAGCACGTCGGCGCCCAGGCAGCGCTCCTTGACCGCCGAGGTGAACTGCTTGACCACCTTGAAGTTGACGTCCGCCTCGAGCAGCGCGAGGCGGATCTCGCGCATCGCCTTGTCGACGTCCGCCTCGGTCAGCTTGCCGCGCGAGCGGACGTCCGAGAGGGTCGCCTGCAGCCGGTCTCCGAGCGCTTCAAACATGCCTAGCGGAGCTTACGGGCTCGCCTGCGCGGGAGGGCCGCTGGCGGCCGAGCGTCGCGCCGGGCGCCCGCCGGAACGCCGGCGGCGCGGGCCGTCCCCCCGGGAATCCGTTCCCCGGACGGTCCGCGCCGCCAAGCGCCTATCCGGTCCGCCTCGCGCCTGCCGCCTGGTCCGGCTCCCCCGACGAGCCCAGGCGCTGCAGGGCGCCAGCGAGAGCGAGCCAGCCGGCGAACTCAACGGTCGTGCCAGCCTCCGTGCTGATCCGGCCGCTGATCGGTTCGACGCCGCGGTCGAGCTCCAAGCGGAGCTCGAGCCGCTCCGGCTGGTTCTGGCTGCTCACGCGGCCCATGGTGCCGCCCGCGCTCGCGGTCCGCATCGGGGAGGACCACCCCTCCTCCCTGCGGGTTTCCCGCGCCCTGGGCGAGGGGTTTTCAGGGCGGGCCGCCCCCGGGCCGGCCCGCCCTGAAGCGAATCCCGCGTCTAGTTCGCGAACACCGGCTCGCTCTTCGCCGCCTTGCACTTCTTGGTCGCCTTGATGCGGACCGTGAAGGGCGCGAAGTTCGGGTGCGGGTTGTCGAGTCCAATCACGTACTCGCCGCCCTTCAGGAGCTTGCTTGAAGCCACGGGCTCATTCCCGAAGAACAGCCGAACCCTGCGGCCCTCGCGCTTGCAGACCTTCTTGGGCGACTTCACCTTTCCGAAGAAGTTGTCCGGGGCGGGCTGCCCGTTGTCGCTCACGTCGATGGTGATCCTCACGTTTGCTTTCTTCTTCCCCGCGCCTGCGGCGTCGGGGGCCCCCGCCGCGAGGGTCAGGGCGGTCGCCGCAGCGACGACCAGCGCCGCGGCGAGAAGGCCGAGGGGTCTGACTCGAACGAACGTCATGCCTTTCCTCCGTGGGTAGTCGCTGACGACGGGTCGGCCGCCGTGCCGCCTCCCTGCTTGGCATCCCGGGCGTCGACCAGCACCTGCTCGAGGACCTGCGCGAGCCCAAGCCAGCCCACGAAGGGCACCCGCTCACCGCCGTCGGCTTCGATCGCCCCGGTGAACGGCGAGCTCTGCGGGTCGAGCTCGAGCTGGAGGGTGATGCGCTGGGTTGCCACGGGCGTACCGTCGCGCACCCGAGCGCGACTCGCATGAGTGGTCGCCACTCATTTTTTGGGTGGCCTGGGTGGCCTACTCCGCGGGGGCCATGGCGAGCGCGTCTGGGAGCTCCTCGCGCGAGCCGATGTCGAGCTTGCGGTACACCCGCGAGAGGTGGTTCTCGACCGTGCGCGGCGAGAGGAAGAGCGTCTCGGCGATCTCCTTGTTCGCCATCCCGCCCGCGGCGAGCTCCGCGACCCGGCGCTCCGCGGCGGTAAGCGAATCGGCGCCGCTGAACTGCAGGCGGCGCGGCTTGGCGCCGGCCACCTTGAGTTCCTCGTGGGCGCGCGCCGCGAGGCGCGTGAGCCCGCACTCCTGGGCGAGCGCCACGGCCTGAGTGAGAACCTCGCGGGCGTCCTTACGCGCGCCGGCGCGGCGCAGGGCCTCGCCGAGGTCGCAGAGCGCGAGCACGCGCTCGCGGCGCGCCGGGGCCTCGGCGAGCACATCGATGGCCTCGCGCAGCACGTCGACGCCGTCGGTGCCCTGCGCCAACCCGCGCGCCCGCAGGGCCTGGCCGCGGGCGGTCGCGGTCCCCCACCGTTCCGCGAACTCCTCCTCGGCCTTGGCGAGCTCGGCGGCCTCCTCGGCGCGGTCGAGGCGCATGCAGGCCTCGACGGCGGCTGGGCGCCAGGGCACGGTCGGGTTTCGGACGCCCACGCGGGCGTCGCGGCGCTCCAGCTCACGGAAGTCCTCCAGCGCGTCCTCCCAGCGGCCCTGCGCCATGCGCAGCTCGCCGCGCGCGTAGAACGACGTGTTCACGTGCAGGAGCTCCGGCAGGTCCGGGCCGACCCCCGTGGCGGCGATCGCCTCCTCAGCCGCTTTGAGCTCGCCCCGGTCAGCGAGCGCGAGGCCCAGGCACGTGTAGAGCAGCGGGTAGGTGAACGGATGCATCAGGCCGGGCTCGATCCCCGAGCGCGCCTCGGCCACCGCGACGCCGCTCTCGCCCCGGCGCCAGGCCAGCACCGCGCGCATCGCCGAGACGGAGGCGAACGCGAACGCCGATCCGCTGCGGCGCGCCAGCGAGTGCGCCTCGCGCAGGTGCGCGGCGGCGGAGTCGTGATGGTCGGTCATGATCAGCACGTAGACGGCGACGTAGAAGGCGATCGAGTCCGAGCCTTCCGTCTCGAGCAGCAGGTTGTCCGCCAGCGCGCGCTCCGCGAGCTCCGCCGCCTCCTGCGCGCTGCCGTCGTTGGCGCGGGCGGTGGCAAGCACCGCGAGGGCGAGCAGCTCGCCGCGCGAGTCCCCGTCGGGGGCCGCCTCGGCGAGCCGCCGGCGGGCCCGCTCGTGGGTCTCGGGGTGCAGAAGGCCGATCGCCCCGTGCTCGGCGAGCACCGGGTCGGTGAGCTCGGCGCCGACCCCCGCCGCCTCGGCCCGGTCCAGCGCCTCGTCGAGCAGATCGAAGGCGCCCACCACGTCGCCGAGCCCGGCGCGGGCGCGCGCCAGCCCGATCACGCGGGCGGCGCGCTCGGCCTCGTCGGCGGCGCCCTCGACGCCCGCCTGCAGGTGCGCGAGCGTCGCGGGCAGGTCGCGGGCCGCGAGCCAGCCGGCGAGGCCGAGCTCGTACTCGATCGTGGCGCGGTCCGCGGGGTCGGGCGGCTCGGCGAGCGCGCGCTCCAGGTAGGCGTGCGCCGTCTCGGGAGCGCCGCGGGTGAGCATCTCCCGCGCGGCCTCGCGGAGCGTCTCGACGGCGAGCGGATCGCCCGCCTTCGTCGCGCCCAGGAGGTGGTGCGCGATCGCGATCGGGTCGGCGCCCTCGTCGCGCAGAAGGCGCGCGGCGCGGGCGCGCACATCGCCGCTCGTCGCCTCCGGGAGCTCAGAGTGGATCGCCTCGTGGATCAACGGATGGGCGAAGCGCAGCGGCAGGCCGCGGGCGAGGATCCCCGCGGCGGTGAGCGCCTCGAGCGGCTTCGCGACCTCGTCGACGGGCAAGCCCGCGAGCGCAGCGGCGTGGCGGGGCTCGACCTCGGTGCCGAGCGCGGCGATCGTGCGGGCCAGCTCCGCGCACGGTTTGGGGAGCCGCCCGATGCGAAGCAGCGTCGAGCGCACCACCGACGCCGGCGCCACCCCGCGTACGGCGTTCGCGCCGTCGGCGTCGGGCGTGACGCCGTCGGAGCGAGCGCTCGCCGCGAGCTCGCGCAGCAGGTACGGGTTGCCCCCGGAGGCCTCGAGACACGCTTGCGTGAACTCGGGCGCGAGCGGGGCCCCCTCGAAGACCTGCCCGAGGAGCTTGGCGGCCGCCTCGGGGCCGAGCGGCGCGGGCGCGAGGTGCGCGGGCTGGGCGTGCTCGACCACGCCGCTGACGAGCGGCGAGACGTCGGGCTCGCCGGTGCGCAGGCCGACGACCAAAAGGCACGGGTGCTCGGCCAGCCGCGGCGCCAGGTACGCGAGCGCCCGCAGACTGGGCTCGTCGCACCAGTGCAAATCGTCGACCGCCAAGAGCAGCGGCTCGCGCTCGGCGAGGTTCGCGACGAGCCAATAGATCCCGTGGACGACGGTGAACGGGAGGTCCGGCCCCTGCAGGGTCGCCGCCTCGGCGTCCCCGTCGAGGCCGAGTGCGAGCGAGGCGTGCGAGGCGGCGCCGGAGAGCAGCCTCTCGCGCTCGCGCTCCTCCGCGCTGACCAGCGGACGCTCGAACAGCTGGCGCGCGACCCCGAACGGGAAGTCGCGTTCGAACTCGCCCCCGCGCGCGCTCAGCGCGCGCACCCCGTGTTCTGCGGCGAGCTCGGTCGCCGCCTCGAGCAGGGCGGTCTTGCCGAT
The DNA here is from genome assembly GCA_036564135.1 of Solirubrobacterales bacterium. Taxonomy (GTDB): domain Bacteria; phylum Actinomycetota; class Thermoleophilia; order Solirubrobacterales; family 70-9; genus RSA11. Next base: position 31,663 of record DATCLC010000121.1, read on the forward strand.
GCCCGCGGGGCCCTCGATGACGATCGCCTGCCCCCCATCGCGGCGCGCCGCCGCCTCGACCGCCTCCCTGAGGCTCGCTAACTCCGCGTCCCGCTCCAGCAACCGGGTGACCCCCATGTCACGCCCCATCGCGCGCAAAGGTACCGGTCGGGGCGGCCCGGAAAGCCGGTTAACCCTCCGGTTGGGGGGCCTCGTTCACGCGCGCGGTCCCCTCGGCGGGGCCCGCCCGCGCGAGGCGCCGTGGATTCGGCGACGGACGAGGGAGGGGGTCAAGGCCGGAGCGGCCCACGTAGAGGCGCGCCGGGCGCGCGGGCGGCGCGCCCTCGCCCGCGAGCGGGTTTCAGCCCACGTTGCCGTTTTCCGGCAACGTGGGCTGAACGGAAACGTTCGGCTCCCGCGCGTTCAGCCCTGGTTGCCGGATTCCGGCAACGTGGGCTGAACGCGTTGGTGGCTCGGGTCAGCCGTTCGACGTAGCGATCAGATGCGCGTCGTACACCGACCCGAGGTCGTCGGTGCTCGAGCACACGAGCGCGAGGTCGCCCTGCCCGCTCAGCTTCGCGACGCCGATCAGGGCGACGTTGATGGCCTGATTGCCGACGCCCGAGGGCAGGTTGATGGTGTGCCGGTCGATCTGCTCGCCGTCCGCGTACAGGCCGCAGACGTAGTCGGCGTCGCCGGTGGTCGCGACGGTGGCCTTAGCGATAACCGCGTAGCGGCCGGCCTTCACGGACTTCGACACGATGGTCTTCGTGTCGTTCTGCAGCAGCGTGATGCTCCCGTCCTCGTGCGCGGCGACCGCCTTGACCTTCGGCGCGACTGCCTTCTTGGCGAAGTGCTTCGTCTTGATCGCGCCCTTCTTGATGTCGCCGCCGTCGACCGAGTTCTTCCCCGGCAAGGCGCCAGCGACGCCGCTGACGGCGAAGATCAGAGCCACCGTTGCGATGACCGTGCCCGCGGAGGGCCGTCCCAGCTTGAACCGCATGCTCGTACCCCTTTTCGCTTCCGCGCACGCGTCCGATGACGCGCGCTGTCACCGCGCAGGATCATGGGACGGCCCCACGAGGTCATGAGTGACCGCCACTCAATTTTTCCCTCGGGGGTCAGCCGATCGGGACCGCGATCAGCTTCAGCCTGGCCAGCTGCCCCGAAGCGCTGCCGCTGCGGGCCTCCACCTGCAGCTCGCCGGGCTCGCTGAGGACGGCGATGCCGAGCAGCGAAACGCCCAGGTCCATCACGCCCGTGGCCGGCGGGTCGACCAGCTCGAAGTCGATCGCCGTGCCGTCCCGCATGAGCCGGAACTCGAAGGAGTCGTCGCCCAAGGTGGTGAGGGTGAGCTTCGCCATGACCGCGTAGCTGCCGGGCGCTACCTCGCGGGAGAGCACGATCTGGGTGTCGTCGGCCGTGAGGGTCGCGACCTGCGCCGTCTCGGTCAGCGCCCTCACCCTCGGGGCGACCGCGTCCGCAGCGAGGTGCCGTGTCCTGATCGCCCCCTTCGCCACGTGCTTGGCCTTGACCGCCTTCTTGGCAAGGTGCTTCGCCTTCACCGCCCCCTTGCGGATGTCGTTCGAGGCGACCGAGTTCTTCCCGGGAAGTGCGCCCGCCGCACCGCTCACGGCGAAGACCAGGGCGATCGTGGCGATCACCGTGCCCGGCGAGGGGCGCCAGCGGATGAACTTCACTCGCTTGCTCCTTTCGTCGGGTGTCACGCGCTCCGTGCGCGCGTGCTGTTGCGGAGCGCATTCTCTCCGCGCACGCGGGCGGTAGCGCCGGTTCATGGCGCGCGCTTGGCGCGCGGTGGCGGGCTACTCGCCGAGCAGCGCCTCGCAGAACTGGCGCGGGTCGAACGGGCGCAGATCGTCGAGACCCTCCCCCACGCCGATCAGCTTCACGGGGATGCCGAGCTCGTGCGCGATCGCGATCGCAATGCCGCCCTTGGCCGTGCCGTCGAGCTTGGTCAGCACGACGCCCGTGACGTCGACGGCCTCCGCGAACGCCTGGGCCTGGCGCATCCCATTCTGGCCCGTGGTCGCGTCGATCACGATCAGCGTCTCATGCGGTGCCCCCTCGAGGCGCTTGGCTGCCACCCGGCGCACCTTGGCGAGCTCCTCCATGAGGTTGCCGTGGGTGTGCAGGCGCCCGGCGGTGTCGGCGATCACGACGTCGACGCCGCGCGCCTCGGCGGCCGAGATCGCGTCGAACACCACCGCGCCCGGGTCGCCGCCCGGCTGGCCGCGGACGATGTCGACACGCGCGCGATCCGCCCACGTCTCGAGCTGCTCGATCGCGGCGGCGCGGTAGGTGTCGGCGGCGGCGAGCAGCACGCTGCGCCCCATGCGCTCGCTGAGCAGGCGCCCGAGCTTGCCGATCGTCGTCGTCTTGCCGGTCCCGTTGACGCCGACGACCATCACGACCGACGGGCTACCCGTCAGGTTGATGCGCGGGTCCGCATCGGGCGTCGCGAACTCGGCGAGCAGCTCGATCAGGCGCTGGCGCGCGGGCTCGCCCCCCGCCACCGCGCCCGAGGCGACCTCGGCCTCGAGCTTGCCCACCACCGCGGCCGTCGTGGGCGCGCCGACGTCGGCGAGGATGAGCGCCTCCTCGAGCCGCTCGAAGGCCTCGGCGTCGAGGCGGTCGAACAGGCTCGCGCTGACCTCCGCGGTGAGCGCCTCGCGGCTGCGGGCGAGCGACTCGCGCAGCCGCCGGAAGAAGCCGCCGCGCCTGCGCTCCTCGTCCTCGCGCTCAGCCTCGGTGACGACGGCGCCTGCGCCGTCGCCGAAGTTGAATGCATCCTGCCAGTCGCGCGCCATCGCGCGCGGAGGCTAGCGGGTGCGCGCCGCCAGGCGGGGCGGGCGGCTTACGCGGCCGCCTCGGCGGCGCCCAGCGCGGGCTGCTCGGCGCGCGGCATCTTGCGCGAGACGACCTTGGTGATCCCGCCCTTCCCCATCGAGACGCCGTACAGCACGTCCGCGGCGTCCATCGTGCGCTTCTGGTGGGTGACGATGATGAACTGCGCCCGGTCCGCGAAGCGGCGGACGAGCTGCAGGAAGCGGTCGATGTTCGTGTCGTCGAGGGCCGCCTCGACCTCGTCGAGGATGTAGAAGGGTGACGGCCGCGCCATGAACACGGAGAAGACGAACGCGAGCGCGACCAGGGACTTCTCGCCGCCGGACATCAGCTGCAGCCGCCGCATCGCCTTGCCCGCCGGCGTCACCTCGATCTCGATGCCGGGCGCCTCGTCCTCGGCACGCTCGGGATCGTCTGGGTCCTCGCCGCCCTCCTGACCGCCGCCTGAATCAGGCGCATCGCCGTCCGCGGACGCCTTCGCCTCCGCCTCCGCGCCACCCAGCACCGGCCGCGGGCCGCGCTCGCTGACGAGCCTCAGGCGGCCGCGCCCGCCCGGGAACAGGTGCGCGATCAGCTCCTCGAAGTTCTTGCTGGTCGCCTCGAAGGTCTCCTCGAAGGCGGCTTTGATCTTCTGGTCGGTCTCCCGGATCAGCCCCTGGAGCTCGCGCATCGCCGTCTCGAGGTCCTCGCGCTGCTCCTCGAGCTCGCGAACGTACTCGAGCGCCTCCTCGTACTCGCGCTGCGCGAGCGGGTTGACCGGGCCGAGCGCCTCGCGCCGGCGCGCCAGACGCTCGAGCTTGCGCTCGATCTCCGTGCGCTCCTCGTCGCTGAGCGGCTCGGTGGAGGGCTCGATCTCGCGGCCCAGGGCCTTCGAGATCCGCTCGAGCTCGGCGCGCGCCTCGTCGCGGCGGTCCCGCAGATGCGCGACGCGGACCTCCGCCTGCGTGACGGCCTCGCCCGCCTGGCGCAGCCGCGCCTGGATCTCGGCCTCCTCGCGCGAGCAGGCCCGCAGGGCCTCGGCGACGTCGTCGCCGCTGCCCTTGTCGAGCATCGCCCGCTCGAGCGCGGCGGCGCGCTCCCCGGTCGCGTCGCGGACGTCCGCGGCGGCCTCGCAGAGCTCGGCGAGCTTCGCCAGGAGCTCGGTCTCGACCGCGATGCGCCGCTCCAGCGAGTCCTGGCGGCGGCGCCCGAGCAGGTCCTCCACCCGGCGCGCGGTGCGCGCGGCGAGCTCGAGCGAGTCGCGGGCGCGGCCCACCTCGGTCGCCTTCTCGGACTCGTTGGGCGCGGCCTTCGCCGCCGCCAGCGCCTCGCGCGCGGCCTCGGTGGCCTGCGCGGCGCGCTCGAGCCCGACGTCGACGGGGTCGCCTCCCGCGCGGTCGGCCTCGGCCTTGAGCTCGGCAGCGAGTTGCCCGAGCACGGCCCGCCGGCGGTCGAGGTCGGCCTGCAGCTCCGCCCGGCGCGCGGCGAGCGCGTCGGTGCGCGCCGCGAGGCGCTCGTTCGCCGCGCGGATGCCGCTCAGCCTGCCCCATGCCTCGGTGCGCTCGCGGTCGCGCTCGGCGAGCTGCTCCTCGATCCCGGCCCGGCGCTTGGCGACCTCCGCGAGCTGTGCATCGATCTGGTCGCGCAGGTCGCGCGCCTCGGCGGCGCGCCGCTCGGCCGCGGCGAGCTCGTCCTCGTGCGCGCCCGCCTCGACGGCCAAGAGCCGTGCGCGCAACTCGTTCGACTCGCGCTCGAGCCGCGCGTGGATGTCCGCCGCCTGCGCCTGCTGCTTGAGGGGCCGCAGGCGCCGGCGGGCCTCGCGCTCGACGTCGAGGGCGCGGTCGAGGTTCTCCTGGGTGCGCTCCAGGCGGAGCTGGGCCCGGCGCCGGCGCTTGCGGTGCTTGCCGAGGCCGGCGGCCTCCTCCACCAGAAGTCGCCGCTGCCGCGGCTTGGAGTGAACGATCTCCTCGACGCGCCCCTGGCTGATCACCGAGTGCATCTCGCCGCCCAGGTTTGCGTCGGAGAGCGTCTCGACGATGTCGGTCAGGCGGCAGCGCGCCCCGTTCAGCCGGTACTCGCCCTCGCCGCTGCGGTCGAGACGGCGACGGATGGCGATCTCCGAGAACTCGGCCACAGCCGAGTCCGCCTCGGGGTCGACCGGGACGTCGGAGAGGACGACTTCGACCTCGGCGTAGCGGCTCGGGCCGACCCCCTCGCCGCCCGCGTAGATCATGTCCTGCATCGACTGCCCCCGGACCGACAATGGGCTCTGCTCGCCCAGCGCCCAGAGCACGGCGTCGGTGATGTTCGACTTGCCGCAGCCGTTCGGGCCGACGATCACCGAGACACCCGGCGAGAACTCAAGCCGGGTGCGTTCGGGGAAGGACTTGAAGCCCTTGATGGTGATCGAGCTCAGATGCATGCGCGCGTTGGCCTTAAGGCTCCCGATCCGGTCGGACGGACCGCCGGGCGCTAGTCCCCAAGCCGGTCGAGAGCCTCCGCCGCGGCCGCCTGCTCGGCCGCCTTCTTGGAGCGCCCGGTGCCCTTGCCGATCACCCGGCCGCCCACGGTCGCGGAGACCTCGAAGCGCCGGTCGTGAGGCGGGCCGTCCTCGCCCGTCACCTCGTAGCGTACGCGGTCGCCGTTGCGCGCCAGGCGCTCCTGGAGCGCCGACTTGAAGTCGATCAGGGTCTCCGAGGCGAGCTCCACCTGGGCCGCGAACGCCGCCACCGTCGCGGGCAGCGTGGCCTCGAACCCGTGGTGAAGGAAGCACGCGCCGATCACGGCCTCGCAGATCGAGGCGAGCGCGCGCTCGCTCTCGAGCAGCGCGTCGGAGCCGATCCCGCCGTCCGCGTGCTCGGGCTCGACCGCGCGCACCAGGTCGGGCAGACCCAGCTCGTGGGCCACCTGTGCGCAGGCGCGGCCGCTCACCGCCTGGCCGTGGACCTTGGTGAGCCGGCCGATGTCGGCGCGCGGGAAACGCATGAACAGGTGCTCGGCGATCGCGAGGCCGAGCACGCTGTCGCCCAGGAACGCGAGCCGGCCGTAGGAGTCGGCGCGGTGCTCGACCCAGGAGGAGTGGCTGAGCGCCTTGCGGCGCAGGTCCTCGGGCAGCGCGTCGATCAGTTCACGGAGGGCCCTCGGTCCGTCCTTCGGACGGCGCTTCAGCAGCCTGCCGCGTGCGATCGCGCGTATGCCCCGGGCCATCTACCTCATCCGGCGGGAAGGCGGGCGATCACGAAGTCGACGGCGTCACCGACGGTGCGGATCTCCGCCGCCTCCTCCTCGCTCATCTTCACCCCGTACGTGTCCTCCAACTCCATGACGAGCTCGTACAGATCCAGCGAGTCGGCATCCAGGTCCTTCCGGATGTCCGTCTCCAAGGTGATCCGCTCGAGCGGGATGCGCAGCTCCTCGCTCAGATGGCCGCGCACCTTGGCGACGACCTCGTCGCGATCGAGCTGGCCGGGGTCCCCTGCCCCTTGATGGTTGGTCTCGGCCGTACCGCTCATCTGCCTTTTCCTATCACGTCGGCTCCCCGCGCATGGCCCCCGCCTCCTCGAGGAGCGCCGCCGTGCGCTCCACCGCGCGTTCGCGCACCGCGCGCGCGGCGAGCCTCACGGCATTGGCGATCCCGTCGGCGCCGGAGCTGCCGTGGCCGACGACAGTAACCCCGCGCAGGCCCAAAAGGATCGCTCCGCCGGTGTTGTCGGGGTTCATCTGGCGCCGCAGGCCGCCGAGCGCGGGCCGCAGGAGCAGCCCGCCCAGCATCGCCATCGGGTTCGAGCGCGCCGCTTCCCCGACCGCGGTCGCGACCGCTTTCGCCGTACCTTCAAGCGTCTTGAGCGTCACGTTGCCGGTGAAGCCGTCGGTGACGACCACGTCGGCGGCCCCGGTGAGCAGATCGCGCCCCTCGACGTTGCCGACGAAGTTCAGGTGCCCCGTCCCGGCGAGCTCGGCGTGCGCCTCGACGACGCTCTGGGTGCCCTTCGTCGACTCCTCGCCGACCGACAGCAGCGCCACGCGCGGCTCGTCCACGCCCAGTACGGCGCGGCTGAAGGCGGCGCCCATGAACGCGAACTGGACGAGGTCGTGCGGGCGCGCCTCGGCGTTCGCGCCCACGTCGAGCAGGACGGTGGGCGGTCCGTCGCGATTCGGGACCGAGAGCTGGAGCGCGAGCGCGGGCCGGCGCACGCCCGAGATCCGGCGCAGCGCGAACAGCCCCGCGGTCATCGTCGCGCCGGTGGGCCCGGCGCTCACCAAGGCGTCGGCGTTGCCCTCGGCGACGTCGGCGGCCGCGCGCACGATCGACGCGTCGGCCTTGCGGCGCACCGCGGCGACGGGCTCCTCGTCGTTGGTGATCTCGTCGGGGGCCTCGATGACCTCGACGTTGGGGAGCTCGGCGAGCTCAGCGAGCGCGCCTGGGTCGCCGAACACGCGCAGCGCGATGCCGTCGGCGGCGGCCTTGCGCGCACCGGCGATCAGCGTGGCGGTGCCGCGCTCCACCCCCCTTCCGTCGAGCGCGACCGTGACGGCCGCACCCGCGGGCTCGGTCAAGGGTTAGCCCTCCGCGCCCGCCGAACCGCCCCCGGCCGGCTGCTCGGCGATCTCGTGCGAGATCACCTCGCGGCCCGCGTACGTCCCGCAGACGGGGCACACGCGGTGGGGCAGGCGCGGGGAGTGACAGCGCGGGCAGCTGTTCAGCCGCGGCGCGCTGATCTTGTGCGTGGCGCGGCGCTTGTCGCGCCGAGCTTTCGATGTCCTCTTCTTCGGGACGGCCATTCGGGGGCGAGAGGTTAGCGGCTCGCGGCGCCGCGCTCCGGAAGCACGCCCTCCCAGATCCCGACGAGGGCGTTCACGAGCTGCTCGTCCGACAGCGCGTTGCCGTTGGTCACGTGCTGGTAACAGGCGCGCTCCGTCATCCAGACGAGCGCGAACGCCATGCCCGCGGCGGCGGCGGGATCGACACCGTCGCGGCGCAGGCGCTCCTCGGTGGCCTCGACGAAGCGGCCGACGAGCCCGCGCCAGAACTCCGCCATGCCCTGGTCGTACGTGGAGGTCTCGACCACGGCGCGCAAGAGGTCGGCGTGGCGGCGGAAGGTGGCGAGGATCGACTCGGTCACGGGGCGCAGCTCGGCGCGCGCATCCGCGGCCGCCCACCAGCGCTCCGCGATCCCGTAGAGCTCCTCCGCGACCGTCTCGGTGAGGCGCTGCAGAAGCTCGCGCTTGTCGCGGAAGTACAGGTAGAACGCCGTGCGCGAGCGCCCGGCGGCCGCGGCGATGCGCTCGACGGAGAGCTCCGCGTAGGCGTTGCCCTGGGCGAGCAGGCCCTCCGTCGCGGTCATGATCTGGGCCTCGGCCTCGCGGCGGCGCGCCTCGGACAGCTCGGCCTTCGTGACCGGGTTCACGCTCGGATCGTAGGGCTCGACGCGGTCAGTCGAACCGCAGCTCGCGGAGCTTGGCCCAGCGCGGGTCCAGCTCTTCCTCGTGCTTATGGGTGGCGGGGTCGACCTCGTTGAGGGACACGCCGCACACCGGACAGAGCCCCACGCAGTCGGGCCTGCAGAGCAGCGTCTGGGGCAGCGACAGGGCGATCGCGTCATGCGCCCAGGCGCGCACGTCGAGGACGCCGTGGTCCACGTACGGACTGGTGAGCTCCTCGTCTGCGGCGCCGGGCTGGTCGATCTCGCGGGCGTCGACCGCGACCGCGAAGCTCGAGGCCTCGAGGCAGCGCATACAGGGGCCCTCGAGCTTGCTCGCGAAGGTCAGGTGCAGCGCGTGGCCCGCGCTCGTGCGCGAGACCTCGAGCCGCGCCGCGATCGTGCCCGTCTCGACCCCGTAGGTTTGACCGCCGAGCTCGAGGTCGTCGGGCCGCACCTCGACGTCGAGGCGACGGCCCTGACCCGGCTTCAGGGCGAGCCCATCAAGATCGATCGTGTTCAATGCGCCCGCCACCATCTCGACTGTAGCGAGTGAGACTTGAACCGACCGCTTCACTGGAACCCGGAGACCTATCTCGACGAGATCCGCGCTGAGATCCCGCGCTACGACGAGCTGCAGCAGGCGGCGATCGACGCGATCCCGTTCCCGCCCGAGCGCGTGCTCGAGCTGGGCTTCGGCACGGCGGAGACCACGCGGCGGATCTGGGAGCGCTACCCCAACTGCCGGATCTCGGGGCTGGATGCAAGCCCCGAGATGGTCTTCCACGCGCGCCAGCTCGGCTGGGAGGAGATGCGGCTCGGCCGGATCGAGGACCCGCTGCCCGACGGGCCGTGGGACCTCGTGATCTCGGTCCTCACCATCCACGAACTCGACGACGAGCGCAAGCGCGACCTCTTCCGCCGCGTGCGCGAGCAGTCGCGCTCGCTCGTGATCGGCGACATCGTGGCCGTGCCGCCCGAGCGCCGCGTCGCCCCGCTTACCGAGGGCGTCGACATGCCGGCGGCGGCACGCGACCTCGCCGCCTGGTGCGACGGTGAGGTGGTCTGGGAGGCCGACGACCTCGCGGTCGTCCGCGCTACCTACGGCTGATTACTGAACCTCGACGGGTTCCTCGTCACGACCCGCGAGGCGATCCCGCCCGCGCTGGACCGCGGCCAGGAACTTCTGGAGGTTGACCTCGAGCGTCGAGAGGATCTCGTCCGCGTAGTCCTCGGCGCCGAGGCGGATCTGGCGCTCGGTCTCGCGCGCGTCCTCAACGATCTCCTCGGCGGCGCGCTCAGCCTGCTTGTAGACCTCCTCCTCGGAGATCAGCCGCTCCTGCTGCTCGCGCGCCTCCTTGACGATGCGCTCGGCCTCGCGCTTGGCCTCCGCCAGCATCTCTTGGCGCTCCTTCACGATCCAGCGCGCCTGCTTGATCTCCTCGGGGATCGTGGCGCGCATCTGATCGAGGAGGTCGTAGATCTCCTCGCGATCCACGCGTACCTGGTCGGTGAGCGGCACCGGCCGGGCGTTGTGGATCAGGTCGTCGAGTTTGTCGATAAGGACCAGGACGTCCATTTTGCTGGCAAAAGCTTACGCGGCCCCGCAAGGAGCGGGATTGACAAGGGTGGATTCGGCGTTCGGTTGCAAGCTCCTGCCCAACGGTACCGGGTGGCTAATCCCGCCTCAGACGGGCCTCGAGCGCCTCCGCGACCTCGGGCGGCACGAGGTCGTCGAGCGGCCCGCCGAAGGTGGCCATCTCCTTCACGCCGGTGGAGCGCACGAAGCTGTACTCGGCCGCGGCGAAGATGTAGACGGACTCGATGTCCGGCGCCGCCTTGCGGTTGAGCTGGTTCATCTCGAACTCGTACTCGAAGTCGGAGATCGCGCGCAGGCCCTTGACGATCGCGGTCGCGCCGTGGGAGCGCGCGAAGTCGACGAGCAGGTTGGTGAAGATCTCGACGGTGACGTTCTCCAGGCCCATGTCGGCCACGGCGCGCTCGATGAACCCCTTGCGCTCCTGCGCGGTGAACATCGGCGGCTGCTTGCGGATCGCCTGTCCGACGACGCCCACGACGACGCGGTCGAAGACGCGCGACGCCCTGGCGATGACGTCCAGGTGTCCGTTCGTGACCGGGTCGTACGTGCCCGGGCAGATCGCAACGCGTTCGTTCTGATCGCTCATCGGCTCGGCCATACCTCGTGAAAGCGCAGTTCAACTGGGTGCTTGTGACCGGAGATCAAGGCTTCCTCCAGATCCTCAGGAGCGCGTCGCCGTAGCGGCGCTCGCGCTCGAGCTCCAACCCGAGGTCGATCGGCTCACGGGCAGCGCTCTCGACGACGATGCGGCCGCCGGGAGCAAGCCAGGCGGGAACGAGCTTTCGCAGATCGGCCTCAAGACGCCGCGCGAGTCTATAGGGCGGATCGCAAAGGATCAGCAGGTACGAGTCGGGCTCGCCGCGCAAGAACGCGATCGCGTCCGCTCTCACCACCCGCGCTCGGTCGGCCAGGCCGAGCTCCTCGACGTTCTCGCGCGCGTAGCGGGGCCGGGTGTCGACCAGCACGGCTTCGGCCGCGCCGCGCGAGAGCGCCTCGATCGCGAGCGCGCCCGTGCCGGCGAACAGGTCGAGCACGCGCATGCCGCTCACGTCGCCGAGCATGGAGAAGAGCGCCTCGCGGGCGCGGTCGGAGGTGGGCCTCACCGCGCCGCCCGCGGGGGCGCGCAGGCGCCTGCCCTTGAGTTCCCCCGCGACGACCCTCAAGCGATGATCCCCCGCTCGCGCTCGTCCCCGAAGCGCTCGCGCGCGGCGTCGAGCAGCGGCTGGAGCTCGGGCGCCTCGAACGAGCCGTGCTCGGCGAGCAGCGCGCGGACCTCGCGGCGCGCGGCGACCAGCAGCTCGCCGTCCTCGGGGAGCTGGGCGGCGCGGAACTCGGGCAGGCCGTGCTGGCGCGTGCCGAGGATCTCGCCCTCGCCCCGCAGCGTCAGGTCGATCTCGGCGAGCTTGAAGCCGTCGCGCTCGGCGGCGATCGCCTCGAGGCGCCGGCGCGCCGTCTCCGACGCCGGGTCGCCGAAGAGGATGCAATGGGACTCGTGCGCGCCGCGGCCCACGCGCCCGCGGAGCTGGTGAAGCTGGGAGATCCCGTAGCGCTCGGCGCCCTCGATCACCATGACCGTCGCGTTGGGGACGTCGATGCCGACTTCGATCACGGTGGTCGCGACGAGCACGTGCGCGGCGCCGCTCGCGAAGCGCTCCATGACGGCGGCCTTCTCGCGGGCCGGCATCTGGCCGTGCAGCAGCGCGACCTCGAAGTCGGCGAACTCGCCGCGCGCGAGGCGCTCGGCCTCCTCGGAGGCCGCCTTGGCCTCGAGCTTCTCGGAGCCCTCCACGAGCGGGCAGACGAAGTACGCCTGGCGCCCCTCGCGCAGGCGCTCGCGGACGAACTCGTAGGCGCCGGCGCGGCGGTCCTCGCCCACCACCCAGGTCTTTACGGGCTGGCGGCCGGCGGGCAGCTCGCGCAGGATCGTCGTGTCGAGGTCGCCGTAGGTGGTGAGCGAGAGCGTGCGTGGGATCGGCGTCGCCGTCATGTGGAGCACGTGCGGGGCCGCCGCCCGGGTCGATTCCGTTGCCGCGGGGCCCTTCGCGTCGAGCGCCGCGCGCTGGCGGACGCCGAAGCGGTGCTGCTCGTCGACGATGGCGACGGCGAGCCGCGCGAACTCCACGTCGGGCTCGATCAGGGCGTGGGTGCCGACCACCATCGCGAGCTCGCCGGTGCGCAGCTTGTCGAGCGCGTCGCGGCGCTGGGCAGCGGGGGTCGAGCTCGTGAGCAGCGTGAACGGGACCTGCTCGTTGGCGAGGAGCCGGTCAAGCGTGCGGGCGTGCTGCTCGGCGAGCGTCTCCGTGGGCGCCATGAGCGCGGCCTGGTAGCCGCCCTCGATCGCGCGCAGCATCGCGTACAGCGCGACCACGGTCTTGCCGCTGCCCACCTCCCCCATGAGCAGGCGCTGCATCGCGCGACCCGAGGCGAGGTCGGCGTCGACCTCGGCGAACGCGTTGCGCTGGCCCTCGGTGGGCTCGAACGGCAGCGAGGCGAGCCAGCGCGCGGTGAGCTCGCCCGGCGGGTCGAACGCGATGCCCCGGCGCGCCTCGTCGCGGGCGCGGCGCCGCACGGCGAGCGCGACCTGATGCAGCGCGAGCTCCTCGAACGCGATCCGCCGGCGAGCGACCTCGGCCGCGGCCGTCGTGTCCGGGAAGTGCACCGCCGCGAGCGCGTCGGCCGCGAGCGGCAGGTGCAACCGGGCGCGCACGGACGCGGGGAGCGGCTCGCGCGCGTCGCGCGCGTAGGCGAGTGCCTGCCAGGCCCACTCCCGCACGCGTTCGGCGCGCAGGCCGTCGACCGTCGAGTGCACGGGCACGATCCCCACGGTGTGGATGCCCGCGTCGCTGCCGGCGCCGTCGACGATCTCGTGCGCCGACACGCGGAAGCCCGAGCGGTCGAGCTTGCCGCTGAGCAGCATCCGCGTGCCCGGCCGCAGGCGCTCGGCGAGCCAGGCCTGGTTGAACCACACAGCCTTGAAGCTGCCGCTGCCGTCGGTGACCGTCGCCTCCACGATCTTCAGGTTGCGCCTGCGCGTGGGCCGCACGCGCGCCGAACGCACCTCGACCGCGAGCGTCGCCTCCTCCCCGATCCGCAGGTCCGCAGCGCGCGTGACCCGGGAGCGGTCGCGATAGCCGTGCGGAAGGTGCCAGAGCAGGTCCCCGACCGTGTGCAGCCCCGCCTTCGCCGCCAGCTTCGAGAGCTTCGGGCCGGCGCCGCGCAGCGACGTGATCGGCCGTCCGAGCCGCTCGGGCTTGGGCACCGAGCGCAACGGCGCGCCGCGCAGTTCCGCGCGCGTCTGCGGCGCTGCGGTACCGAGCGCACGGGGCGGCTCGACGTCGGCGGAAACGGCGGTCGTCTGCGGCATCGACGTTGAGGCTACGCCGCCGCGCGGACCGTCACGCACGCGGATCACTCCCGCCCCCGCCTCGCGCCGCCGACCGCCCGCCGAGAGGCCACTCCGTCCCGCATCGCGAACCGCGGCGAAACGTGGGATCAACCGTCGAAACGTCGCCGTCGCGACCGCGCCCGCCGCGACTTCGACGTTTCCTGGGATCAATCGTCGATATGTCGCTCTCGCGGAAGCGCGCGGCTATTGCGCCGCGAGCAGCCAGTACCAGTGCTCCTGGCCGCCCTCGTAGGCCTCGACCTCGGTGCCGTCGGGGAGCGGGAGCTCGAGCTCTGAGAGCGGGATCGGCGGGTCGGCCCCGGCGATCACCGTGAGGATCTCGGCGCCCTCGGCGAGGCGCCTGACCGTGGCGTCGAGCGTCGCGCGCAGATCGCCCCAGGCGATCACCTCGTCGCCCTCGAAGCCGACGGTCTCGCCTCGCTCGAACCGGCCCTCAACGTCGTCCTTCGCGGCCGGCGCGACGCCGCCCACCTTGGTGTCCGCCAGCACCTCCTCGAGCCGCGCGGCGTTCGCCTCGGCGCTGTCGTCGGGGTCGAACTCGACCAGCGCGACGAGCGCGCCCTGCTGCGTCTGACACGGCACGACGACCACGTTCTTGTCGCTGAGCCGCGCGGCCTCCTCGGCGGCCATCAGCACGTTCTTGGAGTTCGGCAGCAGCACGATCTCGTCGGCGGGCGCGGCCTCGATCCCCTGCAGCAGGTCGTTGGTCGACGGGTTGAGCGTCGGGCCGCCGTCCACGACCTGCACATCGAGCTCCTCGAACAGCTTGCGGATCCCGTCCCCGCCTGCCACGGCGACCGCCTTCGAGCGGGTCCGCGTGAGGCGCGCGACGCGCGCGGCCTCCTGCTCGTGCATGTCGGCGATGTCCTCGCGCTCGATCGTGCCGAACTCTCGCAGCACTGCCTTCGCCGCCTCGGTGTCGTCGGTGTGCACGTGCGCCTTGAGCGTCGCGTCGTCGCCGACGACCAGCACCGAGTCGCCGAGCTCCTCGAGCCGCGGCACGACCGCGCTCGCGTCGAGGCCCTCGCCGATCACGATGAAGTTCGCGCAGTACTTGAACTGGGACTCGGTGTGGTGCACGTCGCGCACCCGCGTGGGCGCGTAGCGCGGCAGCTCCGGCAGCTCCGCCTCCTCCCCCACGAGCGCCGCGAGCGCGCCCCGAAGGATGACGACGAGGCCGAGCGCGCCCGCGTCCACCACGCCAGCCTCGGCCAGCACGTCGAGCTGCTCGGGCGACTGGCGCACCGCGCGCTCGCCGGCGAACAGGGCCGCCGCGATGATCTCGGCGAGCAGCGCGTTCTGCTCCTCCTCGCTCGCGTCCGGATCGAGCTTGCGCCGCGCGAACTCCGCGCGCCGCTCCTTCACGGCCTGCGCCATGTCGCGGATCACCGTGAGCATCGTGCCCTCGGCCGGCTCGCGGACGGCCGCCCAGGCCGCCCTGCTCGCGTTCTCGAGCGCCTCCTCGATCAACTCGGGATCGATCAGCGTCCCCGGCGGCGTCGCCAGCTTCTCGGCCGCGCCGCGGATGATCTGACTGAGGATCACCCCGGAGTTCCCGCGCGCGCCCATCAGGGCCGCGCGCGCGACCGCGCGGACGATCTCGGGACGCGACGGGTCACCGTCGGCGCTCTCGCGCTGCAGGCGATCGAGCTCGTCGATCACGTGCCGCAGCGTGAGCGCCATGTTGTCGCCCGTGTCGCCGTCGGCGACCGGGAATACGTTCAGGTCGTTGATCTCCTGCCTGCGCGTCTCAAGGTGCGCGTAGGCGACGGAGACGACGCTCTTGAAGCGCTCTACGGACGGATCGGCCACGGGCGGTTGACGAGGATATTGCGCGCGTCGCGGGCGATGAAGCTCATCCGTCCGACAACCAGACGTGCTTGAACTCGACCGCCCCGCGCTCGATCCGGGCGATCCCGAACGACCGGCGCGGGGCGCGCCGGCGCTCGGTGGGGCTGCCGGGGTTGAAGATCTGAAAGCCGTCGGCCTCCTCATGCCGGGGCATGTGCGAGTGGCCGAAGATCACGGCGTCGGCGTCCGGGAAGCGCGCGCGCATGCGCTCCAACCGGCCGCGCGCGGGCCCCGAGTCGTGGATCAGGCCGAACCGCACCCCGCCGGCCTCAAACTCCGCCACCTCGGGCAGCCGGGCCCGCACCGCGGCGACGTCGACGTTGCCGTGGACGGCGCGCAGCGGCGGGCCGAGCGCCTCGAACCACTCCAGCGTCTCCTCGGCGTGGAAGTCCCCCGCGTGCACGATCGCGTCGGCGGCACGCAGCGCCTGCACGCACTCCGGATCGAGCCGGCGCCCGCCGCGCGGCATGTGCGTGTCGGCGATCAGCGCGAGCCTCAACCCCATCGGTGGCTGATCACGCCAACGCCCAGGTGCGCCTGCGCCTCCCGGATCGCCGCGCCGGCGCCGACCGAGCACGCCACCGGCGCCTCCCCCTGCCGCGCGCTCGCGCTCAAGTGGATCAGCGCCGCGTCGGGCTCGGCTCGATAGCGCTCCTTGATCGGTCGCTGAACGTCGCGGAGCTCCATGGGGCCCCCTCCTCCTTGATCGCGGTCCACAGGGACGCTAGCCCCTCCGGGAACGCGATGCCTGCCGGCGGCGCGGCGATCGCCTCCGGACGGATCCCCCGAAAGCGCCGGGATCAGGCGTACTTGGTGACCTTGCCCGACTTCAGGCAGCGCGTGCAGACGTACACGCGGCGCGGCCGGCCACCGTCGTCGATGCGCACCTTCTGGAGGTTCGGGTTGAAGCGGCGCCGCGTAGCGACCATCGAGTGGCTACGCGAGTTCCCGAACGCCGGGGCCTTGCCGCAGCTGTGACATACCTTCGCCATTGCGACGGAGGATGGTAGCGGGCCGCCCGCCTGCGCCTATCCGCCCCCGCGCACGCGCTCCATCAGAAGCGCCGAACGCATCACCGCGTGGGCCGCGTGCCTGCCCTGGTCGCGCTTGCCCCCGCCGGCGCGCGCCTCCGCCTGCTCGCGCGTGTCGCAGGTAATCACCCCGAACGCGCAGGGCACGTCGGTCTGCAGCTGCACGTCCTGGATCCCGCGCGCCGCCTCCGAGCAGACGAAGTCGTAGTGGTCGGTCTCACCGCGGATCACCACCCCGAGGCAGGCGATCCCGGCGAACCGCTCCGAGTCCGCGCAGACCTTGGCGGCGAACGGCAGCTCGAACGCGCCCGGCACCTCGTAGGTGTGCACCGACGCCGGGCTCACGCCGCCGTCGGCAAAGCCCTCCAGCGCGCCGCCGACGAGCCGCTCGGCGAGGTCCTCGTAGAACGTCGCGACGCAGATCGCCCACTCGCCGCGCGCGAGGAGCTCGCGCTCCTCGGCGGTGAACTCACTCACCCTGCTGCTCCTTCTCCTTCTCGAGCCGCTCCGAGAGGATCATCTCGTCGTCGAGCGCGAGGCCCTGGTGGTGCAGCGCGTGGCCCAGGCGGTCGCGCTTCGCGCGCAGGTACGCCTCGTTGTGCGGGTTGGGCACCGCGACGATCGGGACCTGCTCGGTGACCGAGAGGCCGTACCCCTCGAGGCCGACGATCTTCTTCGGGTTGTTGGTGAGGATGCGGATCGAGCTCAGGCCCAGGTCCCGCAGGATCTGGGCGCCGATGCCGTAGTCGCGCAAATCAGCGGGCAGGCCGAGCTTCAGGTTGGCGTCGACCGTGTCCAGGCCCTCCTCCTGCAGCTTGTAGGCGCGGAGCTTGTTGAGCAGGCCGATGCCGCGCCCCTCCTGCGAGAGGTAGAGCAGCACGCCCTGGCCCTCGCGCTCGATCATCGCGAGCGCCGCCTGGAGCTGCTCGCCGCAGTCGCAGCGCAGCGAGTGGAAGACGTCGCCGGTGAGGCACTCGGAGTGCACCCGCACGAGCACGTCCTTCTTGCCGGCGACCTCGCCCTTGACCATCGCGACGTGGTGCTTGCCGTCGAGCAGCGCGCGGTAGCCGACCGCGGTGAACTCGCCGAAGGCGGTCGGCAGGCGCGTGGAGACGACGCGCTCGATGAGCTGCTCGGTCCGCCGCCGGTAGGCGATCAGGTCAGCGGTCGTGACCATCTTGAGGCCGTGCTTGCGGCAGTACTCGGCGAGGTCCGGCACGCGGGCCATCGACCCGTCCTCGTTCATGATCTCGCAGATCACCCCGGCCGGGATCAGGCCGGCCAACCTGGCCAGGTCGACCGCGGCCTCGGTGTGCCCCGCGCGCTCCAGCACGCCGCCCGGCTTCGCCTTGAGCGGGAAGATGTGGCCGGGCTGGACGATGTCGCTGGGGCCCGAGTGCGGGTCGATCGCGACCTGGATCGTGCGCGCCCGGTCGTGCGCCGAGATCCCGGTGCTCACGCCCTCGCGCGCCTCGATCGACACCGTGAACGCCGTCTCGAGCGGCGCCTCGTTCTTCGCCGCCATCAGCTTCAGCCCGAGCTCCTCGCACCGCTCCGGGGTGAGCGCGAGGCAGATCAGCCCGCGCGCGTGCGTCGCCATGAAGTTGATCGCCTCGGGCGTCGCGAACTGCGCGGCGAGGACGAGGTCGCCCTCGTTCTCGCGGTCCTCGCTGTCCACCACGACCACCATGCGGCCGCGGCGGATCTCCTCGATCGCCTCCTCGACGGTGCTGAACGGCGAGTCCTCGGCGCCCGCCGTCCCGGCTTTTGTCCTCTGTGCCTGCTCGGCCATCGCTACTCGACTAGCTCCCTTCTTGGTACGAAGCCTTGCATGAGGCGCTCCACGTAACGCGCGACCACGTCCACCTCGACGTTCACCCGGTCGCCCGCCCCGGCCGCGCCGAAGGTCGTCCGCTCGAGCGTCTCCGGGATCAGGGAAACCTGCACGCCGTCGTCCAGCAGCGCCGCCACGGTCAGGCTCACGCCGTTCAGCGTGATCGAGCCGTGCTCGACGACGTAGCGGCGCAGCTCCTCCGGCAGGCGTACGCGCACGCGCCTGGCGAAGCCGTCGGGGGTGACGTCGGTGATCTCGCCCACGCCGTCGACGTGTCCCTGGACGATGTGCCCGCCCAGCGGGTCGCCCGCCCGCAGCGCGGGCTCGAGGTTGACGCGCGCGCCCGCCTCGAGCTCCCCGAGCGTGGTGAGCTGGAGCGTCTGGTTCATCGCGTCGGCCTCGAACGCGCCGCCGGCCAGGGCCGCGGCGGTGAGGCAGACCCCGTTGACGGCGACCGAGTCGCCCTCGGCGAGCTCGGGCGCGAAGCTCGCCGCGATCCGCAGGCGCGCCCCGTCGGCCGTCCGCTCGACCGACTCGACTCTGCCCAGCTCTCTCACGATCCCGGTGAACATCACCACTCCCGAAAGCGCGCCTTGATCAGTATGTCCTCCCCGGAGCGCTCGCTCGCCAGGGCGAGCGCGGGCAGCGCCTCGGCCACCCGCTCCGCGCCGGTGCCGGCGAGCAGCGGGCGCGCGTCGCCGCCGCCGAGGAGCTTGGGCGCGACGAAGAGCCGCAGCTCATCGATCTCCCCGGCATCCAGGAACGCGCCGGCGAGCGTCGCGCCGCCCTCGAGCAGGACCGAGGTGATCTCGCGGCGCCCGAGCTCCGCGAGCGCCGCCTTGACGCGCTCGGCGCGCTGGCCGGGGACGACCACGACGTCCGCCCCCGCCTCGCGCAGGGCCGCCGTGCGCTCCGCTGGCGCCTCCGCGCCCGCGACGACGAGGAGCGGGGCCACCTCCAGCGAGCGGACGAGCTGCGCGTCGAGCGGCAAGCGCGCCTGCGAGTCGAAGACGACGCGGAGCGGCTGGCGCGCGTACGGGCCGCCGTCGCGCGCGGTGAGCAGGGGGTCGTCGGCGAGCGCCGTGCCGACCCCGACCGCGACCGCGTCCGCCTCGCTGCGCCAACGGTGGACGAGCTCCCGGCTGCGCGCCCCCGAGATCCACTTCGAGTCGCCGGTCGCCGTCGCGGTGCGCCCGTCGAGCGTCGTCGCGGCCTTGTAGGTGACGAGCGGGCGGCCGGTGCGCGCGTGCTTGCGGAAGGCCTGGTTCTGAAGGCGCGCGGCGCTCGCCTGCGGCCCGTCCGCGGCGATGACCTCGATCCCCTCGTCGCGCAGGATGCCCGGCCCGCGGCCGCTCGCCTTCTCGGACGGGTCGTCGGCGGCGTAGACGACCCGCGCCACGCGCGCCTCGACCAGCGCGTCCGCGCAGGGCGGCTGGCGGCCGTGGTGGGCGCACGGCTCGAGGGTCACGAAGACCGTCGCGCCCGCCGGGTCGTGGCCGCGCGCCCGGCAGTCCTCGAGCGCGGCGCGCTCGGCGTGCAGGCCGCCCAGCTCCGCGTGCCAGCCCTCGCCGATCACCTCGCCGTCCCGCACGATCACGGCACCCACCAGCGGGTTCGGGCTCACCCGCCCGCGCCCGCGCTCGGCCAGCTCCAGCGCCCGCTCGAGGTGGAGGCGGTCGGTTTCGGAAATCACCGCGGGCATGGGTCGAATGTAAGGTACGCCACCTGACTGACCAGTCAATCAAGCATACCCCTACGACCGCCCCGGGCGGACGGGGCGATACCTTCCCCGCGCGATGACAGTGAGCGCCGGGGTGGAGACCAAGAAGTTCGGACGCTCCGCCGGGCTGCTCTCCACCGGCATCGCCGCCTCGGGGGTGCTCACGTACGTCTTCTTCGCGCTCGCCTCGCACAACCTGAGCGCCCACGAGTACGGCGAGATCGCGGTGCTCTGGTCCGCCGTGTTCGTGACGATCTCGATCTTCCACCGCCCCGTCGAGCTTTTGCTCTCGCGCACGATCGCCGAGCGGCGCGCCCGTCGCGAGGAGATCGCCAGCGCCCTGCGGGTCGCGGGGCTCATCCAGCTCGGCGTGGCCCTCGGGTTGGCGGCGATCGCCCTGGCGCTGCGCGGGCCGCTTCAGGACGAGCTTTTGTCCGGCTCGGAGACGCTGTACTGGGTGCTCGTCGTCTCCGTGGTCGCCTTCGGCGGGAGCTTCTACGCGCGCGGCTATCTGGCGGGCAACCGGCACTTCGGCGTGCTCGCCGCGCTGCTGTTCTGCGAGTCCGCGTCGCGCATGGCCTTCGCGCTCGCGGTCGCATTGGGGATCGCCTCGGGCCAGGCCACGATCGCGCTCGGGGTCGCCGCCGCGCCCCTGTTCAGCCTCGCCGTCATGCCGTTCGCGCTCGCGCGCGGCGCCCGCACGGGGCTGGCGGCGCGCGCGCAGACGCGGCCGGCGGCGGGCGTGAACCCGGTCACCGTCGCGAGCGGCGGAGGGTTTGCGGCCGCCGTGCTCATCGTGATGATGGGCGAACAGACCTTCCTGAACGCCGGGCCGCTCTTGGCCCGCGGATTCGAGGACGCCGCCGCCGCGGGTTTCATCTTCAACGTGCTGATGGTCGCGCGCGCTCCGCTGCTCGTCTTCCAGGGCGTCGCGCAGAGCCTCCTCCCCCACCTCACGAGGCTCGGGGCGCGAGGCAAGGACGCGGAGGCCGCGTTCCATCACTCGGTCTGGGTCACGATCCGCGCGATCGCCGTCTTCGCCGCGCTCGTCCTGCTCGTCGTCCTGCTTGCGGGCCCGACGCTCATGCAGATCGCGTTCGGCGACCGCTTCGAGTACGACCGGCTGGGGCTCGCGATCGTCGCCGTCGGCATGGGCGGCTACCTCGCCGCGACCACGCTGAACCAGGCGATCCTGGCGAGGGGCGGGGCGCGCGTCGCCGCCCGCTGCTGGGGGCTCACGGCAGCCGCGTTCCTGGTGTGGTGCCTGCTGCCGATCACGGGCGACATCGATTTGCGGATCGAGCTGGGCTTCGCCTTCGGGGCCGCCCTGCTCGCCGCCCAGCTCGCGCTCGCCTACCGCGCGGGCACGCCCGGGCCGCCGCTCGCACCCGATTCACCCGACGAAATCGAGGCCCGGCTGGCCGGCTACGACGAGGTGTCCTAGGTGTCGGACGCACAGCTCCTCCTGCTCGCCGGTGCGCTGATGGCGGTCGGACTCGCGGCAGCCAAGGTCGCCGACCGCGCGCGGATCCCCGGCCTTCTGCTCTTCCTCGGCCTCGGCATGCTGCTGGGCGAGGAGGGCATCGGCGGCGTCGAGTTCGACGACGCCGAGCTCACCCGCACGATCGGCACGATCGGCCTCGTCCTGATCCTGTTCGAGGGCGGATTAACCGCCGGCTGGAACGAGATCCGCCCGGTGATCGGCACCGCGGTCTCGCTGGCGACGATCGGCACCCTGGTGACCGCCGGGATCGCGGGCGCGGCGGCCGTCTGGCTGTTCGACCTGGAGCCCCTGGAGGGCCTGATCCTGGGCACGGCGATCGCCACGACCGACAGCGCTGCGATCTTCGCCGTGCTGCGCGGCTCGACCGTCTCCCGGCGGCTGGCGCGCACGCTGGAGGGCGAGTCGGGCCTGAACGACCCGGTCGCCCTGCTGCTCACGATCGGCTTCATCGACCTCTTGCTGGAGCCCGGCTTCGGCGCCGACGATCTGATCCTGAGCATCGTGATCGCCTTCGTGATCGGCGTGCCGATCGGGCTCGGGATAGGCTGGCTCGCACGCGAGGCGTTTCGCAGGCTCGACCTGCCCAGCCCGGGCCTCTATCCGGTCGCCTCGCTGGCCACCGCCGCGCTCGCCTACGGCGCGGCCGAGGTTCTGCATGGGTCGGGGTTCGCCTCGGTCTACGTCGCGGGGCTCGTGCTCGGCACGGGCTCGATCCCGGCGCGCGGCAGTACGGTCGCCTTCCACCAGGGCGTGAGCTGGACGATGCAGATCACGCTGTTCGTCGTCCTGGGGCTTTTGGTGTTCCCGTCGGGCCTGATCGAGATCGCACCGCAGGGTCTGGCCCTCTCCGCCGTGCTCATGTTCGTCGCCCGGCCCGTCGCCGCGTACCTGGCCTCGGCTCTCGCCCCGCTCAACGCGCGCGAGCGACTGCTCCTCGGGTGGGCCGGGCTGCGCGGCGCCATCCCGATCTGGCTGGCGACCTTCCCGGTGATCGCCGGCGTCGGCGAGGCCTCGGACATATTCAACGCGGTCTTCTTCGTGGTCGTCACCTCCACCCTGATCCAGGGCGCGACGTTCGAGCCGCTCGCCCGGCGGCTCGGGCTCACGACCACCGAGCCCGCCCTCCCCCGGCCGATCGTCGAGACCGGGATCATCCGCCGCCTCGGCGGCGAGACCTTCACCTACACCGTCCACCCGCGGGACGCGATCGTCGGCCGCATGGTCAAGGAGCTCGGCCTGCCGCGGGAGGCGCTCGTCAACGTGATCGTGCGCGAGGACGCCGCGCTCCTGCCGCGCGGCTCCACCGAGATCGCCGCCGGCGACGAGCTCCACATCGTCTCCCGGCGCGAGGCGATCGGTGAGGTCGAGCGTCTCACCGAACGCTGGCGCAGCGGCCCGATCGGGGAGCCGCCGCCGGCCGCGCTGCCCCCGCGCGGCGCCCCGCAGGTGTTCACCGTGCGCAAGCGCGTCCCGGACGACGGCGACCCCGCGCGCCCCGAGGCCGTCGAGGGCGTCGCCGTCGCCACGCGCCTGCGCGAGCGCCGCGACGTCCCCGGCTCGCTGGTCGGACTCGTCGACGGCCGCTACGCGCTCGTGGGGTCCGACCTGGTCGCGGTCGGCGGCCGCCGCCAGATGGTCGACTGGGCCGTGCGCCGCGGCGCCCGCCCCGGCCTCTCCCCCCAGGAGCGCGCCTGGTGGCAGGAGGTCGCAGGCGCGCTCAGCGCGCTGCCGGGCCCAGGGACGAACCAGCGGGCCTAGTAGGCGCACGGTCGCGGCGCACTCGCGAAGCCCCCTCCCCCGCGAAATCGCACTTGGCGCTCCCGGGGAGCCTCAACCGCGATTTCGCGATGCGGCGCTACTCCGCGCCCGCGGCCTCGGCGATGCGCTGGTAGGCGGCGCCGGGGTCGGGGTCGCCGAACACCGCGGAGCCCGCGACGAGCAGGTTGGCGCCCGCCTCGACGACCAGCGGGGCCGTCTGAGCGTCGATCCCGCCGTCGACCTCGAGCGCGGTGCCCTCGGCGGCGAGCGCGGCGACGCGCCGCACCTTGTCCGGCGAGGTGGGGATGAACCTCTGCCCGCCCCAGCCCGGGTTCACGGTCATCGTGAGCACGAGATCGCAGCTCGCGGCGAGCTCGCGGACCATCTCGGCGGGGGTGCCGGGGTTGATGGCGAGCCCCGCCAGACACCCCGCGTCCCGGATCGCGGCGAGGGTGCGGTGCGCGTGCGGGTCGGCCTCCTGGTGGATCGTGATGCAGTCCGCCCCGGCCTTGGCGAACTCCGCGACCTGCTCGCCGGGGCGCTCCACCATGAGGTGCACGTCGAGCACGCCGCCCGCCTCGTGCACCCGGTCGGCGATCGAGCCGGCGACCAGCGGCCCGATCGTGATCGGCGGGACGAAGTGCCCGTCCATCACGTCGACGTGGATCACGCGCGCGCCCGCGGCGAGCACCTCGTCGATGTGCGCGCCGAGCCGGGAGAAGTCGGCCGAGAGGATGGACGGCGCGACGCGGCGTGTGGCGAAGATCTCCTTGGCTGTCATGCGCTGCCGAGGGGCGTGCGGGTCAGACGGGGTTCAGCATCGAGTGGCCGCAATGCTGGCAGACGAGGTCCTCTTCCTTGGTCAGGCGCACGATCGTCTGGTGGGCGCCGCAGTTGCGGCACTGCGAGGAGAGCTCGTAGCGGCTCAGGCAATTGACGCAGCGAAAGCGCCCGGGCAGGTTCGTCGGCCGCAGCCAGGGCTCGCCGCAGTTCGGGCACGAGGGCCTGCCCAGCGTCGTCTCCCCGCTCACCCATCCCTCCTCACGCGCGCGTAGAAGAACCCATCGGTGCCGTCGCGGTCCGGCCGCGACTGCAGGAAGCGCCGGTCGTGCGGCGATGCCAGCGCCGGCTCGAGCTCGCCCAGCTCGTCGGCGGCGAGCGCACTGTCGCGCTCGAGCGCCGCGGTGACCACGCCCTCGTTCTCGGCCCGCGAGATGGTGCAGGTCGAGTAGACGAGCGTGCCGCCGGGGCGCAGCGCGTGAGCTCCCGCGGCGAGCAGCGCGCCCTGGAGCTCGGCGAGCTGCGCGAGCGTCGCCGGCTGCTTGCGCCAGCGCGCGTCGGGGCGCCCAGCGAGGGTGCCGAGATCGGAGCAGGGCGGGTCCACGAGGACGCGATCGTACCCGTCGCCGATGTCGTCGCGAGCGGCGTCCGCCCGCACCACGCGTACGTTCCGGGCGCCGGCCCGCTCGCAGAGCTCCTCGATCTGCCGAGCGCGGCCCGCGTCGATCTCGACCGCGACCACCTCGCCCTCGTTTCGCATGCGCGCGGCTATCGCCGTCGTCTTGATCCCCGGACCCGCGCACAGGTCCAGCACCCGCTCGCCCGGCTGCGGCGCGAGCAGCGCGACCACCGCCTGGGCGGCGCGGCTCTGCGCGAAGAGCTCGCCCGCGCGCAGCCGCGTCGTCACCGCCTCGGGCAGCGCGCCGCGCACGGCGAGCGCCTCCGGCGGCCACAGCAACGAACCCGGCCTGGGGGCAACGAGCTCGACGCCCGCCGCCTCGAGTTCCGCGCTCACCCCAGCGGGCTCGGCGCGCAGCAGGTTCACGCGCAGGCCGGTCTCCCCCGCCTCGTTGCTTGCGCGCAGGAGCGCCCGCGCGGCCTCGGGGCCGAGCTCGCGCCACCACAGCTCCGCGAGCCAGCGCGGCGCGGAGTGCGCGACCGCAGCGGCCGCGGGCGTCTCGTCGCCGAGCCCGGCCAGGAGCCGGTCCCGCTCGCGCGCCGCGCGCCGCAGGAGGGCGTTCACGAAGCCGGCGGCGCCCCGCGCGCGCTTGCCCTCGACCCGCCGCATGCCTCCCTTGGCAAGCTCGACCGCGCCGTCGACCGCGGCGTGCGCCGCGCCGTCGCCGTAGAGGACCTCGAAGAGGCCGAGCCGCAGCGCCGCCAGCACCGGGGCGTCAAGGTCATCCGGCTCGCGGCCGCTGAGCCGCTCGATCAGGGCGTCGGTCGTGCCGCGCCGCTGGACCGCGCCGTAGGCGAGCCACTGCGCCTGGGCGCGGTTGCGGGGTGTGACGCCCGCGCGCTCGATCGCCGCCGGCAGGGCGCGGTCCGCCCACGCGCCGTGCTCGAAGACGCGGCGAACGACCTCGTACGCGGCCCGCCGCGCGGGTGTGGCGGCATCGGCCACGGTCGCTCAGGGGGCGAGGGCCGGGAGGGGGTAGCCGCGAAGGTAGTCGGCGGCGCTCACATCGCGCCCGCCGGACGGACGCACGACCTCGATCGCGAGCGCCCCCTCGCCCGTCCCGAGCACGAGCGCGTCGTCCCGCGCCTCGAACTCGCCCCGCGCGGGGCCGCCGGGGACGGCCCGCGCCCGGCGCACGCCGAGGCGGTCGCCGCCCTCGAGCTCGAGGTAGGCGCCGATGTGCGGGGTGAGCGCCCGGACCGCGCGGGCGAGCTCGTCCGCGGGACGCGCCGGGTCCAGGCGGCGCTCCGCGGGATCGATCTTCTCGGCGTAGGTCACCGCGGACTCGTCCTGCTCGGTGAAGCGAAGCTCGCCGCGCTCATGCGCCTCGAGCGCGCGCACGGCAAGCTCGCCGCCGATCTCGGCGAGCCGCTGGGCGAGCGAGCCGTAGTCCTCGTCGGGGCCGATCGGAGTCTCCTCCAGCAGCGCGACCGGGCCGGAGTCAAGCCCCTCGGTCAGCCGCATGACCGCCACCCCGGTGCGCTCGTCGCCCGCCATGATCGCGCGCTCGATCGGCGCCGCGCCCCGCCAGCGCGGGAGCAGCGACGGGTGGACGTTCAAGAACAGCAGCTCGTCGAGCAGCGGCGGCTTGATGAGCTGGCCGAAGGCGCAGACCATCGCGACGTCGACGCCCGCCCGCTCGAGCTCGGCGACCGACTCCGGCTGGTTGACGCTCGCCGTCTGGTGCACGGGCAGGCCGAGCTCGCGCGCCGCGACCGCGACGGGCGGCGGGCTGACCTTGCGACCGCGCCCCTTCGGGCGGTCGGGCGGCGCGACGACCAGGGCCGGGCGCACCGGGGAGTCGGCCAGGCGGCGCAGCACCGTCGCCGCGAAGTCGGAGGTACCCAGGTATGCGACGCGCATGTGGGCCGGCGGCTAGCCGCGCGCGTCCGCCTGGGCGGCCTCTTCGTCCTCCTCGTGGGGGCTGTAGCTGCGCCCCTCGCGCAGCGCTCGCAGCGCGCCCTTGCGCTGGTCGCGCGTGGTGCGTTCGAGGATCAGCACCCCGTCGAGGTGGTCGATCTCGTGCTGCAGGACGCGAGCCTCGAGCCCCGACGCCTCGATCTCGAGCGGCTCGCCGCGCACGTCCACGGCGGTCACGCGGACGTGCAGCGGCCGCTCGACCTCGACGACGACCCGGGGGATCGAGAGGCAGCCCTCGACCGCGGTGGCGCGCTCCTCGGAGCGCCACTCGATCACTGGGTTCACGATCGCTCGGGGCGGCGCGTCGCCGTTCGCCTGGAAGACCAGCATGCGGCGCAGCACGCCGAGCTGCGGAGCCGCCAGACCGATGCCCATCGCGTCGCGCATGATCGCGATCATCCGCTCCGCCTCGCGCTCGAGCTCAGGGCCGAACTCGGTGACGTCCGAGGCGCGCGAGCGCAGCACGGGGTCGCCGAAGGTCACGACCTGCGCGAGCGCGCGGTCGCGGCGCTCCAGCTCCTCCTGCGTGAACTCCTCCGCCGACTCGCCCTCGACGTCGACGGTCTCGATCTCGGCCTGCTCGCTCATCGAAGCGAGTCTAGATGAGCGCCCCGGTCCCGTTTAGCGAGCTACTGCGGGTCGACGTCGACGGCGAGGTTCACGCCGCGCAGCGCCCGCGCGCCCGCCGCGGCCCGGACGGCCTCGCGGACGGCCGCGACCACCGGCTCGCGCTCGGGCGCCTTGATCATCACCTGGCGGCGCTCGCGGCCGCGCAGGCGAAAGCGCGGCGCGGGCCCCAGCAGATTCGCGTCGGCGGGCAGAAGCGGTCGCAGCCGCGCCGCAATCTGCTGCGCCGCCGCCTCGGCCGCGTCCCCGTCCGGCGCCGTCAGCTCGACGCGCACGACGCTCGCCGACGGCGGATAAGCGAGGCGCTCGCGGCGCTCGAGCTCGGCGTCGAGGAAGGTGGCGGTGTCGTGGCGGGCGGCCAGCTCGATTGCCTGCGCGGACGGCGCGTAGGTCTGGACGAGCACGCGGCCGCGCGCGCCGCCGCGACCGCTGCGCCCGGCGAGCTGCGCGACGAGCGCGAAGGTGCGCTCCTCGGCCCGGAAGTCGGGAAAGCGCAGGCTCGCGTCGGCGTCGACGATCACGGCGAGCACGACGTCGTCGAAGTCGTGCCCCTTCCCGACCATCTGAGTGCCGAGCAGGACCCCGCCGTCCGCCCGCTCGAAGGCGGCCAGGATCCGGGCGTGGGCGCCGCGCGCGGCCGCCGTGTCGGAGTCCAGGCGGAAGACGGGCAGCGGCGCGACCAGCTCGCTGACGATCGCCTCCAGGCGCTCGCTGCCCAGGCCGTGGCGGGCGACGCTGCGCGAGCCGCAGTCGGGACACTCCTGCGGAGGACGCTCGCGGTGGCCGCAGTGATGGCAGCGCAGCACGTCGCCGCCGCGGTGCAGGACGAGCGAGACATCGCAGTTCGGACACCCCCAGGAGCGCCCGCACTGCCGGCAGCTCAGGTGCGGCGACCAGCCGCGGCGCGGCGCCATCACGATCGCTTTGCCGCCGTCGGTGCGCAGGGCCGCGAGCGCGGCGCGCGTGCGCTCGTGCAGGGGACCCGCCCGCCCATCGCGTCCGCGCATGTCGAGGATCTCCACCGGGGGCAGCGGCGACCCGTCGGCGCGCGCGGGCAGCTCGATGCGCTCGAGCGCCCGCCAGCTCTCGGGCCGGGGGGTCGCCGAGCCGGCGACGAACACCGCGCCCGCGTCGGCGGCGCGCCGACGGGCGACCTCGCGCGCGTCGTAGCGCGGGTCGCTCTCCTGCTTGTAGGAGGGGTCGTGCTCCTCGTCGACGACGATGAGCCCGACCCCCTCGAGCGGCGCGAACACGGCCGAGCGCGGCCCCACGCACACGCGCGCCTCGCCCTCTCGCAGCCGCATCCACTCGTCGCGCCGCTCGCCGGCCGAGAGCCCGGAATGCAGCACCGCCACCCGGTCGCCGAAGCGCCGCACGAAGCGCGAGACCGTCTGCGGGGTGAGGCCGATCTCGGGCACGAGGACGATCACGCCGCGGCCGCGGTCGAGCGCGGCCGCGGCGGCGCTCAGGTAGACCTCGGTCTTGCCCGAGCCCGTGACGCCGTGCAACAGGAGCTCGGCCCCGCCCTCGTCCAGGCCGCGCTCGATGCGCTCCACCGCGCGGCGCTGATCCGGGTTGAGCTGCGGCGGGCGACTCCCGCCCGCGCCCACCGCGACGCTCGCCGGCCGGCGAGCGACCTCGACCTCGCGCAGCTCGACGAGCCCGCGCCGCTCAAGCCGCCGCAGCGCGTCGCGCTCGTCGGGTTGCGTGGGTACCTCCCCCGCCCCGGCCAGGCGCTCCAGGGCAGCGCGCTGGCGCGCGCCGAGCCGAGCATTGTCGGCCCCGGCGAGCGCGCGCTCGCCGGCCGGGGTGATCGCAGCGTGCAGCTGGGTGCGCGCGCCGACCGGCCCGCGACCGCCACGGGCGGTGGTGCCCGGTGGGATGACGAGCTCGAGGCCGCGCGCCGGGGTCGACGCGTAGGCGTCGGCCACCCAAAGGCCGAGGCGAACCAGCTCCGGCGTCGTGGACGCGTGGAGCGCCTCGAGCGGCTCGGCCAGCCGCTCGGGCGGCAGCTCCGACTCGGCCGCGAGACCGACCACCACGCCCAGCAGCCGCTGGCGGCCGAACGGCACCCGCAGCACCGAGCCCACGCCCACGTCAGCGAACCGCTCGGTCAGCAGGTAGTCGAACGGGCCGCGCAGGGCGCGCGCGGTCGTAAGCGGCTCGACCTTGGCGATGGGCAGGTTGGGCATCGCGCTCAGGCTAGAAGTCGCGTCGGTGCGACCTTGGCCCGCCGCTCGCGCACAAGGTAGGCTGCCGCCCGTGGCACCGAAGCTAGGCCCCGGTGAGCGCATCATCTTCGAGGGTCATCCCTCTTGGCGCTCGATCATCGACTTCTATCTGAAGGGCATCGTGCTCACCGCGCTCGCCTGCCTGATCGCCGCGCTCGCGACCGGCGTGATCGGGGACGAGACCGACCGCGGCCTGGTCGTCCTGATCGCCGTGGTCGGCGTGGCGCTCACGGTGCTCGCCGGCTTCGTCAAGCGGATCGCGACCCGCTACACGATCACCAACCGCCGCTTGAACATCAAGCGGGGGATCATCTCGCGCACGATCCAGGAGACCCGGCTCGAGCGCGTCCAGAACGTGAACTACTCGCAGTCCGTGATCCAGCGCCTCCTGCAGATCGGCGACGTCGACTTCGACACGGCCGCGGGCGACGACTACAACTTCATCTTCGCCGGGGTCGCCAACCCGGCGGAGGTCGTCGAGAAG
Organism: Solirubrobacterales bacterium; assembly: GCA_036564135.1. Lineage (GTDB taxonomy): Bacteria > Actinomycetota > Thermoleophilia > Solirubrobacterales > 70-9 > RSA11. Next base: position 61,331 of record DATCLC010000121.1, read on the forward strand.
GTCGACGAGGCGACCCGCAGCCTCGGGCCCCACGCCCACAGCGGCCTGGGCGACGAGGAACACGGCCACCAGCCGCGGGCCTGAGGGGCGCCCGCTGTAAGCGCCCCGGGCGTAAGGCGGGCCGTTCTAGGTCATCACGTAGACGGACCCACGACTTCGACGTTTCGTGGGATCAACCGTCGATAAGTCGACCTCGTGAAACGTCCCGCCGCGACCGTCGACGTTTCGTGGGATTACTCGTCGAAAGGTCGAAGTCGCGGGGATGGGTGGGGCGGGCCCGCTCAGGCCCGCCCGATCCTCGACGCTTGGACTGTCGCGGCGCTAGCCGACGGCGGGCTCGGCGGCCTGCTCGCCCAGGCCGGCGGCGGCGCGCAGCGCCTCGGCCTTGTCGGTGCGCTCCCAGGTGAAATCGTGGTCCTCGCGGCCGAAGTGGCCGTAGGCGGCCGTCTTCTGGTAGATCGGCCGGTGCAGGCGCAGCTCCTTGCGGAACGCGGCCGGGCGCAGGTCGAAGTGCTCGTCGATGAGCTGGGCGATCTTCGCACGCGCGATCTTCTCCGTGCCGAAGGTCTCGACCATGACCGACACCGGGTGTGCGACGCCGATCGCGTAGGCGACCTGCACCTCGCAGCGCTCCGCGAGGCCCGCGGCGACCACGTTCTTCGCGACCCAGCGCGCCGCGTAGGCCGCGGAGCGGTCGACCTTCGACGGGTCCTTGCCCGAGAACGCGCCCCCGCCGTGGCGGGCCATTCCGCCGTAGGTATCGACGATGATCTTGCGGCCGGTGAGGCCCGCGTCACCCACCGGGCCGCCGATCACGAAGCGGCCGGTCGGGTTGACCAGGAAGTTCTTCGTCGTGTTGAGCTTGCGCTCGTCGTAGAGCTCCGCCGGGAGGACCGGGTGGATGACGTGCTCCCAGAGGTCCGGGCGAATCAGCGCGTCGGTGTCGATGCCGTCCTTGTGCTGCGTGGAGATCAGGACCTTCTCGATCTCGATCGGGCGGCCGTTCTCGTAGCGGACGGTGACCTGGGTCTTGCCGTCGGGCCGCAGGTAAGGCATCACCTCGCCCTTGCGGACCTCGGCGAGCCGCTGGGCGAGCTTGTGCGCGAGGGAGATCGGCAGCGGCATGAGCTCCGGCGTTTCGCGCGTCGCGTAGCCGAACATCATCCCCTGGTCGCCCGCCCCGGCGAGGTCAAGCTCGTCGTCGTCGGCGGGATCGATCCGCGCCTCGAGCGCGCGCTCGACGCCCTGCGCGATGTCCGGCGACTGCTTGTCGATCGCGTTGATGACCGCGCAGGAGTCGGCGGAGAAGCCGAGGTCGGCGTCCGTGTAGCCGATCCGCCGGATCGTCTCCCGCGCGATCTCGGGGATGTCGACGTAGGTCTTCGTCGAGATCTCGCCCGAGACGACCACCAGCCCCGTGTTGACCAGCGTCTCGCATGCGACGCGCCCCTCCGGATCATCCGCGAGCACCGCGTCAAGGACGCCGTCAGAGATCTGGTCGGCGATCTTGTCCGGGTGCCCCTCCGTCACGGACTCGGAGGTGAATAGGAACTCGTTGTCTGAAAGCTTGTCGATCCCCATTTGGAGCGACGATAGCGGAGAGGGGCGCGGCTGATGCCGGTTGCCGGGCCCGCGGTTACTCGCCTTCCGCGTCGCCCTCGGGGGCGATCACGAGCGCCGCGTCCGTGTCCAGCCTGCCCTCGCGCACCGTGACCGCGAGCCCGAGCGTCTCGAGCTGCGCCAGATCGCCCGCAACGGCCGCGTACGCGGGATCCTCAGCGAGCCCCGCACGCTCCGCGTAGCCCAGGAGCCCGGCGATGTCCAGGTAGGCGAGCAGGGAGGGCTCACCGGGCAGGGGCTCCGTCGCCTCCCGGAAGGACGCCGAGTCGGCGAGCCTCTCCCCGTCGCCCTGGACCTCCTCCACGCTCGCCGGGTCGTTTGCGATCACGAGCAGCGACTCCACCACCGCGTACGTGAACTGCACGGCGCGGGAGACGTCGAGTACCTGCGCGGTGGTCTCGCCGATTCGCACCTCGCGAAAGGTCGGCGCGCCGAGGCGCACGCCCAGCTCGTCGATCAGCGGGCGCTGCAGGCGAGCGAGAGCCTCGCGGGCCCGCTCGGCGTCGACCTCATCGGCGAGGAACGCCACGTACGGCACGTTCTCGAGGCCCTCCGGCGTCCCCGGCTCGACCGGCTCACCCGGCTCCGTTACCTCCTCCCCCTCGTCCGCCCGGCGCGGGAGCACGGCGAGGGCGGCCTCGCTCCCCAGGGCCTCGAGCAGGTCGGCCTCGATATCGACGCCCTCGGCCGCGCGCAGGTTCGTGACCAGCCGGGCGAGGCCGGCCGCGATGTCGGGCGCCCGCGCGGTCGCCTGGTCGAGCAGGCGCCCGAGCGTCGAGCTCGGGTCGCCGAAGCCCGCGTAGGCGAGCGTGTCGGCGGGCAGACGCGACGCGAGCTGGGGCTCGAACGGGGCGAACGCGGCGAAGAACGCGCTCGTGGGCCCGGCGCCGGCCTCCCCGAGCGCGCTGCGGACCGCGACCCGGTAGCTGTCGCCGGCGACGCTGAGCGACGCCGCGACCCCCTCCGAGACCTCGGCCCCGACGAGCGGCTCAAGCGCGGCCAGCGGGGCGTCCTCGGGCGCTACGAACGCGTCCACGCCGTCGCGCGAGAGGTAGGCCTCGGCGAGCCGGTCCTGGGGCAGCTCGTCCAGAACCTCCGCCGCGACCTCGTCGCCCGCGAGCGTGTCCGCCTCGTCCCCGCGCGCCGCGTCGATCACCGCGCGCACGCCCTCGGCGGAGCCGATCACCACGAAGCCGTCGACCAGCGCGGCCGCGAGCCCACGCTCGTCCTCGAGCACCTCGAAACCCAGGTGCTCGGTACGGCTCGCGCCCGCGCCGACGATCGACTCGGCGTAGGCGCGCGCCTCAGCCTCTTCGGCGTACTCGAGGAGCTGCACCTGCTCGGTCTCGCGCTCCGCCCCCGGCAACACGGCGAGTGCCGCCTCGCCCCGAAACCACGGTGTGATCCGGCTCACCTCCGGCGCCTCCCCGCGCGCGCCCACCGCGAGGCTCAGCAGGCGCCCGAGCGCCTCGGCAGCGATCAGCGGCGTGCGGTTGGCGAGCCCGGCGGCCCGCTCGGCCTGGGGGTTCTCCGCGTCGAGGTTCACGTGCGCGTAGGCGAGCGCCGTCGCGGGCACGAGCGGCCGGGCGTCGTCGGGCGGCGCGCACTCGTCGCCGCCCGGGAACTCGCACGGGGCGTTCGGCAGGACCACGAGGACGACGATCGCCACCGCGACGAGCACGCCGGCGAGCGCGCTGATCCGGGCGCGGGTCGAGCGGTCGAGATCGCGCCAGCGCCAGCCTCGCCGCCGCATGAAATCGCGCGTCGCGCGGCTCGCGACGTAGAAGACGTCGGAGATGAAGTAGCCGACGCTGCGCACGCCGCGCGCGATCGCGCCCAGGATCCGTCCGGGCAAACGCCTCACGCGGAGGTTCCTATCACGCGCCCTGGCGCCGGCTGCCGGTTCGGCCGCCCCGCCGGCCGCCGTCCTCACCCGCGTCGCGGCGACGCTTCGGGATGAAGTCGATCACGAGCGGGACGCCGTGGAGCTGGAACTCCTCGCGCATGCGGTTCTCCAGGTGGTATGCCCAGCCGCGCGAGATCAGCCGCCGGTCGTTCACCTGGATCGCGAACCGCGGCGGGCGCCGCTCCACCTGGGCCGCGTAGTAGAGCCGCAGCCGCTTGCCGCGCTTCGCGGGCGGGGGCCGGTGCGCGACCACCTCGGACACGAACCGGTTGAGGCGCGCGGTCGGGATGCGCTCGGCGCGCCGGTCGGCCAGTTCGATCGCGGCGTCGAGCAGCTTCGCCACGTTGCGGCCGGTCTTCGCGGACGCCGTCATCACCTGCGGACGCTGCCGCACCCGGTTGGCGACGCGAGCGCGAGCGTCCTCCAGGTCGACGTCCGCGATGTCCCACTTGTTGAGCGCGACGAGCGTCGCGCAGCCGGTCTTCATCGCGAGCTCGGCCACGCGCAAGTCCTCGGCGGTGACGCCCTCGGAGGCGTCGCAGACCACGATCGCCACGTCGGCGCGCTCCGCCGCGCGCTCGGAGCGCAGCTGGGCGTAGTAGTCGACCGTGCCCGCGACCTTCGTGCGGCGCCGCAGTCCCGCGGTGTCGACGAGCACCACGTCGCGGTCGCCCACCCGCAGCTCGGTGTCGATCGCGTCGCGAGTGGTGCCGGCGAGATCCGACACGATCACCCGCTCGCTGCCTAGGAACGCGTTCACGAGCGAAGACTTGCCGACGTTCGGGCGCCCGATCACCGCGACGCGCGGCGGCTCCTCGTCCTCCTCCTCGGCGCTCGCCACTGGCCCGAGCGCCTCGACCATCCGGTCGAGCAGATCGCCCGTGTTGCGCCCCTGGCTCGCAGACACCGGGATCGGGTCGCCCAGGCCGAGCTTGTAGAGCTCCGCGGCACCGGGCTCGTCGGCGTCGGAGTCGACCTTGTTGGCGACGACGAGCACCGGCACCTCGGCGCGGCGCAGGATCGCCGCCACCTCGGCGTCGCCCTGGCGCAGGCCGGCCTTCGCGTCGAGCACGAGCGCGACCACGTCGGCGTCGGCGATCGCGGCGCGCGCCTGGTCCTGCACGGAGCGCGAGAGCTCGTCGGTGGCCTCGAGGTCCACCCCGCCCGTGTCGATCAACTTGAAGCGCACGCCGTTCCACTCGCAGTCGAGCTCCTTGCGGTCGCGCGTCACGCCGGCCTCGGGGTGCACGACCGCCTCGCGTCTACCCGCGAGCCGGTTGACGAGCGTCGACTTACCGACGTTCGGGAAGCCCACCACCGCGATCCGCGGGGTGCGGCCGGCGCCCGTCGCCTCCTCCCCGCCGCTCACAGCCCACGCTCCCTGGCGAGCGCCACGACGCGCGCGACCACCTCGTCGACCGGCAGCCCGGTGGTGTCGAGCTCGACGGCGTCCTCGGCGGGCCGCAGCGGGGCGTGCTCGCGCTCGCGGTCGCGGCGATCCCGCTCTCGCTGGGCGCGCAGCACCTCCTCGAAGGGCTCGCCGGTCTCGGCCGCCCGGCGCCGCGCGCGCTCCTCGTCGCTCGCGCCGAGGAACACCTTGAGCGGCGCGTCCGGGCTCACGACCGTGCCGATGTCGCGCCCCTCGGCGACGTAGCGCCCGCTCGCGATCAGCCGGCGCTGCTCGGCGACGAGCGCCGTGCGCACGCGCGGGTGGACGGACACGCGCGACGCCAGCGCGGATACCTCGGGGGCGCGGATCGCCGCGCTCACGTCCTCGCCGTCAAGGCTCACGCGCCCATCGTCGAACTCGATCCGGACGCGCTCCGCGACCTCCCCGGCGGCGTCGCCGTCGTCTGGGTCGACGCCTGCACGGGCGACCGCGAGGGCAACGCAACGGTACATAGCCCCCGAATCGAGGTAAGTAAATCCCAGTTCCCGCGCGACCGCGCGGGCCACGGTTGATTTCCCGGCCCCAGCCGGCCCGTCGATCGCGATCACCATGCGAGCGATGAGGATAGGCCCGGGCCCGACCAGCAGGAGGAGGATCGGTTGAAGGCTTGGAACGTGACGGAGATGGAAATAGAGCACGCCCACCCACGCGTGCTCGACTCCGAGGACGAGGGAAGGATCATCGCGCTTCGGCTACCCAAGGGCGAGCGGCTGTCGGAACACCAGGTGCACGAGCGCGCCTGGCTCTTCGTCGCCAGCGGCGCGGTCGAGATCGACGACGCGGACGGCGAGTCCGTCGGCGGCGGCGCCGGGTTGATCGCGGAGTTCAGCCCGCGTGAGCGCCGCGAGGTGCGCGCCACGGAGGACTCGATCGTCGTGCTGCTGCTGTCGCCCTGGCCGGGTGAGGGCCACCCGCGGCAGCGCCCGGCGGCGGCCTCAGCCCAGTAGGGACTCCAGGTCCCGGACGAATCCCGGGTAGCTCACCGCGGCCGCGTCCATCCGCAGCACCTCGACGCCCTCGCGGGAGGCGAGCCCCGCGAGGGCGCCGATCATGGCCAGGCGGTGGTCGCCCCGCGAGTCGAGCACGCCGCCGCGCAGCCCGCCGGTGCCGCGAACGACGAAGCCGTCTTCGAGTGCCTCGATGTCGGCGCCCAGCCCGCTCAGGCCGTCGACGATCGCGGCGATCCGGTCGGACTCCTTGTGGCGGAGCTCCTCGGCTCCGCGCACGACGGTCTCGCCGTCGGCGAAACAGCCCACCAGGCCGACGAGCGGCAGCTCGTCGATCGCGAGCGGGACCTCGCCCGGCATCACGTGCGTCGCCTGGAGCGGGCCGTGGTGCGCGCGGATCACCCCCCGGGGCTCGCCGCCCACCGGCGTGAGCTCCTCGACCTCGATCGCCGCGCCCATGCGGTTGAGGATCCCGAGCAGCCCGACGCGGGTCGGGTTGAGCCCCGTGCCCTCGATCGTCACCGCGCTGCCCGGCACGAGCAGCGCGCCGACGATGTGGAACGCCGCGGAGGAGAAGTCGGCGGGGACGCTGTAGTCCACCGTCCTCAGCTCGTCGACCGGCGAGACCGCGATCCGGCGCCCCGGCAGGGTGCCGCGGATCGCGACGTTCGTGCCGGCCGTCTCGCTGCGCACCCGCGCGCCCGCCGCGCGCAGCATGCGCTCGGTGTGATCGCGCGTGGGAGCGGGCTCGACCACCTGCGTCTCGCCCTCGGCGAGCAGGCCGGCGAGCAAAAGGCACGACTTCACCTGTGCGCTTGCCACGGGCAGGCGGTAGGTGATGCCGCGCAGCTGCCGCCCCTCGATGCGCAGCGGCGGCAGGCGCCCCTCGCGGGCCTCGGCCTCCGCGCCCATCTCGCGCAGCGGGTTCGCGACGCGGTCGACGGGCCGGCGGCGGATCGACTCGTCGCCGTCGAGCTCCCAGGCGCCGGCGGGCTGCCCCGCGAGCCAGCCCGGCAGCAGGCGCAGCAGGGTGCCCGCGTTCCCGACGTCGATGCGCAGCGGCTCGGGGCCCGCGTTGGCGGCGGGGCCGCGCAGCCCGATGCCGCGCACGCGCACGTCGAGGGAACCGGGCGCCTCGCCGTCGGCGATCTCGACGCCGGCGCCGAGCGCCTCCACGGCGGCGAGCGTCGAGCGGGTGTCGGCCGAGTCGAGGTAACCGCTGATCCGCGACTCCCCCGGCGCCATCGCGGCCAAAAGCGCCGCGCGGTGCGACACCGACTTGTCCGGCGGCGGCACGAGCGCGCCGCGCAGCGGCCCCGAGGGCTCAAAACGAGTGCCCGCCATGTTCCTCCTACTGACCTTCGCTGACGATGTCGACCGAGTGACCGAGGCTGCGCACGATATCGGCGGCGCGCTCGGCCTCGGCGTCGCCAGCCACCCACATCGTGACGGCGCCGGTGCGCATGTCGGGCGCCGGATACAGCGCCATGTCCTCGATGTTCACCCCGGCCTTGCCGAGCGCGAGCGCGAGCTCGGCGAGCGTGCCCGGCCGGTTCTCGACCGACGCACGCAGCTCGCGCAGCGGGCCCGCCGTGCGGGCGCCCTCGAGCAGGCGGGCCCGCGCGCTGCGGGCCTCGCGCTGCCAGGCGAGGATGCGGTCGCGGTCGCCGGAACGGATCACCTCGGCCGCCTCGCGCAGGCGCTCGATCACCGCGTCGATCTCGGCGCCGACGACGTCGGCGTTGCTGGCGAAGATGTCGGCCCAGATCCGCGGGTTGGAGCCGGCGACCCGGGTCGCGTCGCGGAAGCTCGGCCCGGCCTCGGGGAGGCGCTCGGACTCCTCGCTGGCGGCGGCGACGGCCTGGTCGACGAGCACGTTGGCGAGCACGTGCGGCAGGTGGCTCACCGTCGCCAGCAGCCGGTCGTGCGACTCCGCGTCAATCGCCTGCGGGCGCGCGCCGATCTCGGTGATCGTTCGCTGGAGGCGGTCGTAGTGGACGCCGCTCGCGTTGGGCGTCGGCGTCAAATACCAGCGCGCGCCGTCGAACAGATCGGCGCGCGCGTGCTCGACCCCGGCGCTCTCGGCGCCCGCGATCGGGTGCCCGCCGATGAAGCGCTCCGCGTCGGGTAGGGAGGCGATACGGGAGACGAGCTCGCGCTTGGTCGAGCCGACGTCGCTCACGACGGCGTCGCCGCCCGCGGCGAGCGCCGCCTCGACCAGGCCGGGTAGCTCGCGCACGGGCGCCGCGCAGAAGGCGATCTCCGCCGCGGCCGCGGCCGCCGCCGGCGAGTCGGTGACCTCGTCGATCGCCCCGAGCTCGAGCGCGCGCTCGAGGATGCCCGGGTCGGGGTCGAACCCCACGACCCGGGCGCCCAGGCGGCCCCGGGACGCCAGCCCGATCGAGCCGCCGATCAGGCCAACGCCCAGGACCGCGATGCGCACGTCGAAATCCCGGCGTCCGGCCTAGGCCTCGACGCCGCGGCTGGTCCGCTTCCCGGCGATCTCGGCGACCTGGAAGACGTGCTCGGCGTACTCGTTGAACGTGTCCGTCGGCAGCGCCTGCGGGCCGTCGCAGATCGCCTTCTCGGGGTCGTTGTGGACCTCGACGATGATCCCGTCCGCGCCGGCGGCGGCCGCTGCGAGGGACATCGGCTTGACGAGGTCGCGGCGACCCGCGGCATGGCTCGGGTCGACGACGATCGGCAGGTGCGTGAGCTCGCGCAGGGTCGGGACGGCGAGCAGATCGAGCGTGAAGCGGTACGCCGTCTCGAACGTGCGGATCCCGCGCTCGCAGAGCATGACCTTCTCGTTGCCCTCCTTGAGGATGTACTCGGAGGCCATGAGCAGCTCCTCGAGCGTCGCGGAGAGGCCGCGCTTGAGCAGGATCGGCAGGCCGGTGCGGCCCAGCTCGGAGAGCAGCGTGTAGTTCTGCATGTTGCGGGCGCCCACCTGGATCACGTCGGCGACCTCGACGACGTTCTCGATGTCGCGCGCGTCCATGACCTCGGTGACGATCGGCAGCCCGGTCTCCTCCTTCGCCTCCTGGAGGAGCCGCAGGCCCTCGACGCCGAGGCCCTGGAAGCTGTACGGCGAGGTGCGCGGCTTGTAGGCGCCGCCGCGCAGCATGTCCGCGCCGGCGCCGGCGACGGTGCGCGCGACCGTGAGGGTCTGGTCGCGGCTCTCCACCGTGCACGGACCCGCGATCAGCGCGAAGTAGTCGCCGCCCACCTTGGCGTCGCCGACCTCGACGACGGTGCGCTGGCCCTTGCGGAACTGGGCGGAGGCGAGCTTGTACGGCTTGAGGATCGGCACGATGTGATCCACGCCGGGCGCCGCCTCGAGACCGAGCGCGGCGACGCGGTCGCGGTCGCCAATCGCGCCGATCACGGTCAGCAGCTCACCCTTGGAGATGTGCGCGGAGCAGCCGACTTCCTCGATGCGCTCGACCACGTGGTCGATCTGCTCCTGGGTCGCCCCCTCTTTCATCACGATCATCATTTGTGCTTGGCCCCTTTTTCTCTTGAACGAAAGCTTTCCTGCGTTTGGTCGAACGTCGGTGTGTGGCCTCCCCTGAACGCGGGAAGAACCGCTGCTTCGGCGCCCGGCTGAAGGTTGATGCTGCGTTGGGTCGCGCGACCCCGGCCGGACGCCTAGCTAAATCGCCAATAGGTAAACCAGCGCACACGAGCAGGCGCGCCCTCGCGGGCGAAGTTGAGAGCCTGCTTGCGGTGGCGGTTCATTGACTGGGTTTTGTAGCAGGGTCGCGCCGATTTCGCAAAGCACCCGGGCGCAGGCGGCGCGATACTGGCGCGATGGGAGCGCGCGTTGGCAAGGCCCTGATCGGCGTGGCGGCGCTGCTCGCCGCGGCGGCGCTCGCTTTGCCCGGCGGCCCCGGCGAGGGCGCGCGGGTCACCGCGCAGGACGCCCGCGACCCGGCGCGCGCGGCACCCCCGTTCGAGGCTCAGATCCGCAGGATCAAGGGCGATTTGCGCCGCCACGTCAAGGGCACCTCCTGGCGCTCGGGCTGTCCGGTGCCGCTGCGCGAGCTGCGCCACGTCCGGGTCGTGCGCTGGGATTTCGAGGGGCGCGTGAAGCGCGGGCGGCTGATCGTGCACCGCCGCCACGCACGGCGGATCGTCAAGGCGATGCGCCGGCTTTACCGCAAGCGCTTCCCGATCCGCCGGATGCACTTGATCGACCGCTACGGCGCCGACGACCGCCGCTCGATGGCGGCCGACAACACCTCCGCGTTCAACTGCCGCTACGTCGCGGGCACGACCCGCTGGTCGATGCACGCCTACGGCAAGGCGATCGACATCAATCCGCGCGAGAACCCGTACGTCACGCCCTCTGGCCACGTCTCGCCGCCGCAGGGCCGGCCCTACGCCGACCGCTCGCGCACGGCGAAGGGCATGGTGAAGCGCGGCGGGCCGGCGTTCAACGCGCTGCGGCGCGTCGGCTGGGAATGGGGCGGCGACTGGTCGGGGACCAAGGACTACATGCATTTCTCGGCGAATGGGCGGTGAGCTACCAGCTGTCAGCGATGAGCTCGAACGCGCGTAGATGGCTCTGGGCGTGGGTTGGAGGTGCCGCGATCGGGGTCGGCAACGGCGTGCTGCGCGAGACGACCTATGCGCGCTTCATGAACCCCCCGGCCGCGCATCAGGTATCGACCGGGGTTGCGATCGGCGCGTTCGCGGCGTACTTCGCTGCGCTGCAGCGTCGCTGGCCGCTCGAGTCGGCTGCGGAGGCGAATCGCGTCGGGGGCGCATGGCTCGCGGCGACGGTGGCGTTCGAGTTCGGCTTCGGCCGGGGCGTCGCGAAGCTCTCCTGGGAGGAGCTCCTCGCTGACTACAACCTCGCCCGCGGCCGCACCTGGCCGCTCGTGCTCGCCACGATCGCCACGGGCCCACGGGTCGCCTACGAGCTGGACTGACGCGCCGTGGCCCAGATCCGCCTCGCTCGGGCCGGCGGGGGCGTTTCGGGTCGCCGCGCGCCCCGACTGGCGACTGACGACTGGCAGCTGGAGGCTGGAGGCTGGAGGCTGACCTACAGCGCCGCCATCAGCGCCTCGAGGAACCGCTGGTTCTGCTCGGAGGTCCCGTAGCTCACGCGGATGTGGCCGGGGCCGCCCAGCGGCGTGCCGGCGCGGACCACGATCCCCTGCCCGCGCAGGGTTTCGACGACCTCGCGCTCGCGGTCGGCGTCGCCGAGCTCGATCCACGAGAAGTTCGCGTGCGAGTCGGGGGTGTTCAGGCCGAGCTCCCGCACGCCCTCCTGGACGTTGACGCGCTCGACGATCGTGCGCTCGACCCGCTGGGCGACGTCGTCCTGGTGGCGCACGGCCTCGGCGGCGGCCGCCTGCGCGAGGGCGTTCACGCTGAACGGCTGGCGTACGGCGTCGACCGCGGCGCGGAACGCGGGCGAGCACAGCGCGTAGCCGACTCGCAGGCCGGCGAGCCCGTAGGCCTTGGAGAACGTCCGCAGCAGCACCAGGTTGTGGTGGCGGCGCCACAGGTCGACGGTCGCGTCGGGATCGTCGTTGAGCTGGAAGTCGATGTAGGCCTCGTCGAGGATCACGGTGACGTGGTCGGGCACCGCCTCGACGAACTCGGCGATGCGCGCCGCAGGGATGTGCGTGGATGTGGGGTTGTTCGGATTGCAGACGAGCACGAGCTGGGTGGCCGCAGTGATCTCGGCGAGCATCGCGTCGAGGTCGTGCTCGTACGCGTCGTTCAGCGGTACGCGGATCTCGCGCGCGCCGGAGAGCGGCGCGAGGTACGGGTACATCGAGAACGAGGGCCACGCGTAGACGATCTCCGCCCCCGGCTCGCACAACGCGAGCGCCGCGGCCAGCAGGATCTCGCAGGAGCCGTTGGCGAGCGCGATCGAGCCCGGCTCGGCGTCGTGGCGCTCGGCGAGGCGCTGCCGCAGGAGGGTGCCCGAGGGGTCCGGGTAGCGGTTCATGGCGCTCGCGGCGCGCGCGATCGCCTCGACGACGGCCTCGTGCGGCGGGTACGGCGACTCGTTGGAGGCAAGCTGGGCGATGTCCTCGCTGACGATCGCCTCGGGCGCCTTGCCGACGGGGACGCCCGCCACGTAGCCGGGAATCTGCTTGAGCTTGGCGGAGAAGTTGACTGGCATGCGGTCGCTGATTATCGCGGGCGCGCTCTCCCGCTCATTGCGCCGCGTGCAGGTCGGCGCGCAGCTTCTGCGTCTCGCCGATGTAGGTGTGCACGGGCTCATGGTCGGCGGGCGCGTAGTAGTGGGCCATCAGCCGGATCACCCGCGGCATCGAGCCCGGGACCTCCATCTCGCGGGCGCAGATCAGCGGGACCCGGTCGAGGCCGAGCTCGCGCGCGGCTACCGCGGGGAACTCCGCGTTCAGGTCGGCGGTCGCGGTGAAGATCACGCTCACGAAGTTCTCCGGCGCAAGCCCGTTGCGCTCCATGAGCTCGCTGACGAGCTCCCGCGTCGCCGCGAGGATCGCGTCCGCCTCGTCGCGCTCCGCCTGCACGGCGCCGCGCACTGCCCAGAGTCGATCAGCCATCGGGGCGGGAATCCTTCCAAAGCGCGTCGATCTCGGCGCGCGCGAGCCTGCGGGCCTCCCCCTCCGGCAGCCTCCCGAGGCGCAGCGAGCCAAAGCGCACGCGGCGCAGCGCGACCACCTCGTTGCCGACCGCCTCGGCCATCCGGCGCACCTGGCGGTTGCGCCCCTCGCGCAGCGTGATCTCGAGCGTGCGCGCGCCCGTGCGGTTTACGCGCGCGGGCAGCGTCGGCCCGTCGTCGAGGCGCACGCCGCGCGCGAGCCGGCGAAGCTGGGAGCCGCTCACCACCCGCTTGAGCGTCACCCGGTAGGTGCGCGGCACTCCGTAGCGCGGGTGCGTGAGCCGGTTGGCGAGCTCGCCGTCGTTGGTGAGCAGGATGAGCCCGGTTGAGTCGGCGTCCAGGCGCCCGACCGGGTAGAGCCGCCGCTTCGAGGGGACGAGGTCGACCACGGTCGGGTTGCCGCCGGGGTCGCGCGCGGTCGAGACCACGCCGAGCGGCTTGTTGAGCACCCAGACCTCGCGCGGCTCGGGCCGCACGGGCTCGCCGTCCACCTCCACACCGCTGTTCTCGTCCACGTCGCGCGCCGGGTCGGTGACGACCTCGCCGCCCACGCGCACGCGCCCGGCCGCGATCAGCCGCTCGGAGGCGCGCCGCGAGGCGACGCCGCAGTGCGCGAGGTACTTGGCGAGCCGCATACGGGCTCGAAGCTACAAGCCCGCCGATGCGAGGCGGATTCGTACGCCTATGCCGAACAGAACCGCTCCACTCGGGCCGGCGGGCGGTTGGGGGCCCGTCAGGACGCGCGCTGCTCGCCCGCCTTGAGCAGGCGCTCGCGCAGCTCGCGCTCATCCTCGGGGCTCGGGTCGAAGCGCGACGGGTCGGGCAGCGCGTCGAGGCCCGAGAGCCCGAAGAGGCGCTCGAACAGCGGCGTCGTGCGGTACATGACCGCGCCGAAGCGCGAGCGGCCGGACTCCTCGATCAGCCCCCGCTCGACCAGCGTCTGCACGGCCGACTCGCCCGAGACCCCGCGGATGCGCGCGATCTCCGGGCGCGAGACCGGCTGCAGGTAGGCGACGATCGCGAGCGTCTCGGCCTGCGCCTGCGTAAGCGGCGGCGTCTTCGGCTTGGCGAGCAGGCGGCGCGCCGCCTCCTCGGCGATCGGGTCGGCGGCGAGCGTGTAGCCGCCCGCCACCTGGCGGAGCACGAGGCCGCGCTGTCCCTCGCGCCACAGCCCCGAGAGCCCGTCGAGGGCGCGCTCGACCTCGGCCTCGGTCGCGTCGGTCGCCTCGACCAGCTCCTGGACCGAGACGGGCTCGGGCGAGAGGAAGAGCAGCGCCTCGATGATGCGCTCCAGGCGCGGCACCTCCACGCTCACGCCACCTCCCTCACGCGCGCCCGCCCCTCGTCGCGGCGGGGCATGATCCGGATCGGGCCGAAGAGCTCGGACTGCTCCCAGGTCGCCTCGCCCCGCTTGTGCATCTCGAGCAGCGCGAAGATCGTGACCGCCTGGGTGATCCGGTCCTCGCGGCCGAAGTGTTCGTCGAAGTCGAGCGAGTCGCGGCGGCGCAGCAGCTGGCGCAGGAGCGCGAGCCGCCGCTCGAGCGAGACCGTGGGCCGGATGTGCGAGGTGTCCGGCTCGGGCGGCGTGCGCAGGAGCTCGCCGATCGCCTGGGCGAGGCGCTCGGGATCGTACGCCTGCTTGGCCGCGTCGTAGGAGACGCGCCGCAGCTCGGGCGGCAGCGGCGCCGAGCGGTAGGTGAAGCGCGAGCCCTCCGCGAAGCGCTCGGCGAGCCAGCGCGCGGCGTCGCGGTAGCGGCGGTACTCAAGCATGCGCGCGAGGAGCTCCTCGGCCGCCTCCTCGGGGGCGAGCGCCTGCAGCTCCTCGTCGACCTCCTCCTGCGGCAGGAGCAGGCGCGACTTGAGCTCCAGCAGCGCGGCGATCAGGACGAGGAACTCGGTGGCCGCCTCGAGGTCGAGCTCGCCCTGCTCCTCGAGGTGCTCGATGTAGGCGACGACGATCTCGCCCAGCTCCACCTCCGCGAGGCTCACGCCCTCGCGCAGGACGACCGCCATGAGCAGGTCGAACGGGCCCGCGAAGACGTCGAGCTCGAGGTCGAGGTCGGCTACCGACACGCAAGCGAGCTTAAAGACGGCCCCGGTCGCTTTCGGGGCCCCGCCCCCTCCAACTCCCCTCGAAGGTACGAGAACGCCGCAAATAGCGGCGATCTCGGGCGGTTTGCGGTGACGGGGCGGCCGCTCAGCAGGCCCGTTCCCACGGCGGGGTCGGCCCCGCGGCGGGCTCAGCCACGCGCCTGGCCGAAGCCCATCCGCTCGCGCACGTCGGCGACCACTTCGGAGGCGATCGCGCGCGCCTTCTCCGCCCCCACAGCGAGGACCCGCTCGAGCCCGGCCTCGTCGGGGCGCAGCTCCGCGTAGCGCTCGCGCACCGGCCCGAGGTACTCGATCACGCCCTCGGCGACGGCCTTCTTGAAGTCGCCGTAGCCCGCGCCCTCGAACTCGCGCTCGATCTCCTCCGGCTCCACCCCGCGCACGACGGCGAGGATCTCGATCAGGTTCGAGATGCCCTCCTTGCCGGGCCCGCGGCGCACCTCCCTGCCCGAGTCGGTGACCGCCGAGCGGAACTTCTTGGCGATCGCGTCGGGCTCGTCGAGCACGTACACGGTGCCCAGCTCGGTGCCACCGGTCGTGGACATCTTCGACGTCGGGTCCTGCAGGTCCATGATCCGCGCGCCCACGGGCGGGATGCGATGCTCGGGAACGACCAGGGTCTCCCCGAAGCGCTCGTTGAAGCGGCGGGCGATCTCGCGCATGAGCTCGACGTGCTGGCGCTGGTCGTCGCCCACGGGCACCTCGTGCGCGCGGTAGGCGAGCACGTCGGCCGCCATCAGCACCGGGTAGAAGAAGAGCGCCGCCGACACCAGCTCCCTCTGCTTCGCCGACTTCTCCTTGAACTGGTGCATGCGGTTGAGGTCGCCGTGCGCGGTGACCGCCGATAGCAGCCAGGTGAGCTCGGTGTGCTCGCGCACGTCGGACTGACGGAAGAAAATGCAGCGCTCGGGATCGACGCCGGCCGCCAGCAGGATCGCGGCGGTGTCGTAGAGGCGCTCGCGCAGCTCAACGGGGTCGTAGGCAACGGAGATCGCGTGCAGGTCGACGATGCAGTAGATCGCCTCCCCCCTGTCCTGGCCTTCGACGTACTGCCGGATCGCCCCGATGTAGTTGCCGAGGTGCTTGCGACCGGTCGGCTGGATGCCGCTGAAGATTCGGAGCCTCTCGTTCACGGGCCGCAAATCTATTGGGCGCCGCCGCACGAGCGCGCTCACGGCGCGGGCACGTCGCGGAGCTGATCCGCGGGCGTGAAGAACCGCCGGTACGCGAGACTCGTGGCGACTACCGCCGAGATCGCGACGCTCCCCAGCAGCACCCACAACAGGATGAGCTGCAGGCGCACCGCCTCGGTCGGCTCCGCGCCGGCGACGAGCATCCCCACCATCGTCCCCGGGAAGAAGATCAGTCCGGTCGTCTTGGTCGAGTCGACCAGCGTGATCATCCCCGAGCGCAGGCTCGCACGCACCACCGGCGCGGCGGCCTCGCGTGCGCTCGCGCCCAGCGCGAGGGTGGCCTCGATCTGCTGGGCCTTGTCGCGGATGTCATCGCCGAGACGGTTGAGCGCGACTGCCGCCGCGGTCATCGCATTGCCGATCACCATCCCGCCCACCGGTACGAGGTAGCGGGGCTCGGGCTCGAAGATGCCGAGCGCCACCACCAGGCCAAGGGTCGCGGCGCCAGCGAGCGCGAGCGCGACGAGTAGCGGGCCGAGCGCATCCGGCACCTTGCGGGCGCGCGCCCGGGCTGTGAACGCCCCGAAGACGACCATCACCGCGATCAGCGCGAGCACCAGCGCCAGGCTGTCCTCGTCGAAGATCGCCTGGATCACGTAGCCGATCGCGGTCAGCTGGACGAACGAGCGCAGCACGGCCACGCCGATGTCGCCCTCGAGCCCCGCGCCGCGCCAGCGCGAGATGGCGACCGCGACCGCGACGAGGGCCAGGCTCGCGGCGACCTCGCCGAGCGTGATGTCGATCGCGCCGCTCATCCCGAGAACGCCTCCGCGGCGGGACCGCAGGCGACGACCCGCCCGGCGTCGACGCGCACGACCCACTCAGCGAGCCGCCGCGCCTGCGCCTCGTCGTGCGTGACTACGACGCGCGCGATCCCGAGCCGCCCGCAAAGCTCGTGAAGGGTCCTCTCCACCGCATTGCGCGCATCCGGATCGAGCGCCGAGGTGGGCTCGTCGAGCAAGAGCACCCGCGGACGCTGCGCGAGCGCCCGCGCCAGCATCGCCCGCTGGCGCTCGCCGACCGAAAGCCGATCGGAGTCGCGGTCGGCGTAGCTTGGATCCAGCCCGGCGAGCGTCAACACCCGCTCGACGTCGGCCTCGTGCCCGGCGAGCGACGCCGCGTAGCGGACGTTGTCTGCGACCGTGCCCGCGAGCAGTGCCGGGAGCTGGGGGACGAGCGCTACCTCGCGGCGCAGCGCGCGCGGGTCGAGCTCGCGGACGTCACGCCCTCGGTAGAGCACGACGCCGCGGTCGGGATCGGCGAGCCGGTTGAGGAGCCGCAGGATCGTCGACTTGCCCGACCCAGACGGACCGACGATGCACGTCGCCCCGTCGGGCAGCCGCGCGCTCACGCCGTCAAGCACGCGCTTGCCGGCTCGGTCGAGGTGGACGTCCCGTAGCTCGAAGAGCACGGCGGCGATTATCAGTGATCGGTTGTGGGCGATAGCCCCACGGCCATCGCGATCAGCCCGGACGGTGGGACGGCGTGAACAACAGCGCCTACGCCGATGCAAGCGACGGCGCCACCGTAAGCGTGCTCGATCCCAAGGAAGGCACATCGCGGGCCGAGATCCCGATCCGCAAACCCTCAAGACAGGCGGCAAGGCGCGCGCCCGGGTCCGCACGATCGCCGCTGAACCCGAGTGGCGCGCGCTTCCAGCCCTCGGCACCAGCCGAGCGTGCGGTTTCCGTTGCTATCCGCAACGTTTTCGCACGGTCGGCGAGAGGGTTGCGCGCGCGTCGCCATGCGGCGCGAGCGCCCCATAATCGCGGGGATGGAGCGCCCGCCCTCCCCCCGCCTGATCGAGCCGATGCTCGCCAAGCCCGCCGACCTCCCCCCTTCGGGGCCCGGCTGGGCGTTCGAGCTCAAGTGGGACGGGGTGCGCGCGATCGCGTCACTCGACCGCGGCGAGCTGCGGATCGTGAGCCGCAGCGGCGCGGACGCTACCCGGCGCTACCCCGAGCTCGCCGAGCTCGCTGGCGCGCTCGCGGGCCGCTCGGCCGTCTTCGACGGCGAGATCGTCGCGCTGGACGACGAGGGCCGCCCCAGCTTCCAGGCCCTGCAGCCGCGCATGGGGCTCACCAAGCCGGAGGTGATCCGCAGGCGCATGGCCGAAGTGCCGGTCACCTACGTGATCTTCGACCTGCTCTGGCTCGACGGCGAGTCCCTGCTCGAGGTGCCGTACGAACGCAGGCGCGAGCTGCTGAGCGGGCTTGAGCTCGAGGGCGACGCCTACCGCGTCCCCGGCCACCACGTCGGCAGCGGCGCCGACTTTCTGGCCGCGGTCCAGGCGCAGGGCCTCGAGGGAATCGTCTGCAAGCGCCTCGGGAGCCGCTACGTGCCCGGCCGGCGCAGCGACGACTGGCTCAAGGTGCGCGCCCGGCTGCGCCAAGAGCTCGTGATCGGCGGGTGGATGCCGGGCGAGGGCGTCCGCCGCTCCAGCGTGGGCTCGCTGCTCGTGGGCTACTGGGACGCGACCCCGCGCGACGCCGAGCGCCTCGGCCAGCCGCAGCGCCTCGTGTACGCGGGCGGCGTCGGCACGGGGTTCACAGACGCGATACTCGCGCGCCTGCGCCAGCGGCTCGAGCCGCTGGCGCGCCCCGACCCCCCGTTCGAGCTGGGCGAGGATCCGCGCCTGAAGTACAAGGCGCGCGCCCGCGAGCGCGGCGGACTGCGCTGGGTCGAGCCGGTGCTGGTCTGCGAGGTCGAGTTCACCGAGTGGACCCGCGAGGGCACCCTGCGCCAGCCGGCGTTCAAGGGACTGCGCGACGACAAGGACCCCCGCGAGGTCGTGCGCGAGCACGCCTGACCCACCGCCGGCCGCCGCGCAAGATCCCGTGCCGGGTACCTGTCGGTGAAGGGTTACGGCGCTACCGTGGGGTACTAGTCAGCGCAGGCGGCGATGAGTTTTCGCCGCTCCCTCCGTCGAAAGAGACACATGCCCCGCGCGATCTGGACAGGCTCAATCTCATTCGGGCTCCTCAACGTCCCGGTGAAGCTCTACAGCGCCGTCTCCCGGCGCAACATCTCCTTCCGCGAGCTGCGCCGCTCCGACGGCTCGCGCATCCGCCACAAGCGCGTGGCCGAGTCCGACGGCGAGGAGGTCGCGTACGACGACATCGTCAAGGGGTATGAGATCGCTCCCGAGCAGTACGTCGTGATCACCAAGGAGGAGCTCGAGGAGCTCGACCCCAAGAAGACGCGGGCGATCGAGATCCAGGACTTCGTCGATCTCGAGGAGATCGATCCCATCTACTTCGACCACCCCTACTACCTCGGCCCCGACAAGGGCGCGGAGAAGGCCTACGCGCTGCTCGTCAAGGCCATGGAGGACGAGGGCAAGGTCGCGATCGCGCGCTTCGTGCTCCGCAACAAGGAGAACCTGGCCGCGATCCGCGCGTCCGGCGGCGTCCTGCTGATGGCGACGATGCGCTTCGCCGACGAGGTGGTATCGCCCGACGAGATCGTCGAGCAGGTCACCGAGGGCGCGGAGAAGCCGCGCAAGCAGGAGGTCGAGATGGCGCGCCAGCTGATCAGCTCGCTGAGCTCCGAGTTCGACCCAACCGCCTACAAGGACGAGTACCGCGAGGAGCTCCTCGCCCTGATCGAGCGCAAGGCCAAGGGTGAGACCGTCGAGGCGCCCGAGGCCGAGGCGCCCAAGCCGACGCGCGCGCCGGACCTCATGGCGGCGCTCGAGGAGAGCCTCGCCGCCGTGCGCTCCGAACCCCTCGGCGCGGGCAGCGAGAAGTCCCAGTCGCCCAAGAAGGGCCGCGCGCGGTCCGCCAGCAAGAAGAAGTCGACCGCTTCCTCCAACGGGAGCAAGAGCTCGGGTAGCAAACGATCGCGGGCGAAGAGCGGCGCGAAGTCGAAGTAGAGGGCCGCACCCTCTCCCTTTCGAACCTCGACAAGGTGCTGTGGCCTGCGTCGGGGACGACCAAGGGTGAGGCGATCTCCTACTACGCGCAGGTCGCCGACACGATCCTCCCCCACCTCGCCGGCCGGCCGCTCACCGTCGTGCGCTTCCCGGACGGGGTCGACGGCGAGCGCTTCTACGAGAAACGCAAGCCGCGCGGCGCCCCCGACTGGGTGCGCTCCGAGCCCGTCGGCATGGACCGCGCCGGCGTCATCGACTTCGTCGTCTGCGACGACAAGCCCACGCTGATCTGGCTCGCCCAGCTCGCCGCGCTCGAGCTCCACCCCTCACTCTCGAAGGTCGACGACATGGAGCGCCCGACGGCGCTCGTCTTCGACCTCGACCCCGGCGAGCCCGCGGGCACCCGCGAGTGCTGCGTGGTCGCCCTGCGCGTCCGCGAGCTCTTCGACTCGATCGGCATGGAGTCGTTCCCCAAGAACTCGGGCTCGAAGGGCATCCAGGTCTACGTCCCGCTGAACACCGACGTCACCTACGAGCAGACCAAGCCCTTCGCGCACGCCGTCGCGCAGGCGCTCGAGCGGGCCGAGCCCGACCTCGTGGTCTCGCGCATGACGAAGAAGCTGCGCGTCGGCAAGGTGCTCGTCGACTGGAGCCAGAACACGCGCTCGAAGACCACCGTAGCCGCCTACTCGTTGCGCGCCCGCGAGCGCCCGACGATCTCGACCCCGCTGCTGTGGGAGGAGGTCGAGGCCTGCGCGAACGACGAGCTCGAGCTGCGCTTCGAGGCCGCCGACGTGCTCGCCCGCATCGCCGAGCACGGCGATCTGTTCGCGCCGGTGCTCGAGCTCGAGCAGGAGCTGCCCGCG
>DATCLC010000122.1:0-34098 GCA_036564135.1 Solirubrobacterales bacterium
CGGGCCTCGGCGATGTACTGATTCACGCCGTCCGTGTAGTTGCGCACGTCCTCCTGCACCTGCGCCCCGTCGGACCCGTACAGGTCGTCCATGCGCTCGAACTGGAGCCAGAGGTCGTCGTCGGTGTAGGGGGCGCTGCGCCAGATCGACCGGTCGGCGCCGCGGTTGGAGCCGCCGAGGAACGAGGAGAGCTCCGCGCGGCCGGCGTGCCGCTGGACGTCCATGGTGAACAGGCGGTCCTGCGCCGTCGCGTAGCCGATGCCGAACATGAGCGCCGCGCGGTTCGCGCCGTAGATCCGCGGCACGCCCCAGGTGTCGTCGCGCACGATCGTCACGTCGTCGCAGTGCGGCGAGTTCGCCGACGGGGGCGTGGTGATCGCGCAGTTGGGGTTCTCGGTCTGGCTCCCCACCCCGGGCGGGACGCCGAAGCTCGCGTCCTTGAAGAACTCGTCCAGCTCGGCGTCGCTTACGTTCGCGCCCTCGTAAACGAGGTTCGCGTAGAGCGGGAGCTGGTCGGCGCTGTGGGGCGGGCGGATCCCCTGGCCGAGGAAGGTGAAGATGTCCACTGCCGAAGCGAACCCGTTCTGGCCGGGTGGCATCACGTTGCGAAAGCCGCCGTAGTCGTTGTCCTGGTAGTCGCCGGGCGGCGGGGGCGCGGCGGCCGCCGGTGCGGCAAGTCCCGCCAGGGCAGCGAGGGCCACCAGCCAGGCCAAGAACGAACGAGACATCCCTTCCTCCTCTCTGGGCCCCTGCCCGGGACCGCACGTCGCCCTCCTTGGCGACTCCTTCCGGCGAGTATAAGCGCGGCGCCGGGTGCTCAGCCCGCGGCCCGGGCCCGGTCGCGCTCGTAGTCGAGCTCCGTGCGCACGCCGAGGACCTCGAGCCGGGACCGCGCGTCCTCGATGTCCGCGGCCCCCTGGACGGCGCGAACAAGGGGCAACTCGGCCAGCGCGCGCTCGAGGTCGAAGCAGAACGCCAGCGCTGCGAGCGGGCCGAGCTCGACGGTGCGCAGGCCCCCGCGGATCTCCGTCTCGCCCACCGCGCCGCGGGCGGCGCGGGCGACCAGCAGGCTCGCCTCCGTGACCGCGGTCGTCGCGGCCCGCTCGATCTCCTCGGCGATCGGCCCGCTCACGCCCAAGGTGTCCAGCCAGGCGCCCGCGCGGGCGAGCGCGGCGACGCGGGCGCTGACCTCGCGAGGCGTGAGCTCGCCGTCACAGCCCGCGCCCAGCACGGCGAGGAACCGGCTCCGGGCCGCGGGGAGGGCTGCGCCGGCGGCGATCATCACCGCGTCGCAGAGGGGGCTCGCGAGCCCGGGCTCGCCGCCCTCGGCGATCGCGTCGCCGCCGATATCGACGAGGGCGACGAGGTCACAGCCGAGCCGCGCGGCGGCCGCCTCGATGCCGGCGGAGGCGCCCTCGGGGCCGGCGGTGATGTCGATCAGCACGGTGGGCGACCCCAAAAACCCCGCCATGCGGGACTCGCAGAAGTGCACGCCCTCCGGGGTGCGCGCGCCCTCGGCGGGATCGATGAGCAGCGCGGTCTCGGCCACCCGCTCACCGCCCTGGATGTGCGCGAGCGGCCGGGGGCCGGGGTAGGGATCGACCGCGAAGCGCTCCCAGGCGACGCCGCCCAGCACGAACTCCAGGCCGCGCGCCTCGAGCCGGCGCGCCACCGCGAGCGCGCCCACGGCGTCGCCGCCCCCGCCGATGCCGAGCACGAGGGCGCGGCGCGCGGTGGCGATCAGCGCCTCGAGCGATGCGGTGGAGCCGCCGTCCGGCCCGGTCAAGCGAGGACCGGCGCGGACGACTCCGTGACGATCGAGCGAATCGCCTCGGCGGCGCGCTCGAACTCCTCGTCCGCCATCACCGGGGTGCCCTCGAAGGGCAGGTCGCGGTCGATCTCAACCCAGGAGCGGCAGCCGTGGTACTCGTCGCGGACGCGTACCGTGACCGGGCGCGGGATCCGGTGCACGCGCAGAAGCAGCACGTGCAGCGGGTGGCGCCGCTTCCAGCGCAGACGCTTGAGCGCGTAGTCAGGGGTCCAGACGTGGAACGGGGAGAGGTCCGCGACGACACGCGGGTCCTCGGTCGTCCAGTGATCGGCGATCTCCGCCCAGGCCCGGATGCGGACGCGATCGGGCTGCGGGATGCCGCCGTCCTGGAGCAGTGCCCGCGGCGACGGCTCCTCGTCGCCCCAGACGCCCTCCTCGAGCGCCCGCCGCAGCTCCGGGTGGTGCGACTCGCGCACGAGGTCGTTGCGCTGATGATCGAAGGTCGGGTAGAGGAAGAAACGTTCGTGCTCGATCTCGAAGTGCTTGTCCTCTTCGCGGATGCCGCCCTTGCGCAGGGTGATGAGCTGCTCACCCTCGGACAGCGCGCGCACTGTGACGGCCCACTCCTTGAAGGCAATCGGCATAGGCAAAAGGGGTCGGGGAAGTAGTAGGGGCAGAAGGCTCCGGCCCAGCGCCCACGTATCGCGCCAGGCGCACCGGAGCAACGCGGTGCAGAATACGCGACAAAGCGCGATTTGCCAAGTTTGTGAGCGATGTTGCGAGGCCCGGAAACCCGCTCGAAAGCGGCGCTTCGCGGGGTCCGCGCCGGTGAATCGCGCGCGCGGAAGCGGCCCTAGGGGCGGGGTTCGGGGGGCCCGAGGCCCCCGCCGCCCGGGGTCTCGATGCGTAGCCGGTCGCCCGGGGCGAGGCTGCCCGACGCCTTCGCGGGCAGCTCTTCGCCGTTCAGGAAGTTGCGCCCGGGCGCGCCGTCGGCGCCGCCGTCGCGGCCGCGCGGGGCGATCCGGCGGCGCTCGGTGATCAGCGTGAAGTACATGGGCTCGAGCGCGATCAGCTCGCGCACGATGCCCTCGCCGCCGCGGTGGCGCCCCGCGCCGCCGCTGCCGCGCCGCACGGCGAGCTCGGCCACGCGCACCGGCAGCTCGGTCTCGAGCGCCTCGATCGGCGTGTTCAGCGTGTTCGACATCGCCACGTGCACGGCCGAGGGCCCGTCGGCGTTGGCGCAGGCACCCTGGCCGCCGCCGATCGTTTCGTAGTAGGTGAAGCGCTCGTTGGCCAGCGTCAGGTTGTTCATCGTCCCCTGGCCCTGCGCCGGTCCGCCGGCGGGCTCGGCGAGCGCGGCGAGCACGAGGTCCGCGACGCGGCTCGAGGTCTCGACGTTGCCCGCGGCCACGGCGGCGGGCGGGCGCGCGTTGACGACGCTGCCCTCCGGCGCGCGGACGGTCACCGGCCGGTGCGCGCCGGCGGAGGGCGGGGCGTCGGGGTCGATGAGGACGCGGACGGCGAAGAACGACGCCGACTTGGTGACCGGGAGCGGGCAGTTGAGGTTGCCGTCGACTTGCTCGGCGGTGCCCGCGAAGTCGAGCTCCAGCTCGTCGCCCGCGATCGTCGCGCGCACGCGCAGCTCGATGTCGAGTTCGCCGTGCGCGCCCCCCTCGAGCACGTCGCTCGCCTCCCACGAGCCGTCGGGAAGGGCGGCCAGGCGCGCGCGGGTACGACGCTCGGCGTAGTCGAGGATCGCGGCCATCGCGGCCTCGACGCCGGCCCGGCCCTCGCGCTCGACCAGGGTCCCGAGGCGCTGCACGCCGACCGCGTTCGCGGCAAGTTGCGCGCGCAGGTCGGCGAGCCGCTGGGCCGGGGTGCGCATGCGCCCGGCGAGCTCGCGCAGGCCCTCGTCATCGATCGGCTGGGGTGGGATCACGAGGCCCTCGTCCTCGAGGCGGGTGGAGTGAGATGGCATGCCCCCGGGCGTGGGGCCGCCCACGTCGGCGTGGTGCGCACGGCTCGCCGCGAAGCCGAGGAGCTCCCGGTCGGCGAAGACGGGGGTGATCACGGTGATGTCGGGGAGGTGGGTGCCGCCGGCGAACGGGTCGTTCAGCACCCACGCGCGGCCGGGACGATGCTCCTTCCCCAGCACCGCTGCGACCGCGTCCGGCATCGATCCGAGGTGCACGGGGATGTGCTCGGCCTGCATGACGAGCTCGCCGTGGCGGTCGAAGAGCGCGGTCGAGCAGTCGCGGCGCTCCTTGATGTTGGGGGAGTGCGCCGCGCGGACCAGCACGGCGCCCATCTCGTCGCAGATCGACCGCAGTGCGCCGGCCATCACCTGGAGCGTGATCGGGTCGATGGCGCTCATCGGCGGCGCTCCGCGGCGATCGTGCCGTGCTCGTCGACCCGCGCGTGCCAGGTGGGCGGCAGCACCATGGTCGTCTCGGGCAATTCGAGGACCGCGGGGCCGGAGACGCTGAGGCCGGCCGGAAGCTCGCCGCGCAAGACCTCGGCCTCGACCCACTCGCCTCCCATGCGCACGCGGCGCGCGGTGCGCTCGGGCTCGTCGGCGGCGGCGCGCGGTTGGGGCTCGGGGCCGCGCTCGACGACGGCGACGTTCACGTGGACGAGCTCGATCTCCGCGTCGGGGTCGTGAAACCCGTAGCGGCGCTCGTGCTCGGCGTCGAACGCGGCGCGCAGCTCGGCCGGGTCCGGGGCGGGCCCGGCGGCGACCGGGAGCTCGAACGCCTGGCCGCGGTAACGCAGCTCGTACCCGCACTCGACATCGGCGTCCTCCATCCCGGGGGCGAGCTCGGCGCGCATCGTCTCGACGATCCCGGCGATGCGGGCGCGCTCGAAGTCGGCGCCCGAGAGCATCACCGTGCGCGAGGCGTCGCGCCGGCGCGGGGCGGCGAGCAGGCCCAGGGCGGAGAGCACGCCGCCCGCGCGCGGGCAGAGAATGCGCTCGATTCCAAGCTCCTCGGCAATGGCGGCGGCGTGCGCGGGGCCCGCGCCCCCGAACGGCATGAGCGCGAAGCGGCGCGGGTCGACGCCGCGCTCGACGGTGACGACGCGCAGCGCGCGAACCATCTCCTGGTCGGCGAGGCGGACGATGCCCTCGGCCGTCTCGAGCGCGCTCAGCCCCAGCTCGCCAGCGAGCCTCGCGATCGCCCGCTCCGCGGCCTCGGCGTCGAGCTCGACGCCGCCGGCGAGCTTCGTGTCGGCGGCGAGCCGGCCGAGCACCAGGTTGGCATCGGTGACCGTCGGCTCGGTTCCGCCGCGCCCGTAGCAGGCGGGCCCTGGGTCGGCGCCCGCCGAGCGCGGGCCGACGCGCAGCGCGCCGCCGTGGTCGCGCCAGGCGATCGAGCCGCCGCCTGCGCCGACCGTGTGGACGTCGACCATGGGGAGCTGGATCACGCGCCCCTCGATCTGGCGCGTGTCCGTGAGGCGCACGGCGCCGTCCTCGACCACGCACACGTCGCAGGACGTGCCACCCATGTCGAGCCCGAGCGCGCTGCCGTCGCCGGAGAGGCGGGCGATCAGGCTGGCGCCGACGGCACCCCCGGCGGGCCCGGAGAGCACGCTCCAGGCGCCGCCGCCCGCCGCCTCGGCGGCGTCGACCGCGCCGCCCGACGACTTCATGACCTCGATCGCGGGCAGCCCGGCGGCGCGCGCGGTCTCCGACAGCGAGCGCAGGTAGCGACCGAGAAGCGGGGCGAGGTACGCGTCGATCACCGTCGTCGATGTGCGTTCGTACTCGCGAAAGCGCGGCAGCACGCGGTGCGAGGCCGAGACGTGGACACCGGGGAGGCGCCGCGCGATCGCCCGGGCGAGGCGCTCCTCGTGAGCGGCGTCGACGTAGCTGAAGAGCAGCGAAATCGCCACCGACTCGACCCCCGCCTCCGCGGCGAGCGCGGCGACGCGTTCCGCCTCTGCGTCCGCGAGGGGCGCGATGACCCCGTCCGGCCCGACGCGCTCGCGCGCGCCGAACCGCAGCTCGCGCGGCACGAGCGGCGTGGGCGGCGCCTCGCACAGGCGGTAGAGCGACGGGCGCGCCTGGCGCCCGATCTCGATCACGTCCTCGAACCCGGCCGTGGCGACGAGCGCGGTGCGCGCCCCGCGCTGCTCGAGCAGGGCGTTCGTGCCGACGGTCATCCCGTGTGCGAACCGGCGCACGTCCTCGGGGGCCGCACCGGCGCTCGCGAGCACCTGCTCGACCGCGGCCATCACCCCGCGCGCCTGGTCGTCGGGGGTGGTGGGCGCCTTACCCGTATGCAGCTCGGACCCGTCGAACAGGACGGCATCGGTGAAGGTCCCACCTACGTCAACCCCGAGCAGCACGCGCGAAGCCTACTCGTGAACTCGCCAACGCCCTCCGCGCGAGATCGCGGTTGAGGCTCCCCAGGAGCCCCTGAACGCGACTTCGCGAGATCGGCCCCCGCGACTTCGCGGTTAAGGCTTCCCGGAACGCCAAGCGCAATGTCGCCAGGCAGAAAGCGGAAGCCCGGCCGCTCTCACGGCCGGGCTTCCGGCGCACCTGTCCCGATCAGCGCCCGAGCGGGCGCACCCCTTTGGCCCCTAAGCCGGCACCAGGTCGCGGTCGAGGTCGCGCTCGAACTGCGACAACTCGATCTCCGCGGCCTCGAAGGTCTCCTCGAGGTGCTTGTGCGACGGGCAGTAGTCGCGGCCCGGCAGCGGCTCGCGCTGGCACGGGGTGCCCTTGCGCGTATGCGCGCGGCACTCGCGCGGCTGGCCCTCGAGGTCCAGCAGCTCGGGCATCTCCTCGAGGAACTGCTGCGCGATCGCCAGATTGCGCTCGATCACGCACCAGACGCGCTGCTGGTCCTGCATCGAGAAATACATGCGCACGTCGTTGAACAGCGTGCGGGCCGGCCGGGCGAAGTAGCGGCCGTCAACGGTCAGACGACGGATCGTCTCCTCGCAGGCCTCCAGGACGGCCTGGCGGTTGCGAGCGAGCGAGTCGTCCTGCTCATCTCCGATCACATGAGGCGCAAGCGCCCGATAGATCGATCGGCTGAAGCGGTACATGTCCTTTCGTACCCTCCTAATCGTTCCTACCCAAGCCCCCCGCGGACCGGCTCCTTGCCGTGCTCCTCTCGAAAGGCAAGGCGATTGTGCCTCCGGTCGCATGAACGCGCAAGGTTCTTTCGTTAAGCGTTTGTTAATCGATCGAAGGAGCCAAAACTCCTCCGATCGATGGAGATACGGAGATGTACGACCGCTCTAGAGCCAGCGCTCCTGGCGGACGGTTCCCTCTGGCGTCACGACGATGTGCGTGCCGTCGAGCTCGGGGTCGGGCAGGGGGAAGTCGGCGCGCCGGTGGGCGCCGCGTGACTCCTCGCGCGCTAGCGCGGCCGTGGCGATCAGCCTGGCGAGGGGGTAGGGGTCCTCGAGCAGCTGGCGCAGGCCGGCGGCGTCCCGCCGCGGCCCTGCGCAACGCCACACTGCGGCGCGCGTCTCGACGGTCGGCGGGTCGAAGCGCCAGCTCACCTCGTCCGGGCCTGGTCCCGCCGCTTCCTCGCGGGCCGCGGCGAGCGCCGCGCGGCGCCCGAACACGAAGCACTCGGTGAGCGAGTTCGAGGCGAGCCGGTTCGCGCCGTGGAGCCCCGTGCAGGCGCACTCGCCGACCGCGTACAAACCGCGTAGCGACGCTCGCCCGTCCAGGTCCGTGAGGATGCCTCCCATCAGGTAGTGCGCCGCGGGCGCCACCGGCACCGGATCGCGCCCGAATTCGAGCCCGGCCTCGGCGAGCGTCGCGGCGACGTTGGGGAAGCGGTCGGGGTCGATGCCCCCGAGGTCGAGGAGCACGTGGTCGGTGCCGTCCGCCTCCATGCGGTCGAGGATCGCGGCCGAGACCTGGTCGCGCGGGGCGAGCTCGTCCGTGAAGCGCTCGCCCGACGCGTCGAGGAGACGCGCCCCCTCGCCGCGGATCGCCTCGGTGATCAGCTTGCCGTCGTGCTCGGTCCCGGGCATGGCGAGCGCCGTGGGGTGGAACTGGCAGAACTCCAGGTCGGCGAGCTCCGCGCCCGCGACGTGGGCGAGCACTAGGCCGGCGCCGATCGCACCCCAGGGGTTGGTCGTCCGTTGCCAGAGCGCCGCCGCGCCGCCGGTGGCGAGGATGGTCGCGGGCGCGGCCACGTTGCCGCGGTCGGTAACCACGCCGTAGCAGCGCTCGCCGTCGCTCCACAGTGCGAGCGCCGAGGTCTCGTCCGCGACCTCGATGCTCGGGTGCGCGGCCGCGAGCTCGGCGAGCCGCGCGGTGATGGCCCGGCCGGTCTGGGCGCCGCCCGCGTGCACGATGCGGCGCGCCATGTGGCCGCCCTCGAGCGCCAGCGCCGGCTGGCCGCTCTCGTCGGGGTCGAAGCGCACGCCGTTTCGGATCAGCCACTCGACCGCCTCGGGGGCCTCCTCGACGAGGGCCTCGACCGCGGCCGTGCGGCACAGCCCGCGGCCCGCGGTGAGCGTGTCCTGGGCGTGGCGGGCTGGGGAGTCGTCGGGCGACAGCGCCGCGGCGAGCCCGCCCTGCGCCCAGTAGCTCGAGCTCTCGTGCAGCGGCTTGCGCGAGATCAGCGTCACCTGCGCGCCCGCCTCGGCGGCGCGCAGCGCGGCGTGCAGGCCCGCTGCGCCCCCGCCGACGACGACCACGTCAGCGCTCGGGCTCATATGCTCGGCAGATGTTCGGGGCAACGGCCGGGTACCGTACTCACGAGGCGCCACGAGAGCCGTGACGCTCTATTTCCGACACCCCGCCTGCTTCGACCACGAGACGGGCCCGCACCCCGAGAACGCCGCGCGGCTGCGGGCGATCGAGACGGCGCTGGGCAATCGCCAGTGGCAGGGGCTCGACGTGCGCGAGGCCCCGCCGGCTACCCGAGAGCAGCTCGAGCGCGCGCACTCGTCTCGGCACGTCCGGGAGATCGAGGAGTTCTCGCTGGCGGGCGGCGGCCTGCTGGACCTCGACACCGTGGTCTCGCGGGGGTCGTGGGAGGCGGCGCTGCGAGCGGCCGGCGGAGCCTGCGAGGCGGCCGAGCGCCTGCTCGCCGGGGATGCGCGGACGGCGTTCTGCGGCTTGCGCCCACCGGGCCACCACGCCGAGCGCGCCAAGGCGATGGGCTTCTGCCTGTTCAACAACGCCGCCGTGGCCGCGGAGCACGCCCTCGCTGTCGGTGGTGCGGAGCGGGTCTTCATCCTCGATTGGGACGTGCACCACGGGAACGGCACCGAGGCGATCTTCCGCGAGCGCGCCGACGTCCTTTACGCGAGCATCCACGAGTGGCCCCTCTATCCGGGCACCGGGCCCGCAGGCTTTCAAGGAGAGGGGGAGGGCGAGGGCTACACGATCAACATGCCGGTCCCCGCGGGTACCGGGGAAGACGTTTTCCTGGCCCTGCTCGCGCACGTCGTCGCCCCGGTGATCCGCGCGTACGAGCCGAGTCTGGTGATCATCTCGGCCGGCTACGACGCCCACCGCAGCGACCCGCTGGCCTCGCTGCGCCTCGAGACGGACTCCTACCGGCGCATGGCAGCGCTCATGGCCGCGACCGCGGCCGACGTCGGGGCGCCGCTCCTCGTCTGCCTCGAGGGCGGCTACGACCATGACGCGCTCGCTGGCTCGGTGCTGGCGACGCTCGACGGCATCGCCGCGCCCGAGGTCCCCGCGCACATCCCCGAGGAGCCCGCGCGCCCGTTCCGCGAGCGCCTGCACCCGCGCTGGCTCGGCTAGCGGTCCCGGCCGCTTACAGGACCAAGCGCTTCTTCACGCGCGTCAGGAACGCCTTCGGGAAGCCCGGCACCTCGTCGAGCTGGTCGACGTGCGTGAACGGTCCCTCTTCCTCGCGCCGCTTGATCACGCGCTTCGCCTGCGTGACCGACATCCCGAGCTCGCGCAGTTCCTCGAACGTCGCGGAGTTCAGGCTGATGGCGTCCTCGGGCGCCTCGTCCGGCCTCTGCGGAGCCTCGTCGGCGTCCTCGGGCTCCTCGTCGGCGCCTTCGGCGGCCTCTGATTCGGCCTCCGCGGCGATCTCTGGCGCCTCGGCCTGCGCTTCCTCCCCCTTGGCCTCCGCGTCAGGCTCAGGCTGCTTTTGATCCGCATCATCAAGCGGTTTCTCAGGCATAGCCTCAGGTTCAGGTTCAGCCTTAGCCTTGCCCGATTCCGAGCCGTTTTCGACCTGCGGAGGGGGCACGCTCACCGCGGCGGACGCACCGTCGTCCCCATCGCCTTCGCTGCCCTCAGACACCCACTCGGGCGGGTCGAGCTCGGCGTCGCCGGTGTCGCCGTTGCTCGGCGAGGGGTCGAGGCTCGCGGAGCGGGCGCGCTCGGTGGCGCTGCCGGCGCGCTCCACGACCGAGCCGATCCGCTTCTCGGCCTCGCGGAAGCGCAGCTCGCGCTCGCGGGCGATCTCCTGGCGGGCCATCATCTCGGCCTCGACGGCGCGGCGCTCCGCGGCGCTGGCGCGCTCGAGCGCCTCCTCGAGCTGGCGCCGCGTGGCGGCAAGCTCGCCCTCGATCGCGGCGCGCTCGCGCACCAGCTCCTCCTCGCGCGCGCGGAACTGCTCCCGAACCTCCTGCTCCGCCGCCTCGCGGGCTGCCGCGACCTCGCGGACCAGCCGCGACTCGGCCTCGCTGCGCACGCGTTCCAGTTCCTCTGCCAGCCGCATCTCGTGGGCCTTGGTGATCTTCTCCTCGGCCCGCTCGACCTCGGCGCGCGCCTCAGCTTTCGCGGCGAGCCGGCCTTCCTTGCGCAGGGCGTCCGCCTGCGCCCGCAGCCACGCGGAGGCGGCGGTGCGCGCTTCCACGGAGGTGCGCGCCGCGGCGGCCTCCGCCTCGCGGGCCCGGTCCTCCGCGGCCTGCGCGAGGCGCTCCGCCTCGGCTAGGGCCTTGGCCTGCTCCGCGCGCGCAGTGTTGAGTTCCTCCTGGAGAGCGCGGACGCGCTCCTCGGCCTTCGCTTCCGCCTCGGCGCGGACGCGCTCGATCGTCTGCTCGCGCTCGGCGGCCGCCTCCTCGCGCGCCTTCGCGAGCTCCTCCTCGCGCCGCTTCGTCTCCTCGGCGCGGACGCGCTCCTCCGTCTGGGAGCGCGCTTGGGCGGCGGCGTCGGCGACGCGGCGGTCCGCCTCGTTGCGGATCCGCTCGATCTCCTCCTTGGCCTCCTGCGCGGCCTTCTCGGCGCGCTCCTTGGCCTCGGCCTCCGCCTTGGCGGCGGCGGCCCGCGCCTGCGCGAGCTCACGCTCGCGATCGCGCACGCGCGCGTCGGCGGCCGCGGCGGCCGCCCGCTTCGCCTTCTCGGTCTCCTCGGCGATGCGTTTCTCGGCCATCTCGCGCAGGCGCTCGGCCTCCTTGGCGAGCTCCTGCTCGGCGGCCGCGACCCGGTCGGCGGCGGCGAGCGCGCGCTGCTCGATCTCGCGCAGGCGCTCGTCGGATTCCTCGATGATCCGGGTCTTCTCCTCGCGCTCGGCCTCAAGCTCGGCGGTGCGCGCCCGCAGCTCCGCAGCGAAGCGGTCCTCGGCGGCCTTTCGGGCGGCCTCGACCTCCTTGCGCGTGCGCTCCTCGGCTTCCTTGCGGACGCGCTCGATCTCGGCCGCGGCGCGCTCCTCCGCCTCGGCGCGCAGGCGCTCCTCAAGCTGCTTGCGCGTGGTCTCGGCCGACTGCAGGGCGAGGTCCTCGACCTCGCGCCGGGCCTGCTCGGTGGCGCGGCGGGCCCGCTCCTCCGCCTCGGCCTGCGCCTTGGCCTCGGCCTCGGCGCGCGCCCGCTCCTCGGCCTCGCGGATGCGCTCCTCGACGCTGGCGCGCAGCGTCTCGAGTTCGCGGCGCAGATCGGCGGTCTCCGCGGCGACCCGCGCGTCGGCCTCCTCGCGCGCGCGGCGCTCGGCCTCGGTCTGCGCCCGCTTCGCGGCGGTCGCGCGCGCCTCGGCCTCGCGCAGCTGGGCGAGCGCCTCCTGGAGCGCGGTGTCGGCGCCCGCCGCCGTCGACGCGGCCGCCGCCTGCGCCGGAGCGGGAGCTGGGGGCGGCGCGGGTGCCTCGGCGGGCTGAGGCTGCGCCTGCGCGCGCGCCGCGCGGATCTTCTCCTCGGCCTCCTTGCGGACGCGCTCGAGCTCGGCGCTCAGGTGGCGCTCGGCGTCGGCGCGGATTTCCTGTTCGAGCTTCGCGCGCACCTGGGCCTCGGTCTCGCGCCGGACCTTGTCCGTCTCCTCGGCGAGCCGGCGGTCCGCCTGGCGGCGCAAATCCTCCACCTGGCGCCGCAGCCACTTGGCCGCGTTCGCGCGCGCCTCGTCCTCAAGCTCCTTCGCGCTGCGCGCCCCCTGCGCCGCGCCCTCGGCCTCGCGGGCGCGCCGCTCGGCCTGCGCGGCGCGTTCCTCCGCCGCCCGCAGGCGCTGCTCCAGCGCGCTGATTCGCTCTTCCGCCTCGCGCTTCGCCGTGGCGAGGTTCTCCTCCAGCGCCTCGATCTCCTCGATGGCGCGCTGCTCGGCCTCGCGCGCGGCTGACGCCGCGGCGACGGCGATGCGCTCGGCCGTGTCGGAGGAGCGCTCCTCGGCGACGGGCTTCGCCTGCGCCTCCCCCTGCGGCTCCGCGGAGGGCGCCTCCGCGGTGGGCCCGGTGGGCTCGGCCGGCTTCTCCTCCGCTGCGGACTGCCCGGGCTCAGCGGGCGCCTTGGGCTCGGCGGACTTCGCCGCGGCGGCGGCCTCGGCCGGAGCCTCCTCCGCTGGCGGCTTGGCTTGCGCCTCCTTTTCGCCTGGCGGCGCCCAGGCGGCGACCGCGGGATCCTCCGCGGCGGGCTCGGCGGGCTCCTCGGCCTCGGCGGATTCCTCGGGCTGGGCGGGCCTTTGGTCGTCGGGGAGCTCCTCGTCCGTGGGCGCCGTCGGCGCGGTACCCGCGTGCTTCAGGCTCTCCGGTGCCTCCACCGGCTCCCGTGCCGCGCTCGGCAGCGGGCTGTCCGCGAGGCGCGGACCGCTGCCGCCGTCCTCATCTTCGGTGCCCTCGGCGTCCCCGTCGGCCTCACCCGCGGCTGGCAGGACCCGGGTCTGGTCCTCCGTTCCGGTCGGCGGCGCCCACGCGGACGTCGTCGGCTCCGGCTGCTTTGCGGGCCCCTCGCCCGGCGGCGCCCAGCTCGCGGGCTCGTCCGACCCCTTCTCCTCGCTCGCCTCCTGAGTGCCTGCCGACCACGCGCTCGCCGACGGCTCCTCCTCGGCCCGCGACTTCGGTTTCGGCCAGACGTCGGGGTCCAGCGGCGAGGAGTCGCCGCCGTCGTCGAGGCGCCACTCGGAGGTCGAGGGGCGCCTCTGGCCTTCGGGCCGCTCTGAGCTCTTCGCCTGCTCCTCCGCGGCCTGGTCGAACGGCTCCGCCGAGGGCTTCGGCTGAACCTCGGTCGGCGGCTCGCTCGACGCGCTGGGAGGGGGAGTCGAGGTCGAGGGCGGCGGCACGGAGCCGCGCGCCTTCTCGTCGGTCGTCGGGCGCTCGTCCGGCGCGCTCGCCGGAGCCTCGCCCCGCTCCTCCCTTGCGGGCTGATCGCCGTCGTCCTTGCGGCGGCGCAGGCTGAATCGCCGTCGTCCCACGGCCGCGCACTTTAATCACTGCAGCGGAGCGTGCGCCGTATGGCGCGGGTCTTGCGCGCGGCCCGCGCGCAAGTCGCCACTTTCGCGCCTTGTTGCGTGTGCCGGGGTCGCGCACGATCGCGGCGCAACCCGAGTGAAAGGAGCGTCAGTGCGCAGCCTCGCAACACGCGTCCACGCCCGCCTGCTCGCCGCCCCACCCGCAAGCGAGCGCGGTCAGGGCACGGTCGAGTACGTGGGCCTCATCCTCCTCGTCTCCCTGCTGATGGTGGGCATGGTGGCCGCCATGAAGGGGTTTCAGGGCCAGGAAGGATTGGAGCTCGCCGAGACGATCGTCAAGAAGATCCGGTCCGCGGTCAACGCGATCACGTTCAAGTGAGCGCCGGCCCGCTGCCGTCGTCGCGCGCGGCGGCGGCGGGCCCAGCCGGTCTGCCACACTGCCCTGCCGATGGTGACCAGGAGCTATGACCGCGGCCCCGGCGATCTGCGGCCGGTCAACATCGAGCCGGGCTTCGTGCGCACGGCCACCGGCTCGTGCCTGTACGAGCAGGGCGAGACCCGCGTGATCTGCACGGCGTCCGCCTCGACCTCGGTGCCGCGCTGGCTCGAGGGGACCGGCCGCGGCTGGGTCACCGCTGAGTACGCGATGCTGCCCGCGTCGACGGGCGAGCGCAAGGAGCGCGACTCGAAGCGCGGCCGCCCGGACGGCCGCGCCACCGAGATCCAGCGGCTGATCGGGCGCTCGCTGCGCGGCGTCGTGGATCTCGAGGCCCTTCCGGAGATCTCGATCTACGTGGACTGCGACGTCCTGCAGGCCGACGGGGGTACGCGCTGCGCGTCGATCACGGGCGGCTGGGTGGCGCTGCGGCTCGCGACCCGCAAGCTGCTCGCCGACGGCGTGATCGAGCGCGACCCACTGACCGGGAGCGTCGCCGCGATCTCCTGCGGGATCGTCGACGGCGAGGCCCTCTGCGACCTGGACTACAGCGAGGACTCGCGCGCCGAGGTCGACGCCAACATCGTGATGACGGGCGACGGCGGGCTCGTCGAGTTCCAGGCGACCGCCGAGCGCACCGTGGCCTCCAGGGCCTCGCTGGACACCCTGCTCGAGCTCGCCGAGCCGGCGATCGCCAAGCTGCACGAGGCGCAGCTCGAGGCCTGCTCGTAAGCGGATTTGGCGCCACCGCAACACGGATCGCGCCAACATGTGCCGATGAGGGTCGTGGTCTCCACGCGCAACGAGCACAAGCTCCGCGAGCTCGGCGAGATCCTCACCGGCTTCGAGCTCGTGCCCCTGCCCGAGTCGGTCGAGCTGCCGCCGGAGAACGGCGCGACGTTCGCGGACAACGCGCTGATCAAGGCACGAGCAGCGCGCGCTGCGACCGGGCTTCCGGCCCTGGCCGACGACTCGGGCATCGAGGCGCGCGCCCTCGGTGGGCGGCCGGGGGTGCGCTCGGCGCGCTACGCGGGCGAGGGCGCAAGCGACGAGGAGAACCTGCAGCTGCTGATCGACGAGCTGCGCGACCACACCGACCGCGCCGTGGCCTACGTCTGCGCGCTCGCCTACATCGACGCCGACGGGCGCGAGCTCGTCGTGCACGGGCGCTGCGAGGGCACGCTCATCGACGAGCCCCGGGGGGACGGCGGCTTCGGGTACGACCCGGCCTTCGTGCCCACGGACACCGGCCCGGGGGACGAGCGCACGATGGCCGAGCTGAGTCCCGCCGAGAAGCACGCGATCAGCCACCGCGGCCGCGCGGCCCGGGCGCTCGTGCGGGCCCTGGAGCAGCGCCCGTGATCCGCACGAAGGCAGGGGCGGCCGGGCTCTCGATCGTCTCGAACTCCCTGCTGATCACGCTCAAGCTGATCGCCGGCGCGATCACCGGCTCGATCGCGATCCTCACCGAGGCGATCCACTCGGGAATCGACCTGATCGCGTCGGTCGTGGCGTTCGTATCGGTGCGGCGCGCGGACCAGCCGCCCGACGAGGAGCATCCCTACGGCCACGCCAAGGTCGAGAACCTGGCGGCGGCGATCGAGGGGATGCTGATCCTCGTCGGCGCTGGGATCATCGTCTACGAGGCGACGCGGCGCCTGGTGACCGGGTCCGAGGTCGAGAGCCTCGGCATCGGCATCGGGGTCATCGCCTTCTCGATGGTCGCGAACGTGATCGTCTCGACGTTCCTCAGCCGGCGCGCCAAGGCGCTGGACTCGCCCGCGCTCGAGGGCGACGCGGCGCACCTGCGCACCGACGCGCTCACGTCGTTCGGGGTGCTGGCCGGCCTGGTCCTCGTTGAGGCCACCGGCGCGCCGGCCTTCGACGCGATCGCCGCCCTGGTCGTGGCCGCGGCGATCGTCGCGGCGGGCGTGCGCATCCTCTGGCGCTCCGGTGCGGTCCTCGTGGACGAGACCCTGCCGGCGGAGGAGCTCGACCGCATCGAGGAGGCGATCGCCCGAGCCGCGATCCCGGAGGTGGTCGGCTACCACAAGCTCCGCGCCCGGGGTGGGCCGGGCCGCAAGCACGTCGACCTGCACGTCCAGTTCCGCGACGGGACCTCGCTCGAGCGAGCCCACGAGGCCGCGCACGAGCTGCGCGACGCGATCGCCGCCGAGCTCGGCGGCGCGGACGTCCTGGTCCACCTGGAGCCCGAGTCGTCCAAGCGCGCGATGGACGACAGCCCCCTGCGCTGGAGCGACCAGCCCGGACGCGCCTGGGGGACGGGCGAGCGGCGCTAGGTGAGGTTGACGGCCGCCGCGAGGCCGACCGCGATCGCGGTGATCGAGTAGCCGGTGTAGCCGTTGAGCGCGAGCAGCAGGGCGGCGATCGCGCACACGACGACCACCGTGATCCACGAGGCTTTGGCCAGCGTCACGGCCTATATGTTTGCCGACGTGACGGCGAACCAACGATCCGGCCCCGTGGGTGCGCCGCGCCCGCCGTCCGCCGCGGTTCGCGCCGCGCTCGAGCGCTTCACTGGGCTCTCGCGCGACGTACGGGGCGGCGCCGTGCTGGCCGAAGGCCGCGTGTTGGCCGCCACGGGCGACGCGGCGGCCTGGGAGCCCGCGGCCCGGGAGCTGATCGCGGCCGCCGACGCCGCGGCGGGCGAGTCCGCCGTCGAGGCGCACGTGGCCACCGAGAACGGGGAGGCGTACATGTTGCGCGACGGCGGGCTCGAGATGGTGGCCGTGACCGACCGCTTCACGCTGGCCTCGCTCGTCCTGGCCGACATGCGGGCGACGCTGCGCCAGCTGCGCGCCGAGGCCGCTCCGGCGGCGACCCGGGAGGCGGCCTGATGCAGAAGCCGCACCGCTTCGTGATCGACCGCGTCGCCGGCTACGCCGACGAGGCCGCCGCGTACCTGCGGCGGCGTCGCCTGACCCGCAAGCCCTCGGCGCGCGTGTACGCGCCTGGGGGGCGGGGCGCCTGCTACCCGGCTGAGACCGAGGCCGGGCAGCGCCTCTTCCAGGCGGCGGCGCGGCTCATCGACGCCGCGCGCCGCGACGGCTAGTCCTCGCGGCCGGGCTCCTGCCCGTCCTCGCCGTCGTCCTCCTCCTCGTCGCCCTGCTCGAGCGCGGTCACCGACACCGATCCGCGCGAGCCCGGGTGGTAATGGGTCTGGAAGGTCTCGAAGGCCTCACCAAGGGCGTCCTCGTCGATCGGGACCTCGTCGGAGATCCGCACCCAGTCGACCCCCTCGTAGCGCTCCATGTTGAAGATCTCCCGGTCGACAGTCAGCGAGTCGTCGACGACGACGACGACCTCGGTCTGCGGGTTGAAGTAGACGCCGGGCCGCACGAGCAGGTCCTCGAGCTCCACGATCTCGTCACGCTCCGACGCTTCCATCTGCTGTCACCTTAGATCGATTCCGGCTGCGGTGCTCGGTCAGAGCAGCTCGTCGAGCTGGCGCTCGACCTCGGCGTCGACGTCGAGCGGCTCCTTGCCCATCCGTACCCGCCGCTCGTTGCGGGCAATCACGAGGGAGCGCACCTCCGCGCGCAGCGCGTCGTCGGCCTGCGGGCGCGGGGGGTCGGCGCCGTCGGCCAGCAGGCGTTCGAGCTCGACCTCCACGTCGAGCACGGGCTCGCCGCGCCGCGCCTGCCGGTAGGCCTTACCCTCGAGCAGCTGGCGCAGTTCGGCCTCGCGGACGCGCTGCCCCTCAGGGCCGGAGGGGTCCGGGCGGGCCGGCGGGTCCTGGTCGATCGAGAGCGGGCCGCGGCCGACCTGCCGGAGCGCGTTGCGCGCCCCGACGGCGAAGCTCACGGCGGCCACGGGCACGGCGATCAGGGAGACGATCAGGATCGCTTCGCCGCTTGTGATCGCGAGCGCCGCCACCAGTCGGAGGGTACGCCTCCTTGCGCTATTCTTCGCGCCAAGGTGGTTGACTGACCAGTCAATCGAGGCAGCCGGCACGGGCGCCGGGCTCTGCGTCCTCGTTCACGACACACCAAAGGAGCTTCGAAGCAGTGGTCGACTTCACCCTTACTGACGAGCAGAAGGACCTGCGCGAGCTCGCGCACAACTTCGCCGAGAAGGAGATCCGGCCGGTCGCCTGGGAGTACGACCGCGACGGCACGTGGCCCCAGGAGATCATCGAGAAGGCCTGGGAGGTCGGGCTGATGAACATCCACGTGCCGGAGGAGTACGGCGGCCCCGGGCTGGACTTCGTCTCCGGCGCGCTGATCGAGGAGGAGTTCGGCTGGGGGTGCTCCGGCATCGGCACCAGCCTCGCCGCGAACGGCCTGGCGATGACGCCGGTCCTCCTCGGCGGCTCCCACGAGATCAAGAAGAAGTACCTCGGGATGCTCACCGAGGAGCCGAAGCTCGCCTCCTTCTGCCTGACCGAGCCCGACGCCGGTTCGGACGTGTCGGGCATGAAGACGACGGCGAAGAAGGTCGGCGACAAGTACGTGATCAACGGCTCCAAGTGCTTCATCACCAACGGGAGCTACGCCGACTGGTACACGGTCTACGCCAAGACCGACCCTGACGCCGGTCACCGCGGCATCTCGGCCTTCGTCGTCCCGCGCGACGACACGATCACGATCGACAAGAAGGAAGACAAGATGGGTCAGCGGGCGTCCAACACCGCGACCGTCACCTTCAACGAGACCGAGGTCCCGGCCGACCATCTCCTCGGCGAGGAGAACAAGGGCTTCAAGCTCGCGATGATGACGCTCGACCGCACCCGCCCGGGCGTGGCGGCGATGGCGGTCGGCATCGGCCGCGCCGCGATGGAGTTCGCCGCCGAGTACTCCAAGGAGCGCGTCCAGTTCGGCGTGCCGATCGCCATGCACCAGGCGGTCTCGTTCATGATCGCCGACATGGCCACCAAGGTCGAGGCGGCGCGCCTTTTGACCTGGAAGGCCGCCCGGCTGCTCGATCAGGGCGTCCGCAACACGCTGGCCTGCTCGCACGCCAAGCGCTTCGCGGCCGACTCCGCCATGGAGATCACGGTCGACGCGGTGCAGGTCTTCGGCGGCTACGGGTTCATCAAGGAGTACCCGGTCGAGAAGCTCATGCGCGACGCGAAGATCATGCAGCTGTACGAGGGCACCTCGCAGATCCAGCGCCTCGTGATCGCCAAGGAGGTGCTCATGGGCCGCAACGTCGAGGAGCCGCTGCCCGAGTCCGCCGCGCGCCAGAACGAGGCCGCGGCGAAGGAGTCCGAGACGGCGGGCGCATCGGTTTAAAAGGGGAGAGCGGCCCTCGGTAGGGAGGGCCAAGCTCGTTGCGAAGGGGCTCCCTCGGGGGCCCCTTCGTGTTGCCCGCACGCCCGTCCCCGCACCGTCGCCACGAGCCGGCGCGGCCTGGCGCGCGCCTATATTCAGGACGGTGACCGAGGAGCTCTCCAAGCCCGTCGCTGAGGCGGTCGCGCGCGCCCGGGCGCAGCGGCCGGCCCGGCGCCCCTCGGGGCGCTCGATGGACGTCTTCGGCGGCGAGCTGCGGCGCCGGGACGTGTTCCCGCTGCTCGTCCTGCACCTGATCGAGCGCGAGCCGGCGTACGGCAACAGGCTGATCGAGGAGATTGAGCGGATCACCGAGGGCGCGATCTCGGTCAACCCGAACACGATCTACCCGCTGCTCCGCGATCTGGAGAGCCGGGGCCTGATCAAGGGCGAGTGGGAGCACCCGGACCGCCGCACGCGGCGCTTCTACGCGATCACGGACGCGGGGAGGCGCGAGCGTGAGCGCCTCAGCGGTGAGCTCGAGCCGTTCTTCGACGAGGTGATCCGCTCGGTCACCCTGCTCAAGCGCGAGCTTTACGGCTGAGCGCGCCGGGACCGGCACGCGGCCGGCCCCGGGCGCTAGCCGATCGGCCTTGGGAACTACCCCTCGGCCGGACGCTCCACGACCCCGACGGGCTCGAAGTCGTAGATCGTGTCGTTCACGCGCAGGCCGTCAACCGCGCCCACGAAACCGGTGTCGCGGCCCTTGCCGACCCCCAGGGTGAGGATCGAAGGCGGGTCGCCGCCATCGTCGAGCTTCTCGACCAGCTCGGTCCAGGAGCAGCCGTCGACGCAGCCCGTGGCGGTGCCTTCGCCGCCGGTCAAAAACCACTCGCCGTCAGCGGTGGCGTCGATGTACGGGCTCCAGCTGTTGATGTGCTCCGCCGCGACGTCGTCCGGAACCCAGGTCGCGGTGGTGTAGTCGTCCGCGCCCGGCAGGTCGAGGTTCGGGTCCAACTCGATGTTGATCACGGGCATGGGTTCACCGCGGCTGAAGTTCTCGCCGGTGGTGAACACGTGGAAGCCGATGTCGGTCAGCTCGAGGAAGTTGTCCCCGGCGAAGTCGACCTCGTTGCCGTAGGCGGCCTTCTCCTTGCTTGCCAGTCCCTCGCCGGCCATCACCTC
Organism: Solirubrobacterales bacterium; assembly: GCA_036564135.1. Classification (GTDB taxonomy): domain Bacteria; phylum Actinomycetota; class Thermoleophilia; order Solirubrobacterales; family 70-9; genus RSA11. The sequence continues at coordinate 20,194 of DATCLC010000122.1, forward strand.
GATCCCGAGGCTGCCGTCGCCGTAGGGCGGGGCGACGACGTCACCGCCGGGGGCGGCCACGAACGGGCCGGTGCGCAACTCGGTGACCGGTGAGCCGATCGTGTTGCGCGCGATCACGCCCCAGTGCGGGTCGGTCTCCGGCTCGGCCGGCGGGTCCTGCGGCCGGGCGGCGGGCGCCAGGTCGCCGACCTGGATCGAGCCGTTCTTGATGTCCTGGCCGGTCAACGAGTTGTTCTTGACGTCGACGCTGCGGATCGAGTTGTTGCGGATCTGCTTGCTGCCGATGAGCTTCGCGGCGGTCGCGGTGCCCGCGACGGCGAAGACCAAGGCAAGTGCCGCCAGCGCAATGGACGCAGGCGAAAGCGAGCGAAGTCGCTGCATTCGGACGAATGCCTCCTTCATTGGTCAGTGGCTACCCCAGGGACCGCGCGCGGGCGGCCCCCCTTACACAACTGGTGTCGGCAGCTGGTGCCGATCCCTGACATCCCCGCCCGGGGTGGACGGATAGGGGACTGAAAGTGCCGTGCGGCAGCGCCCGCACCGATATCGTCCGCGGCGCAAAACGACCGCTCGGAACGGAGGGCAATGTTCGTCTCGAAAGCCGCCGTGGTGGGCGCCGGAACGATGGGCGGCGAGATCGCGCAGGCGATCGCCGCCGCTGACATCCCGGTCGTCCTCAAGGACATCAAGCAGGAGTTCGTGGACGCCGGGCTCGCGAAGGCCCGCGAGGTCACCAAGGGCCAGCTCGACCGGCTCGTCCAGAAGGAGAAGCTCACGCAAGAGCAGGCCGACGCGCGCCTCGAGGAGGTGATGGGCCGGATCACCGGCACCACCACCTACGACGGGTTCGGTGACGTCGACTTCGTGATCGAGGCCGCGCCGGAGCGCATGGAGATCAAGCAGCAGGTCTTCGCCGAGCTGGATGCGGTCACGCCAGGGCATGCGATCCTCGCGTCGAACACCTCGTCGCTCTCGATCACCGAGATGGGCGACGCCACCCTGCGGCCGCACAAGGTGGTCGGCTTCCACTTCTTCTACCCGGCGTCCGTGATGCCGCTCGTCGAGGTCATCGCCGGCGACGAGACGGACGAGGAGACGATGTCGGCCGCGGTCAACTTCGCCCAGGCGATCCGCAAGCAGCCGATCACGTGCGCGGAGGTGCCCGGCTTCGTCGTCAACCGGATCCTGATGTCCTCGCTCGCCGAGATCTGGCGCGCGCAGGAGGAGCGCGGGCTCTCGATCCGCAAGCTCGACGAGGCCGTCACGGAGGCCAAGGTCTCGCCGATGGGGCCGTTCTTCCTCGTCGACCTGCTCGGCCTCGACACCGTCCTGCACGTCGCCGAGCACCTCAACGAGGCCTACGGGGACAGCTTCTACGTCCACAAGGGCATCCAGAAGCTGGTCGCCGAGGGCAAGCTCGGCGCGAAGAGCGGCGGCTCGGGCACCTACGAGAACGGTGAACCTCAACTTGAGGGTGAGAATGAGCCCGATCCGGAGGAGATCGCCGAGCTCATGTCGCTCAAGGCGCTCGTCGAGGCGTGCCTGATCCTCGAGGAGGGTGTCTGCACCGTGCGCGAGATCGACCTGGGCATGATGGCCGGGGCCGGCATGGACCCTCGCCGCGGCCTGATGCCGCCGTTCATGTGCGCCGACGCCCTCGGTCTCGACGTCGTCCTCGGAAAGCTCGAGGCGCTCGCCGAGAAGCACGGGGAGCGCTTCAAGCCGCCCGTGACCCTGCGCCGCCTCGTCGCCCAGGGCCGCCTGGGCGCGAAGTCGGGCCAGGGCTTCTACGCCTACCCGCAGCCCGACGAGGGCGAGCAGACCGAGACGGTCAAGCTCGAGACGCGCGGGGACGTGGCGATCGCCTGGCTGGCCAACCCGCCGATGAACGCGATCTCGCCCCAGGTCATCAAGGACCTGACCACGGTCTGGGAGCGCGTGAACGAGCGCGGCGACATCGGCGCCCTGGTGATCGCCTCGGCGGTGCCGGTCGTCTTCTCCGCCGGTGCGGACATCAAGGCGTTCACGACCATGGACGAGGCCGCCGGCAAGGAGCTCATCGACACCGGGCACGCCACACTGCGGTCGCTCGGCAGCACGCGAGTCGCGACGATCGCGGCCGTCAACTCGATCGCCTTCGGCGGCGGCTGCGAGCTGGCGATGGCCTGCGACTTCCGCATCGCCGCCGAGTCGGCGATCTTCGGGCAGCCCGAGATCAAGTTGGGGATCATCCCGGGCTTCGGCGGCACCCAGCGCCTGCCGCGGCTCGTCGGGCCGCTGAAGGCCCTTGAGATGAACCTCCTCGGCGACGCGATCAGTGCGGGCGAGGCGCTCGAGTACGGGCTCGTCAACCGCGTCGTGCCCGACCACGAGCTGTTCGACACGGCGCTCGCGTGGGCCCGCCGGCTCGCCGGGCAGGCGCCGCTCGCGGCCGAGCAGATCAAGCTGGTTTCGAACCGCGGCGACCTCGACGAGGGGATCGAGGCCGAGAAGGCCGCGTTCGCGAAGGCGTTCGCCACGGCCGACGCCAAGGAGGGGATCAGCGCCTTCCTCGGCAAGCGCAAGCCGAACTGGAAGGGCCAGTAGGGCAGCAGGCGCTCGGGGTCAAACTTCCTGCATGGGTTCGAACCCATCCAGCGATCCCGAGCGCCTCGCCGAACTGATCCGCGCTTCGCGCTCGACCGTGGCGCTCACCGGGGCGGGGATCTCCGTGCCGTCGGGGATCCCCGACTTCCGCACGTCCGGCAAGGGGATCTGGGAGAAGGTCGACCCGTTCGAGGTCGCGCACATCGACGCGTTCCGCTCCGATCCCGCGCGCTTCTGGGACTTCTATCGGCCGCGCTTCGCGATGCTCGGCTCGAAGGAGCCGAACGCCGCCCACCGCGCGCTGGCCGAGCTCGAGCGCCGCGGCCTGCTCGAGGCGGTGATCACGCAGAACATCGACCGCCTCCACCGGCGCGCCGGCTCGCGGCGGGTGATCGAGGTGCACGGCTCGATCGAGACGTCGTCCTGCTACGAGTGCGCGGCGTCCTACCGCCTCGAGGAGGTCGATGAGCTCTTCGACGATGCGGGGGTCGCGATCTGCCGCGAGTGCGGTGGGCACGTCCGGCCCGACGTCGTGCTCTTCGGCGAGCTCTTGCCCGTGCAGGCGATGGCCGAGGCCGAGCGGCTCTGCGAGCACGCCGAGCTGCTCCTGTGCGTCGGGTCATCGCTCGAGGTCTACCCGGTCGCCGGGCTGCCGTCGGCGACGCTCGAGCGCGGCGGCCAGGTGGCGCTCGTCACCAAGGGGCCGACCCCGTACGACGCCGACGCCGCCGTGAAGCTCGCGGGCGACGTGGTCGACGAGCTCGAGGCGGTCCTGGCGGCGCTGGACTGAGTCAGGAGCGGTCCGCGGCGCGGCGGGCGAGCACGCGCCGAGCGGCCCTCACGGCCTCCCTGACGGCCTCGGACGGGGCGGGGGAGGGGTTGCCCAGGGCCTCGGTCGCCGAGCGCTCGAGTTCGCCCCGAGCGGCCTCGAGGCGCTCCAGGTCGCGCTCCTGGCCGTCGCCGAGCTCGCCGCGCGCCGCCAGCAGGGCCTCGACCGCGGCCCGCGCCTGCACGGCCGCGGTGGCCCAGCGCCCCGCCTCGAGGTCGGCAGCGGCACGCAGAACGAGCTCCTCGCACGCCAGCGGCTCCTCGCGGCCGCCGAGCAGCGCCGCGAAGCGCTCGCCGGGGCGCAGCGCGTCGGTTCGCGAGCGCTTGCGCGCGTCGCGCGGCAGGGCCAGCGCGTCGCCCCAGCTCCCGGCGACGAGCTGTTCGCCGGTCGCGTAGCCGATGCGGGTCGTGGGCGCCGCGGGCAGCTCCCCGAGACTCGGGTCCCCGGCGGCGACGCGCGCCGCCCCCAGGGCGCGCCGTACGACGGCGAGGGCGCGCTCGACGTAGGCGCTGCGAGCCTCCTCGTCGCCGCGCAGAATGGCGAGCCAGGCCTCGGGGTCGCCGGTGAGTGGCTCGGCGTCGACGACGGTGAGGGTGGTGAGCGGCGCCGACGGCTCGGCGGGTACGGGACGGGGCTTGCGCAGGCGCCTGCGGGGCGCGGGCGCGCGACCGGTCGTCGTCACGATCAGGACGGCCTCGATCTCGCCGGGGTCCGCTCCGGCGGCGCGCACGGGATAGCGCCCGTCGTCGACCGGGAGCTCACCGGGGAGCTCGACCTGGACGAATCCGAAGGGCCGCTCGGCCAGCGTTACTCGCCGACGTGCGCGGGCGAGGCGCGGTGGCCCTTGCCGCGCTTCTTGGCGGCGGCCTTCTTGCCCTTCTTCGTCGGGATCGCCCAGCGCGACGGCGTGGTCGGGACCTCCGGGTTCTCGATGCCCGCGATGCGTTCGATGAGCCGCGTCCACTGCTCGGGCTTGAGAACCTCGACGATGCCCTTGTCGTCGCCGCTGCTGGAGCGGGCGCCGTAGCCCACGTGGACGTGGTCGTGGTGGTCGGACATCGCGAAGCTGGGCCCGCCGAAGTCCATCAGCGAGATCACCTGATCGGGCTCCAAGGTGCCCTGCAGGCGCAGGATGTCGCGCACGAGCGACTCGGTGATCGAGCCCGGCCCCTGGTTGCCCAGGACGGGCATGCCGTTGATCATCGCAATGTCGACGGCCCCGCCGAGCGAGTGGTGGGAGATGTTGCCCGACGACGTGTAGACCGAGTGGCCGCACTTGAGCGACGTGATCGTGAGGCGGTAGCCGCGTTCGCTCAGGTAGGAGAGCATCGCCAGCACGCGGCGGTCGATCTGGCCGGTGCGGATGTCCTGGCGGCCGCACGAGTAGATCTCGAGGCGCGGGTCGTTGAGCACGCGCTTGATGAGCTGCTCCTTCGACATGAGCAGGATCTGGCCGACCGAGGCGCCGGAGTCGGCGAACGGGTTGTCGCCGGCGGCGCGGTAGATCGCGGTCGCCTCAAGCAGCTTCCAGCCGTCCAGGATCGGCTTCGGGTCGATGGAGGGCGCGCCCCGGCCGACCGGCTTGATCGCGAAGTGCAGGTGCGGCGCGAGCTCGGTGGTCTTGCCGACCCGGCCGAGAACCGTGCCGGCCACGACCTTCGAGCCCTCGCGCAGGGGGCGCATCTCCATGGTCTTGCGGTTGAACCGCAGGATGCCGCCGACGTAGGCCTTGAAGGCCTCGTAGCCCGGGAAGCGCTTTGCCAGCAGACGGTCGAGCTGGCCGGTGAGGTCGGCGCGGCTCAGGTTCGCCTTGCGCTCGGGGAAGGCGTAGAGCCGCTCGCGCGCGTCCTCGGTGTTGACGGGGCCGCCGACCTGCGGCTCGTCGCGCTTGCCGGCGGTCTCGGTGGCGGGCTCGGTGGTCTTGCTCGCCGCCTTGGTGGGCTTGGCGTCGTCGTCGGGGCGGACGATGCGGAAGTCCTTGGCGCTCAGCGTCCTGCGCTTCGGCGCCGGGTAGACCTCGGAGATCCGGCCGAGCCGCGCGTAGGTGAAGCGATTGCCGTAGGAGTCCTGGAGGACGATGTAGCGGCCGAGCGTCTTGTTCTTGCCGATGCGCTTGATGATCCCGTCGTTGACCGCGACGACCGGGGCGTTCTCGCGCGTGTAGATGTTGATCCCGCGGCGCGTGGGCGAGCTGCGGATCACCTGGGCGGCGTTGCCCGCCTCGCGGCGCGCCTTCTTCGAGCGCTCGAGCAGCTTGCGCTCCGAGATGTCGTCGGCGTAGCGGGCGTTGGCGGCGACCGGGAAGCGGGCGCCCTCGGTCAGGCCGGTCAGCGAGCCGACGAGGTCGTCGGGGATGCGCCCGTACTGGCGGGCGTAGAGGAGGACCTCGTCCACGTACCAGTCGGCGTGGTTGTAGGCGAAGATCGCGCGGCGCAAATCCTGCTGGCCGCCGGCCGCCTTCAGGTAGCGCGCGGCGGCGCAGATCGCGTCGACCGGGTTGTAGGGGTCCTTGCGGCCGTCCTCGTTCGCGTCGACGCCGTACGCCTTCCAGGTCGCGGGCATGAACTGCATCCAGCCCACGGCGCCCGCGGAGGAGACGTTGAGGTTGGTGCCGAACGCGGTCTCGATCCGGTTGATCGAGGCGAGGACCTCCCAGGGGATCCCGTACTCGGTCCCGCAGGCCTGGTAGATCGGAAGCAGGAAGGGCGGGATCGAGAAGCTGTCGATGATGAAGTTCGGGACGCCCATCGGGGCGGGCCCGTAGTCGGCGATCGTCACCGTCGGGTTGGTGTCGGTGGGCCGGCCGTCGGGCTCGCGGGTGGGCGGCGGCTCGTGCGGGTCGGGCTTGGACTTCTTCTCCTCCTCGGCCTCGGCGACCTTGCCCTCGCCGCGGCCGCCCTTCGGACCGCTCACGCCGTCCTTCGAGCCGTTGCCCTTGCCGCCGCCGTTGCCGCCTCCCGGAACCTCAGGTGTAACTGGAGGCTCGCTTGGCGTCGTCGTGCCGGGATCGGTCGGAGTGGTCGGCGTCGTGGTGCCGGGGTTGGTCGGGACGGTCGGCGTCGCGGGCGGCGCGGCCGCGTCGGTCTCGTCGCCGTCCAGCGGACCGGAGCAGCCCGGGTCGTTGAGGTCGGTCCGCCCGTCGCCGTCATCGTCCTTCAGGTTGGAGCAGGCGGGGAGGTTGCCGAGGGGCTCGACGGTCTGGTTGCCGGGCAGGTTGATGCTGACCGTGCTCTTGCCGAGCCCGATCTTGAGGCTGCCGGCACCCGCGCTGGCAGCGACCAGAACGGCGCCCAGCACGCCCAGCGCGACCACAAGTTGAAGCTGCCTTCTCATCCCTCTCGTACCCTGGGCGCGCTGCAGGGCTTATCCCGCCTCTCCAGAGCCTGCACCCGAGCGCTGGACACGCTACTTGTTACGTCAGCCCAATGCAACGACCAACCCTCCCGTGCGAGGGTACCGGAGGGCTCGGGCCCGTGGCGCAGGTTGGAGGTTCGTGACACGTCGCTTTCTCCCATCGGCATGCCAGCACGTGCCCTTAAAGATGGGATAAGGGGCGCCGCCTGCGGGCGCCGCGGTTAGGCTCACCCCGGACCGGATGGGCTCGACCCGCGAGGAGGCGCGATGAGCGAGCAGGAGCAGAGCGGATTCAGGGCGCGTGGAGAGGAGGCGCTGAGCGAGCTCGCACAGGCCCTGCTCGAGAACCCGCTGTTCAGCCGCGCCGTCGGCCAGGCGCTCGGCGCCGGCGAGAAGGCAGCCGCCGCCCAGCGCTCCGCGCTGCGCGCCGCGAACCTCGCGAGCCGCGAGGACCTCGAGCGCCTGGAGGTCCGCCTGCGCAAGCTCTCGGCGCGCGTGGAGGAGCTTGAGGACGCGGTGGACGGTCTCGCCGACGAGATCGCCGCGCTGAGCTCGCTCGCTCAGCGCGCCGCCGGCGCGGACGACGAGCCGGATTCCGAGGCGGGCTGAGCCTCCGCGAGCGCGGCCGCTGCCGCTTGCCCGACCTCCAGCAGGGCGCGGTCGAGCTCCTCGCGCGGCAGGCCGTCGCTGTCGTCCTCCGCCACCACCAGCGCGCACGCGAACGAGATCCCCAGGCGGCTTGCGAGCGCCGCTAGGGGCGTTGCGCAGCCGTCGACCGCGAGCGCGCCGGCGCCACGGTTCTGCGCGGCGGCCGCCGATGCGTCGTGTGGGACGTCCGTGGTCACGATCCGGGCCGCCCGGGCCCCCGTGCGCGCCGCCAGCGCCGCCGTGAGCGCGCCGTCGAGGGCGACGGTCGGGGGCGCGTCGAGGGCCCGCGAGGCGCCGTCGCCCGCCAGCGCCTCGCTCACGACCACCACGTCACCCAGACTAAGGCTCTGGTCGAGGGTTAGACACGTTCCGACGCGGATCGCGCGACGCACCCCGTGCCCGGCGAGCTCGTGCAACACGGCCACGGCGCTCGGCCCGCCGATGCCGGTCGACTGCACGGTGAGCCCAACGCCCCCGTCCAGTTCCCCCCAGTAACCCCACAGGCCGCGCTGGAGGTTGCTCATGAGCGGCCGCTCGAAGAGCTCGGTCGCGAGCTCCATGGCGCGCTTCGGATCGCCGGGCAGAACGGCGGCCTCCGCGATGGGGGCTGTGGGCTGGAGGTACTTGGCCACGGGCAGGCGAATGTACCGGCCCTGCGGGCCGCCGCCCCCAAGCCGGTCCAGGGGGCGGCGCCCCCGACGCCGCCGACACCGTGCGATTCCGTTGCCATCGCCAACGGTTTCGCACGGTCGGCTGGGGTGCGGGCGTGGACCACCCAACGCCCCACCACCCCGGGGAATAAGCTGAACCCGATGGCACCTCCGTCCGAGGACCAGGATCGCTCCGTCACCGACGCGCTGCGCAAGGCGATCGAGCGCACGCTCGCCGCGACCGCGCCCGCTGCGGCGCAGACTCGGGAGCGGGCGGCCGGGCTCGTCGATGAGCTCGCGCGACGTGGCCGGGAGGCGAGCGCCGAGCTCGCCCGGCGCGCCCAGGAGGCGAGCGAGGAGATCAGCCGCCGCGGCCAGGACGCCCGCTCGGAGCTCTCGAAGTTCGGTCAGGACGCCGGCGCGGAGGTCGCCCGGCGCCTCGAGGCGCTTGAGCGGCGCCTCGCTTCGCTGGAGGAGGCGATCCGCCAGGAACGGGCCGGGAAACCCGATGACAAAGGGGGAAACGGGCCATCATCTAACCCTCCACCTGAGGGTTAGATAGGCATCGGGAGCGTGCGAAATGGCGCGCCGGGTCGTGATCATCGGAGTCGCGACGCACTGGGGGACCGAGCTCGCGCGTCGCCTGGAGCGCGATCCGCAGGTCGAATACATCGCGGGCATCGACGACCGCGAGCCGACCGCCGACCTCGAGCGCACCGAGTTCCTGCACGCGGACATCCGCAACCCCGTGCTCGCGCGCCTCTTGCCGGTGACCGAGGCGGACACCGTGGTCCATTGCGGGATCCTCTGGTACCCGGCGCCGGGCAAGCCCGCCCGCGCGCTTCACGACATCAACGTCATCGGCACGCTCCAGCTGCTCGCCGCGTGCGAGCGGACGCCGACGCTGGAGCGCATCGTCGTCCGGGGCTCGGCGGCGATTTACGGCTGCGAGCCCGCCGCGCCGCTCTTCCACACCGAGGAGCTAGCCGGCAAGGCGCCGCTGCGCACCCGCTTCCAGCGCGACGTCGCCGAGCTCGAGAGCTACTTCGACAACTTCGCGAAGCGCCACCCGCAGATCAGGTGCGCGATGCTGCGCTTCCAGCCCGAGATCGCCCCCGGTCTCGACGTACCGCTCACTAGATACCTGCGGCTGCCCATCGTCCCTACCCAACTCGGCTTCGACCCGCGCCTGCAGCTTTTGCACGCCGAGGACGCGACCGGGGCGCTGCTCGCGGCGGTGCGCGCGAACGTCCGCGGTCCAGTCAACGTCGCGCCGACGGGCGCGCTCTCGCTCAGCAGGATCCTCCGCAGCGCCGCAAGGCCGAGCATCCCCGTGCCGCACCCCCTGTTCGAGCCCGCGCTCGGCCGCCTGGGCGTGGAGCTCGGCGCCGGACCGTTGGTCGCCGACGCGGTTCGCCTCCTGCGGTACGGGCGCGGTATCGACAACCGGCGGCTGATCGAGGACGTCGGCTACCGCCCGCGCTACGACGCCGCCGCCGCGGTCGCGGACTTCTTCACCAAGTCCGACAGCCGGCGGATCCTCCCGTCCGCCGACCTCGGCGGCCTCGTGCGCCGGCTCGCGGGGGTGCTGCGGTGAGCGCGGCGGCGTCAGGCCCGCCGTCCGCGGCCGCCGTCGCGGACTTCCTGCGCGAGATGCGCGCCGGGATCGAGGCCGGGCTCGACCCGCTGGCCGCCGCCCGGAGCGCCGTTCCCAGGTTGCCCGCCCGCCTGCGCAACGCGGTCGAGGCGCTCGCCCGGCGCTGGCGCGGCGAGTACCGCGAGGACAAGTGGGGCTTCGACGAGGACTTCGCCGAAGCGGCATTCCCCCTGTTCGAGTTCCTCTACGAGGTTTGGTGGCGAGTGGACGCGGTCGGCGTCCGCAACGTGCCCGCCCACGGCCGGGCCCTCCTGGTCGCCAACCACGCCGGGTCGATCTTCCCGTTCGACGCGTCGATGATGACCATGGCGCTCATGAAGGAGCACCCGCTGCCGCGCTGGCCGCGCTTCATGGTGCTCGACTGGGCGTTCGCGCTCCCCTTCGTCTCGTCGTTCATGCGGCGCGTCGGCGGCGTCCCAGCGTCCCCCCAGAACGCGCTCGCGCTGCTCGCCGAGGACGAGCTCGTGATGGTCTTCCCCGAGGGTGTCAAGGGCACCCGGAAACCGTTTTCTGAGCGGTACCGCCTGCAGCGCTTCGGTCGCGGCGGCTTCGTCGAGGTCGCGCTGCGGACGGGCTCGCCCATCGTCCCGGTCGCCGTCGTGGGTTCGGAGGAGATCTACCCGAAGATCGGCGAGCTCGACGTCGCTGCCCGCCTCACCGGGGCGCCCTTCGTGCCGGTGACGCCGACGTTCCCCTGGCTGGGGCTGCTCGGCCTGATCCCGCTGCCCTCGAAGTGGCGGATCGAGTTCTGTCCGCCCATCGATCTCAGCGAGCACGGCCCGGAGGCGGCCCAGGATCGCGGGCTCGTCTTCGACATCTCCGAGCGCGTCCGCGAGACCATCCAGGAGCGCCTCTACGCGAACCTGATCGCGCGCGGCGCGCCGTTTATCTGAGGCGCCCCGGCGCCGCCGCGAACCGGCCGCGGAGGGATTGACTTGGCGCTCGGCTGGGCGTAGCCTGGACCCAACGGAAGTGGCAGCAGGCCGAAGTGCGCTGCCCCCGACGTTCTTTTGGCGACTGGGACGCCGGACGGCGGCGCGCGAGGCGACACAGACAGACGCCGTAGGCCGACCTAGCGGGCCGTAGAGCCCGCGGACGACGGGGCCCCGACCCCGTCGTCCCACGTCTACGCCGCCCGCGCCCGTGGTCCGCAGCCACCCCGTCGGGGGACGTGCGAGGATCACCCGCGTGCCGGAGACCGAGATCTCCCTGAGCGAGGCGGCGCGCATAGCAGGCGTGCCCGCTTCGACGTTGAAGCGCTGGGCCCAGACGAGGGTCGTGCCCCTCAAGGAGGGCCGCTGGACGCGCGCGGCGGCCGCGCAGGCGCGCGTCGTCGCTCGCATGCGGGAGCGCGGGCATTCGCTCGCCGAGCTACGCCGCGCCGGCCGCGACGGGCGACTCGCCTTCGGCTACGTGGAGGACCTGATCCCCCGCGGCGAGCGGACCTACTCGCTCGCGGACGCCGCGGCCGAGTGCGGTCTGGAGGAGGAGCTCATCGAGCGCATCATGCGCCTGCTCGGCACTCCGACGGCGATCGAGAGCCGGCTCACCGAGCAGGACGTTGACGTGATGAAGCGGATCGCCGCCGTGCTCGACGCCGGCATGCCGCTCGTGGCGCTCCTGCAGCTCGTGCGCGTCTACGCCCAGTCGATCCGCAAGATCGCGGAGGCGGAGGTACGGCTCTTCCACCTCTTCGTGCACGAGCCGCTGATCGCGGACGGCGTCGACGCGCTCGAGATGGCCGAGCAGATGGGCGACCTCGCGAGTGAGTTGCTGCCCACCGTGGGCCCCTTCATGGAGTACGTGCACAACCGGTACCTGCGCTTTTACACCGAGCAGGACGTCGTCGGGCACATGGAGAGCGACCTGATCGGCGCCGCCGACCAGCTCGGCCGCGTGCAGATGGCGTTCTGCTTCGTCGACCTGACGGGCTTCACCCGGTACACGGAGGAGGAGGGGGACGAGGAGGCGCTGGATCTGATCGAGCGGTTCGTCGAGTCGGTCGAGGCGACCCTGCCGACCGACGCGCTGATCGTGAAGACGATCGGCGACGAGGTCATGATCGTCTCGCCCGAACCCGCGATGCTCACCGAGTGGGCGGTGGGGTTCCTCACGATGTTCGGGGAGCGCCCGCAGCCGCGCGTCGGGATCCACTACGGCAGCGCCGTCTACCGCGACGGCGACTACTTCGGCACCGAGGTGAACCTGGCCCATCGGGTCGTCGCGAGGGCGCTGGGCGGCGAGATCCTGGTGACGAGGCAGGTGGCCGACGCCGTCGGCGAGAGCGAGTACCTGCGCTTCGAGCCGATCGGGAAGGTGAGCCTCAAGGGCTTCCCCGAGCCCGTCGACCTGTACACCGCGCGCAGCGCGGCAAGCCGCGACTAGGCGCAAAAGACACGAGAAACCTCCCAAATTCCGGGGAGGAAACCGCCCCTGCGGGGCGTAAGATCGCCACGTGGAAGCACGTCAGGCCGTCGAGGCGCTCAAGGAGGCCGTCCGGGTCTCCGGCCTCATCGATCCTGACTCCGAGGGCGTCGTGATGATCTCCGGGGGGCCGGACTCGGTGTGCGCGCTCGCGGGGATCACCGCGCTCGTCGGCCCGGAGAACGTGCACGCGCTGCACGTCAACTACGGCCTGCGCGACACCTCAGCGCGCGACGAGCGCATCTGCCGCGACGTCTGCGCGCGCCTGCGCATCGACCTGCACGTCGAGCGCGCGCGCCGCGAGGACTTGGGCTCGGGCAACCTGCAGGCGGCCGCGCGGGAGCTGCGCTACGACGCCGCGGAGCGGCTTCGCGCCCGGACCGCCAGCAAGTGGATCGCGACGGGCCACACCCGCTCGGATTTGGCCGAGACGGTGCTCTATCGCCTGGCCGTCTCCCCGGGCTCGCGCGCGCTTTTGGGCCTCGCCCCGCGCGCGGGGCGCGTCGTGCGCCCGCTGCTCGGCTTGACCCGTGCCGAGGTCCGCCGGCTCGCCGAGGACGCCGGCCTGCCGTTCGCCGACGACCCGACGAACCTTGACTTGAGGTTCGCCCGCAACCGCATCCGCGCCGAGGTGCTGCCCGCGCTGCGCGAGATCAGCGAGCACGCCGAGCGCAACATCGCCGAGACGCGGGCCGAGCTCGCCGAGGAGCAGGCGCTGCTCGAGCGGGTCGCCCTCGAGGCGCTCGAGGCCGCGGGCGCGGCCGCCGGCGCCACCGAGGTCCCGGCCGCCGCCGTCGTCGCCTGGGATCCGGCCACGCGCCGCCTCGCGCTGCGCGCGCTCGCCGAGCGCGCCGCGGGCCGGCTCGTCCCGCTTGGCCGCGCCAGGGCCGCCGAGATCGCGCGCCTCGCCGCGCACCCCGAGGGCGGCGAGATCCAGCTTCCCGGCGGGGTCTCGGCGATCTGCGAGGCGGGCATGGTCCGCTTCGTGACCGAGCACGAGCTCGACGCCGCGCCGGAGCCGGTCGCGCTCACCGTTCCCGGCCGCTGTCGGCTCGCGGAGTGGGAGGTGCGCGCCGAGCTTCATCCTGCGCCGGTGCGCCCGGCCGGGCCCGGGCTCGCCACGCTCGACGCCGCGGCCCTCGGCGCCCACCTCGAGGTGCGGACCTGGCGGGCCGGCGACCGCATGCGGCCCCTAGGGATGAGCGGGACGAAGAGCCTGCAGGACCTCTTCACCGACCGCGGGATCCCGCGCTCCGAGCGCCACCGGATCCCGGTCGTCGTCTCCGGCGGGCGCATCGCCTGGGTCGCGGGTGTCGCGGTCGGAGAGGAGTTCCGCATCCGCGAGGACACGCGTACCGCGGTCGTGCTCACCGTCTCGCGCGGTTGAGCGCGCCGCCGTCTACGCTGGGGGCGTGAACGATCCGGCAGTCGGCGAGATCCTCGTCTCGCCCGAGCAGCTCCAGCAGCGAATCGCCGAGTTGGGCGAGCAGGTGAGCCGCGACTACGCGGAGCGCGACCTCGTCATGGTCGGCGTCCTGAAGGGCGCCGTCGTCTTCATCGCGGACTTGATGCGCCAGCTCACGGTGCCGTGCGAGGTCGACTTCATGGCGGTCTCGAGCTACGGCTCGCACACCGACAGCTCAGGGGTGGTGCGCATCCTCAAGGACCTCGACGCCTCGATCGAGGGGCGCGACGTCCTGATCGTCGAGGACATCATCGACTCGGGCCTCACGCTCCACTACCTGATGCGGAACCTG
>DATCLC010000123.1:0-5344 GCA_036564135.1 Solirubrobacterales bacterium
GCCAAGCGCGCGAAGCGCAAGCGCTGAGCGCGCGCAGCGCAGGGGCGCCGGGACGCCACGAGCCGCGGAGCGGCCGGGGGCGCCGGGACACCCCCGGCGCCCCATTTGGCCCCGTATGGCGTGGCCGCCTTTACGCGCGCCTGGCAGAGATGTGACGAAAGGCGCGCGGGTCGGACGGACTACAGCCCGTACGTCCGCGAGATGATCTCGCGCTGGATCTCGTTGGTCCCGCCGTAGATCGACATGACGAGCGTGTTGCGGACGTGCCGCTCCATGTCGTACTCGGACGCGTAGCCGTAGCCGCCCATCATCTGCATGCCCTCGAGCGCGCAGCGCTTGGCGAGCTCGGTGGCCTTGAGCTTCGCCATCGACGCCTCGCGCGGCAGCATCCGCTGCGGGTCCTCGTCGACCTTGCGGGCCACCTCGTAGATCAAAAGCCGCGTCGCCTCGAGCTCGGTGGCGAGGTCGGCCACGCGGTGCTTGAGCGCCTGGAAGGAGCCCACCGGCCGGCCGAACTGCCTGCGCTCCTTGATGAAGGCAAGCGCGTCGTCGAAGGCGCGCTGCGCAGCGCCGAGCGCGGTCGCGGCGAGGATCAACCGCTCGACGTTCAGCCCGGCCATGAGCTGCATCCAGCCGCCGTTCACCTCGCCGAGCACGCGGTCGGCGGGCACGAAGCAGTCGGTGAGGAAAACGTCGTTCACCTCGCGGCCGCCCATCGTCTGGATGCCGCGCACCTCGAGCCCCTCGCTGTCGGTGGGCACCGAGATCATCGAGATCCCGTCGTGCTTGTCGCCGGAGGGGTCGGTCCGGCACACGACGAGGATGTGGTCGGCGATGTGCGCGGCCGAGATCCACGTCTTCTGGCCGTTGAGCACGAACCCGCCGTCGCGCTCCTCCGCGCGGCAGGAGAGGTTGCCGACGTCCGAGCCCGCCTCGGGTTCCGACATCGCGATCGCCTCCACGCGCCCGCGCGCGATCCCGCCGAGGATCTCCTCCTTCTGCTCGTCGGTCCCGAAGCGCTCGTACGCGCCGGCGACGATCAGCGAGACGCCGTAGCCCGCGATCGGCAGCAGGCCCCTCGCGGTCTCCTCGAGGAAGAGGCAGGCGTCGACCATGCCGCCGCCCGAGCCGCCCCAGCGCTCGTCGATCGCGACGCCCAGCCAGCCGAGCTCGGCGAGCTTCTCGTAGAGCTCTTGGTTGTGGAACTCCGTGTAGCCCCTGGTGAGCCGCTCGCGCTGCTCGGGCGTGCCGGCCTCACGCGCGCAGAAGTCGCGGAGCGCGGCGACGAAGTCGCGCTGCTCGTCGGTGAGCCCGGGCGGGACGCTGGCGGTGATCTCGCTCATCGGCGCCTCCGGGTGCCCTTGCTGCCCATGCCTCTCGTTACCCCTTCCTGAAAGCTGGCGAATCTCGAAGGCCGCGCCCGAACCGCGGGACGCGGCAAGCGCGCAAGATACAGAACAGGCGCTCTGTCTCCGCCGACCCGCTGGTACAGTCGCGCGCCGTGGAGGCGACCAGCACGGGCAGGGGGAGGCGCACCCAGGCCGAGCGCCGGGCGCAGACGCGCAGGCGCCTGCTCGACGCCACGGTCGCCTCGCTCATCGAGGACGGCTACCAGGGCACCACGCTGCGCCGGGTGATCGAGCGCGCGGGCGTCTCGCAGGGCGCGCAGACGCACCACTTCCCGCACCGCGTCGACCTCGTCGCGAGCGCGTTCGAGCACCTCGCCGAGCAGCGGATCGACCGCTACACCGAGCGCGCGCGGGCGCTGGACGGCGATCGCACCGAGCGCGTCGAGGCTCTGCTCGACCTGCTCTGGGAGGACTTCTCGAGCCCGCTGTTCACGGTCGCCGCAAAGCTCTGGGTGGCCGCCGCCAACGACGACGAGCTCCGCGAGCGCCTCGTGCCGGTCGAGCGGCGGATCTACGCCGGCGTGCGCGAGCTGGCCGCGCAGGTCGTAGGCGAGCTCGCCTCGGAGCCGGATTTCGAGCGCCGCCTCGCGGTCGCCCTGAACGCGATCGCGGGCCTCGCTATGGTGCGCGCCTTCGACCCCTCGGGGCGCGGCCGCGGACGCGGCACCTGGGAGTACCACCGCGAGGCGCTCGTCCGCGTGCTCGCGGGGTCCTGACAAACCCCGCCGCTAGCGGTAGCTTCCCATCCGAAACGGGGGTGGGGATGGAGCGTCTTCGGTGGAAGCGAGCGAGCCAAATGCGGCGGATGGGATCGGCTTCGTCGGCCGCGAGGCCGAGCTCAGCGAACTTGCGCGCGCGCTCCAACGCGCGGCCGAGGGAGAGCCGCGCGTGGTGCTCATCACCGGCGCGGCGGGGATCGGGAAGAGCACGCTGCTCGACGCCGCGCTGAGCTCCTGGCGCGGCGACGTCGTCGCTGGCAGCGGCGACGAGGACGAGGCGCACATCGAGTTCGCCCTCCTCGAGCACCTGCTGCGGGCCGCGCCCGCCGACGTCCCGGTCCCCGAGCCGGGCACCGAGCCCTTCCGCGCGGCCCAGGCGCTGCTCGCGCTCTTCGAGGCCGCCGAGCCCGAGCGCCCGCTGGCGCTGGTGGTGGACGACGCCGGCTGGGGCGATCTGCCCTCCCTGCAGGCGATCGCCTTCGCCGTCCGGCGCCTGCGAGCGGAGCCCGTCGCGCTGCTGGTCGCGAGCCGCGACGAGACGCTCCCGCGCCTGCCGGCCGGTCTCGTGCGCATCGCCGAAGCCCAGCGCGGGCGCATCGACCTCGCCGGCCTCGACGCGGACGGGGTCGCGACGATCGCGTCGCGGGCGTACGGGCGCCCCCTGCCCACATGGGCGGCCGCGCGCCTGCGCGACCACACAGCCGGCAACCCCCTCCACGTCAGGGCGCTCGTGCGCGAGGTCCCGTTCGAGCGGATGACTGCGCCGGGCCAGCTCCCCGCTCCGCGCTCGTTCGCGACGCTCGTGATCTCGCGGCTCGCCCTGTGCTCAGACGACGCGCAGCGCCTGCTCGCGGCCCTCGCGGTGCTCGGCCGCGAGGCCTCGCTGCAGGCGTGCGCGAGCGTCGCCGGCGTCGGAAATCCGCTCGCCGCGGTCGACGAGCTCGCGCGCCAAGGCTTCGTCGAGCTCGCCGAGGGTGGCGGAGAGCAGACCGTGCGCTTCGTGCACGACCTGGTGCACGCGAGCGTCCTCGGAGACCTCTCGCCCGCGGAGCGCAAGCGCCTGCACGCGGCCGCGGCGACCGTGACGAGCGGCGAGCGCGCGCTGCAGCACCGGATCGAGGCGGCCGTGGGGCCGGACCCCGGCCTGCTCGGCGAGGTGCGGGCGGCCGCCGAGGAGCGCGCGCGCCGGGGCGGGTTCGAGACCGCCGCCGAGCTCCTCGAGACCGCGGTACCGCTCGCGGGCGACGAGGGCGAGCGGGAGGACGTCGCGATGGCGGCCATCACGCACCGGCTCCGGGCCGCGGGGCCACCGGGCCCGCTCGCCGCCGAGCTACCCGGCTTCCGCGAGAGCCCGACGCGGAGCTACCTGCTGGGCCGGATCGCGCTGATCACGGGGCGCCAGCGCGAGGCGGTCGCGCATTTGCAGGCGGCGTGGCAGGGCCTGCCCGACGGGCACGAGCTGCGCCCCGAGGTGGCCGACACGCTCGCCCTCGCCGCGGAGAACGAGTTCCGCTTCGCGGACGTGACCGAGTGGACGCGCCGCTCCCTCGGGGCGGGCAGCCAGTCCATGCACACGCCGATCCTGCTCGTGCTGGGGATCGCGCTGACCGAGGGCGTTGCCGCGGGCGAGGCGGAGATGTCGCGCCTCTTGGAGGGCGCCACGGGCGGCGTGCGCGCGGGCGCCCTGCTGGCACGCGGGATCGCCCGCCTCTACGGCAACGACCTCGATGGCGCGCTGGCCGACCTCGAGGAGGCGGGCGCGATGCCCGAGGTCGCGGGTTCGATCCTCGGCCTGGTGAACGCGCGCGGGTACGTCTCCGAGTGCCACTACCGGGCGGGCCGCTGGGCGCCCGCGCTCACGGTCGCCGAGGCGATCGGCTCGATCGCCCACGACGCCGATCAGCCATGGCTGGCGGCGATGCCACAGGCCACCGCGGCGTTCGTGCTCGCCGGGCGGGGCGACCTCGACCGCGCGACCGAGTACGCCGAACAGGCGCGGCTGGCCGCGGAGGCCTCGGGGCTCATGCCCGCGCACCTCTGGGTGCAGCACGCGCGCCTGCGGATCGCCGCGGCGGAGGGGGACGGCGATCGCGTCGCGGCGATCGGCGACGAGATGCGCGCGGGCGCGGCGGGCCGGTTCCCCGAATGGGTCCACCGCTGGCGCGCCACGTACGTGGAGGGCCTGATCGCGGCCGAGCGGTTCGACGACGCGGAGACGATGGTCGCCGAACTCGAGGCAGAGGCGAGCGCGAGCGACGACGTGCCGGTGGCGGCCGACGCGGCCCGCGCGCGCGGCACCCTGGAGTCGGCGCGCGGCAACGCCGAACGCGCCGAGCAGGCGTTCGCGGCCGGCCTCGAGCTCGACCCCGTCGCGACGCGCCCCTTCGAACGGGCCCGCCTCGAGCTGGCCGCCGGGGCGTACCTGCGCCGCGCAGGCCAGCGCCGCGCCGCGCAGTCGACGCTCAGCGCCGCGCTCGAGCGCTTCAACCTGCTGGGCGCGCGGCCGTGGATCGAGCGCTGCGAGCGCGAGCTGCGCGCCTGCGGGCTGCGCCCGGCGAAGCGCTCGGATCCCGCCGCCGGCGCCGACCTCACGCCGCAGGAGCGGATGGTCGCTCACCTGGTGGCAGGGGGCGCGACTAACCGTGAGGTCGCTACCGAGCTCGTCCTCAGCGTGAAGACGATCGAGCACCACCTCGGGCGCATCTACCGCAAGCTCGGCATCCGCTCGCGCACCGAGCTCGCCGCCCTGCTCGCGGCGCCCGAGGAGCCCGCGCAGCAGGATTAGGGAAATCCCCGACGCGAAGCGGGACCGAACGCGGGAACCTGTCGGCGTGCGATTCGAGCTCGAGATCCAGTCGCTGTCCGGGGGGACTGCGCGCGGAACCGTCGTAAGGGAGGGATCCGTGCCGCAGCGCTTCAGCGGCTGGCTCGAGCTGCTTCGCATCCTCGAGGGCCGTGGTCCCCGCCTGACCCCTGCGGGTCCGGAGGACCCCCAAGAGCATCCCCTGGAGGACCCGGCCAGCGAAGCTGGCGCGTCAGCCCCCTGATCCAGCGCCGATCACAGCGGGCGCGCCTGCATCCACCAGCGCCTTCGGCAGCTCCACGGAGCCGTCGGGGCGCTGGTGGTTTTCCAGCAAGGCGATCAGGGTGCGGCCGACCGCGACCGCCGTGCCGTTCAGCGTGTGCACCGGCTGCGGCGGGGCCTGGGGCTCCGGG
>DATCLC010000124.1:0-12958 GCA_036564135.1 Solirubrobacterales bacterium
GCTGATGAGCCTGGGCTGGAAGGTGCTGCTGCCGCTGGCGACGGCGAACGCGCTTGTGACGGCGATCCTCGTTACCGTGCTCTAGAGAGATGAGCACCAAGCAGGCCGAGCGCAAGTACCCGTACCTGCCCGACGACGAGATCGTCGAGGTCAAGCGCGGCCCCGAGCCGGGCGGCCTCGGCGGCGTCTACCGGGTCTTCGGCGAGACCCTGCGGGGGCTGAAGACGACGATGGCCCGCATGATCGAGGGCCCGGTCACGATCAGCTACCCGGAGCAGAAGACGCCGGTCTACCCGCGCTTCCGCGGCCGGCACAAGCTGCACCGCTTCGAGGACACCGGCCTGGAGAAGTGCGTCGGCTGCTCGCTCTGCGCGGCGGCCTGCCCGGCCGACTGCATCCGCGTGGTCGCGGCCGAGAACGATCCGGCCAACCGGGTCTCGGCCGGCGAGCGTTACGCCGCGGTCTACGAGATCAACCTCTCGCGCTGCATCTTCTGCGGCTACTGCGAGATCGCGTGCCCGTTCGACGCGATCACGATGGGCCACGACTACGAGATGGCCGACTACAACCGCGGCGACCTCATCTTCACCAAGGAGATGCTGCTCGCCGAGCCGATCGAGCGCACGCCGCTGCGGGTCGAGGGCGAGTAGGGGTTCAGCCCTGGTTGCCGGAATCCGGCAACGCGGGCTGAAACCTCAGCCCTCTTCCTTGTCGAGCTTCAGCGAGATCGAGTTGATGCAGTAGCGCAGGCCCGTGGGCTGCGGGCCGTCGTCGAAGACGTGCCCGAGGTGCGAGCCGCAGCGGCTGCACAGGACCTCGGTGCGGCGCATGAAGAAGCTGTTGTCGGGCGCGGTCTCGACGGCGTCCTCGGCGAGCGGGGCCCAGAAGCTCGGCCAGCCGGTCCCGGAGTCGTACTTGGTCTCCGACGAGAACAACTCCTGGCCGCAGGCCCGGCACCGGTAGACGCCCTCGTCCTTGGCGTCCCAGTAGATCCCGGTGAACGCGGGCTCGGTGCCCTTCTCGCGGAGCACGTGGTACTCCTCGGGGGTGAGCTCCGCGCGCCACTCCTCCTCGCTCTTGCGGATCTTCTCCGGCATCGCTCGCCTCCTTGGCCTCGCCTTCCCCTCCAAGGTAGTCGGTGGCCGCCGTGGTGCCCGGGCCTTCAGTAATTTGCCGAAGGGTCCATCCGTGAGGTACGCCGATGTTCGCGCATAACCCCGTCCCTAGGGTGCGCTAGGCGATGACGCAGCCCGCGTCGACCCCTGCCAGCAATCCCCCCGATACCGACGCCGGCGAGAACGGTGCCGACATCCGCATCGTGCTCGCCGACGATCACGCGGTCGTGCGCAGCGCCCTGCGCATGCTGCTCGAGGCCGAGCCGGGGATGGAGGTGGTGGCCGAGGCCGGCGACGTCGAGAACGCGATCCGCTACGTGCGCGGCCACCGCCCCAACGTCCTGATCCTCGACCTGAACATGCCGGGGCGCGCGAGCCTGGAGGCGCTGCCCGAGATCTTCCAAGCCTCGCCCGAGACCAACGTCGTGGTGCTCACCATGCAGAGCGAGCCGGCGTTCGCGCGCGAGGCGATGCAGGCGGGCGTCCGCGGCTACATCCTCAAGGAGGCCGCCGATTCGGAGCTCGTCAAGGCGGTGCGGCTCGCGGCCGAGGGCAAGACGTACCTGCAGCCCGACCTGGGGGCTCGGCTCGCCGCCGAGCCCGCGGGGCAGCCCGACGACCTCTCCGCGCGAGAGCTCGAGATCCTGCGGCTGATCGCCCTCGGCCACACCAACGCCGAGATCGCCGAGCAGCTCTACATCAGCGTGCGGACCGTCGAATCGCACCGCGCCCATATCCAGCAGAAGCTGCGCGTCACCAAGCGCTCCGAGCTCGTCCGCTACGCGCTCGAGCACGGCCTGCTTCAGCTCCCCAAGGACCAGCCGGGCTAGGCGGCCGCGTTAGGACGCGACCGCGGCCTCGGGGCGCTCCTTTGGGATCCGGCCCCGCAGCTCGGTGCCCGCGCCGGGCGTCGAGACGATCGCGAGCGTCCCGCCGACGAGCGCGACGCGCTCGCGCATGCTGACCAGGCCGAAGCCGTCGGTCCGCTGGTCCATGTCGAAGCCCGCGCCGTCGTCGCGCACGAGGATCGAGATCGCCTCGGCGTCCTCGCGCACGTCGATCCAGACGTTGCGGGCGCTCGCGTGCTTGGCGACGTTCGTGAGCGCCTCCTGCACGACGCGGTAGATCGCGGACTCGAGCTCGGGGTCGAGGCGCCGCCCGCCGCCGTCGGCTGGCGACCCGAGCGCGACGGAGACGTGCACGGTGGCGCCGGTCATCCGCTGGTGGTTGGCGGCGAGGCTCTCGATCGCGGGCGCGAGCCCGAGCTCGTCGAGCGCGGCGGGGCGCAGCTCGGTGATCAGCGAGCGCAGGCTCGCGATCTCGCCCTCGACCTGCTCCATCGCCCTGCGCACCGCCTCGCGGGCGACCTCCGGGTCCTCGCTGCGCAGCGACGAGGCGAGCATCACGCGCACGGCGCCCAGGCCCTGCAGGGTCTCGTCGTGCAGCTCGCGCGCCCAGCGCGCCCGCTCGCGCTCGGCCGCCTCGATGCTCTCGCGCAGCTTCGACTCGGCGAGCGACTGCGCCGTGGCGACCGCCATCGCGGCGCTCGAGGCGAAGCCGCTGAGCAGGGCCTCGTCCTCCTCGTCGAACTCGGGGCTCTCGCCGACGCGGTCGAAGGCGGCGAGCACGCCGAGCGCGCGGCCGCGGAAGACGAGCGGGACGAGGAGCGCGAAGCGCGCGTCCATGCCGAGCTGGCGCAGGGAGATCCCGAGGCGGTTATCGGCCGCCGGCACGCGTTCCGGCTCGTGCTCGGTCATCACGTGCCGCCAGGCGGAGCCGTCGACGGCGAGGCGCAGGTCGCCCAGGCGGGGCGCCGCCTCGCCGGCCGCGATCGCGACCTCGAGCGAGCCGCGCCGCTCGAGCAGCACCAGCAGGGAGCGCGCGTTGACGAGCGCGCGGCCGCGCTTCGCCACGCTCTCGAGTACGTGCGGGAGCCTGGTCTCGCCGCCCACCGCGCGGCCGATCTCCGAGGTCGCCTCCAGGCGGGCGACGATCCGCTCGAGCGTCTCGCGGCGCTCGAGCGCGTGCGAGTAGAGCCGCGCGTTCTCGATCGCCACCCCGGCCAGCTCGGCGAGCCTGATCACGGCCTCCTCATCGCGCTCGTCGAACTCGCCGCCCCCCTCCTTCTCGGTGAGGTAGAGGTTGCCGTAGACGTGCCCGCGGATCGAGATCGGCACGCCGAGGAATGTCCTCATCGGCGGGTGGTTCGGCGGGAACCCGTAGGAGCGCGGGTGCTTGCTGACGTCGGGCAGGCGCAGCGGCTTCGGCTCGTCGATGAGCAAACCCAGGATCCCGCGCCCGCGCGGGAGGTCGCCGATCGCCTTGTGGGTCTCGGGATCGATCCCGCTGGTGATGAACCGCTCCAGCTCGCGCTGCTCGCCGATGATGCCGAGCGCGGCGTAGCGGGCGCCGGTGAGGTCGCGGGCCTCGTCGACCACGCGCTGGAGCAGCGACTCCAGGTCGAGGTTGGAGACGAGCACTCGCGCCACCTCGAGCAGCCGACTCATCGTCCGCTCGTCGAGCACGTCCCCCCGGGACGATTTCGTCGGGTCGGTCATCGCTCCGTTTGATTATCGGCAATGATCGCCACGTGAACGAGGTCCGCCAGCGCATCGGCGATCGCGTCGAGCGGCTGATCGCCGAGCGCGGCGATCCCGAGGCGGAGATTCAGCGCGGCGAGGAGGAGGCGCAGCGCGCCGCGCCGAGCCTGCGCCGAACGGTCTTCTGGCTCGCGGTCACCGGGGTCTCGCTCTACCTGGTGGCGCCGGGGCTGATCGACGTGCTGGGCTCGTGGCGGGACCTGCGCGACATCGAGCCCATCTGGTTCGCGGCGATGGCGGTCCTTCAGGGGCTCGCGATCGCCTGCCTGTGGGTCGTGCAGCGGATCGCGCTGCACGACGCCCCGTGGGCGCCGGTGATCAACTCGCAGCTCGCGGGCAACGCGATGGCGCGCATCGCGCCGGCGGGCGGGGCGGTGGGCGCGGCGCTGCAGTACCGGATGCTGGTCGAGGCGGGGATCGACCGCGCCCGCGCGGTTGCCGGGATCACCGCGGTCAACCTGCTCACGTTCGCGGTCGTGCTCGTGCTCCCGGTGCTGGCGCTGCCCGCCCTGCTTGGCGGGCCGGTCGATCCTGGGCTGGTGGAGGCCGTGATCATCGGGCTGGTCGTCTTCGTCCTGCTGCTGGCGGCGGGCATCGCGGCGCTCGCGTTCGACGAGCCGCTGCGCTGGGTCGGAGGGCGGGTGCAGCGGCTGCGCAACCGGCTGCGGCGGGGCGCGCCGCCGCTCACCGGGTTGCCGGACCGTCTGCAGCGCGAGCGCGACCGGCTGCTCGAGACGCTCGGGCCGCGCTGGCGCGAGGCGGTCGCGGTCTCGCTGGCGCGCTGGGCGTTCGACTACGCGACCCTGCTCGCGGCGCTCGCCGCGGTGGGCACGCAGCCCCGCCCGTTCCTCGTCCTGCTGGCCTTCTGCGCGGCCCAGCTTCTGGCGCAGGTGCCGCTCACGCCGGGCGGGCTGGGGTTCGTGGAGGCCGGGCTCACGGCGACGCTCGTGCTCGCCGGGGTCGGCGCCGGCGCGGCCGTGCTCGCCACCCTCGCCTACCGGCTGTTCTCGTACTGGCTGCTCCTGCCGGTGGGCCTGGGTGCGTACGCTGCGCACCGGCGCTGGCTCGCGCGGCGATGAGCGACCGGATCACCTACATCGGCCACGGGACCGTCCTGCTCGAGGCGGACGGCGCGCGGCTGGTCACCGACCCGCTCCTGCGCCCGCGCATTCTCGGCCTGATCACGCGCGCGCCCGGCGACCCGCCCGCCGCGCCGGCGGCCGATGCCGTCCTGGTCTCGCATCCGCACCCTGACCATCTCGACTATCCGTCGTTGCGCCGCGTGGGTCGGCGGGTGCCGATCGTCGTGCCGCGTGGGTGTGGGTGGTTCCTGCGCGCCCGCGGCTTTCGCGACGTGCGGGAGGTGGAGGAGGGGGAGGCGCTGCGAGTCGGGAGCGCGGAGGTGGTTGTGACTCCGGCGCGCCACGATGGCCGGCGCTGGCCGATCGGACCCCGCCGGGCGGCGGTCGGCTACCAGGTGCGCGCCGGCGGGCGGCGCTTCTACTACGCGGGCGACACCGACCTCTTCGACGGGATGGCGGAGCTCGCCCCCGTCGACGTGGCGCTCCTGCCGATCGGCGCGTGGGGCGGCGTCGCGGGCAGGGGGCACCTCGACCCGCTGCGCGCCGCGCAGGCCGCGGCGCGGATGCGGGCCCGGATCGTCGTGCCCGTGCACTGGGGCACCTACGCGCGCGCCGATCTGCACCGCCGCCGGCCGGACCTGGTGGCGGGGCCGCCGGCGAAGCTCCGCGCTCACCTGCGCGAGCTGGCGCCGGAGAGCGAGCTGTGCGTGCTGCGGCCGGGCGAGCCGTTCGAGCTGGGCGATTAGCCGGCGCGCCGGGAGGGTCGCCTCCGCGAGATCGACCTAATGACGAGTAATGCAACGAAAAGTCGATGTCGCGGTGGACCCCTGGGCGACTTCGACTTATCGACGGTTGATCCCACGAAAGGTCGATGTCGCGCACCCGCCCTCAGCGGTCACGGCCTTGCCACGAGACTACCCCGCGCCGAGTGTGCGCTCGGCGCGGGGGTAGGCGCGGGCGGATTAGCGCAGGACCCGGTGCGTGCCGGTGGTCGGCCGCGCACGGCGCCGACCCTCGTGGTGCCGGTCCCGCGGGGGATGGGCCACGCCCGCCAGGCGGTGGCGGGGAAGGGGTGCGTGGCCCCAGTCGGCGCGCAGGGCGTAGTCGACCAGCCGGTCGAAGTACTCGCGCAGCGGCGGAATCTCGATGCCGGTGCCTTGGAGCGCCGCCTGCGCGCGCTGGTTGTCGTAGCGGGTGGAGACCGTGAAGTACGGGAAGAAGGCCTCGCTGCGCCGCAGCGCCTTGCGGCGGCCCGCCGGGCCGGTACGCACCAGGAAGGGGTGTAGGCCGTAGCGGTAGAGCGCCGGTGGGAGCAAGCGGGGCGCTTCGCGCTCAAAGCGCGCGCAGGCGAGCTCGATCAGCTCGCCGATCGAGCTCGCCTGCTCGGAGGCCGTCAGGTGGTAGGTCGTGCCGGGGCGGCCGGCGAGCGCCAGGATCGCGTCGGCGACGTAGTCGCACGGGACCACGTCCACCGGCGCCGAGCGGCGCGCGGGGAGCACCGGGTAGGCGCCGCTCGCGAAGGCGCGCAGCGGCCAATACAGGACGTTGAAGGAGGGCGTCCAGCCCGTCCTCGAGTCGCCGACCACGATGCTCGGCCGCATCACCTGGATGGGGAGGTCGCGCCCGTATTGCCGCAGCGCCAGCTCCGCCTCGAGCTTGGAGCCCTCGTAGGCGTTGCGGAAGCCCTGGCCGAGGTCGAGGTCGTCCTCGGTGAACGTCCCGCGCAGCGTGCCCGCCACGTACGCGGTCGAGACGTGCGTGAGGCAGTGCAGCGCGCCGAGGGCATCGGCGAGCCTGGCGAGCTCGATCACCCGGCGCGTGCCCTCGACGTTGATCCGCCGCGACTCGTCGAGCCCGAGCGTGAACGAGACCGACGCGGCGCAGTGGATGATCTGCTGGGCCCGGCCGGCGAGCCATTCGCGCCGCCAGCCATCGAGGCCCATGTCGCGGCGCTCGAGGTCCACGGCGATCGCGACGGCGCGATGCGTCCAGGGCTCGGCGCGGCCGAGCAGGTTGACGATCGTCTGCCGCAGCCGCTTGTCGGCCTCGGCATCGTCGCGGGCGCGGATGAGCGCGTAGATGGTCCGGTTGTCACGCTCGAGCAGGCGGGCGAGGAGCTCCCCTCCGAGGAAGCCCGTCGCCCCCGTCAGCACGACCCCCGGCGCGTCATTGGAGGTGTCGAATGCGTTCACACGGTCATGGTTGCGGCGAGTCACGCGAGCCAAGTTAAGGATCGGTGACCGGCCCGCCTAGCTCGCGAGGGCCAGACTTTCGGCGCCTCGTTTCGCCGCGATGTCCAGCCCCCTGATCGGGTGCCCGCCGGTTCGGGGGTCCCGGCTCGGGTACTCGGGGGCCGTGTCCCGGCTTCGCTACCTGAACCCGTTCCTCATCCGTCGAGCGCTGCGCGACGCGCGGCGCGCCCTCTCGGGCGGCGGGCCCGCGGCGGTGCGGGTCGTCCGCATCGGGCGGCCGCGGGGCATCCTGCTGCCGAACTCGCGCATCGACTTCGAGGTGATCGCGCGCGACGAGTCCACGAACCGCTTCACCACCGTGGTCCCGCTCCCCTGGCCGTACGCGTGGAGCTACCGACTCGCGCGCGCATTGCACCTACCGCTGATTCGGCGCCTGGACCCCGAGCGGGTGCGCTTCAAGCTCCCCATCCCCCGCCCGTGATCGACTTTCCTCGTCTGTGTGACTAGAAACCTCGATCACCGGCGTCCGGGCACCGCCCGTGATCGAGCTTCCTCGTCTGTGTGACTAGGAAGGTCGATCACCGGTTGTGGGTGCGGCGGGCCAGGCGCAACAGCAGCATCGAGACCGGCGAGCGCTTGCCGATGTCGTCGCGGTCCTCGCGGTCGAGGGCGCGCGCGTAGCGGCGCGCGAGCTCCGGCGTGGCGTACGCCTTCGCGCCCTCGAGCTCGCACCGCTCGCAGCCCCAGCGCATCGTCTCTCCCTCCGCCCAGAAGCGCATGCGGTGGCCGGTGACCCGGCAGGCGAGCGGCGGGGCGGTGCGGGCGCTCATCGCTCGCGCGCCGCGTCGGCGCGCGCGGGTTGCGGCGCGTTCGGGCCGGCGCGGAAGTGGCTGCGGCCGAGGCGCTCGGCGTAGCCCTCGGCGACGGCCTCGCGCAGGGCGACGCGGAAGCGGCCCGGCCCCCAGAAGCGGGCGCCGACCCGGCGCGCGAGCTCGTCGCGCCGCGCCTCGCCGCCCTCCGCCAGGGCCCGGCCGATCAGCCCGATCTCCCGGTCGAGCCAGGTCTCGTCGGTGCGGCCGGGCATGCCGATGAACGGCGATGGGGTCGCCGTTCCCGGGCCGATGCCGAGCCTGCGCCGGCGCGCCGCGCGCTCGCGGTGGCGGCGCGCGATCCGCTCGCGTTCCTCGTCGGGCTCGGTCGTCTTGCCCTCCTCGCCCTCCGCCTCCTCGGCGGTGATCGGCTTCGCGATGTCCTCGAGCTGGCGCTGCTCGGCGCGCACGCCGAGGATGAGCTCGACGATCCCGCCCGCGATCATCACGGCGGCGCCGATCAGATAAGCGGTCTGGAGGCCGCCGGTCGAGTCCTGGCCGAGGCGCTCGAACACCTGCGGGCCGGTAATCCCGCCGATCGCCGTGCCCACGGCGTAGAAGAAGGCGATCGCGAGCGCGCGGACCTCCATCGGGAAGATCTCGCTCACCGTCAGGTACGCCGAGCTCGCGCCCGCCGAGGCGAAGAAGAAGGTCGCGCCGAGCGCCAGCGTCAGCGTCCAGTCGGACCACTGGCCCTCGCAGCTCGACGGGTCGCAGGCGCCGATCATCAGCGCGACGCCAATCAGCATCACGCCGGAAATCAGGTAGGTGCCGGCGATCATCGGCTTGCGGCCGACCGTGTCGAAGAGCTTGCCGAGGACGACGGGGCCGAGGAAGTTGCCCGCCGCGAACACGGCGTAGAAAAGGCCGACCTGGTTCGCGGCGACGCCGAAATAGGTGCTCAGCGTGAGCCCGAGCGTGACGGTGACCGCGTTGTAGAGGAAGGCTTGGCCGATGAAGAGCGAGAGGCCGAGCACTGCGCGCTTCGGGTAGACGACGAACGCGGTCTTCGCGATCTGCCGGAAGGGGATCGTCTTGCGCTGGCGGACGGTGATCGCGTCGCCGGGCTCCTCGAGCTTTTGCTCGGTCTCGTCGCGCACACCCTCCTCGATCTGGTCGACGATCCGCTCCGCCTCCTGCTCGTGCCCGTGGATGAAGAGCCAGCGCGGGCTCTCGGGGACGTGGCGGCGGATGATCAGGATCCCGATGCCGAGCAGCGCGCCGAGCGCAAACGAGAGGCGCCAGCCGACGTCGATCGCAAACAGCGTCTCGCGCAGCAGGATCAGCGAGAGCAGGCCGCCCAGCACCGCGCCCAGCCAGAACGAGCCGTTGATGATCAGATCGATCCGCCCGCGGGCGCGCGCCGGGATCAGCTCGTCGATCGCCGAGTTGATGGCCGCGTACTCGCCGCCGATGCCCGCGCCGGTGAAGAAGCGCATGGCGAGGAACCACCAGGGCGTCCACGAGACCGCGGTCAGCACGACCGCCGTGAGATAGAGCGCGAGCGTGACCAAAAACAGCTTCTTGCGGCCGAAGCGATCGGTGAGCTGGCCGAAGAGGAGCGCCCCCGCGCAGGCGCCCGCGACATAGAGCGACTGGGCGAGCGCGATGTGGGCGTCGGTGAGCGCGATGCCGCTCTCGGGCGAGACCAGCGTGGGCGCGAGGAAGCCGATGATCGTGACCTCGAGCCCGTCGAGGATCCAGACCACGCCAAGGCCGAACACCACCCGCCAGTGAAAGCCGGACCACGGGAGGCGGTCGAGCCGCGCCGGCACCTTGGTCTCGATCGTCTTGAACCGACGCCCCTCGCCGGCCGGCGTTGCGCTCGCCTCCATCGTGCCGGGGGATTACCCCGCCACGGGCGCTGCTATCGTCGTCCGCGACCTCCGGGTCGTCCTATGCGCGCAGCACGTAGCTGACAGCCGCCAGCACGCCGACCGGTTCGCCGGTCGCCCGCGGCACGCCGTCTACGTACCTGCTCACCGGGAGGTCTTGAATGCCAGGGACCCTGCTCGACGCGCGCGGGGTTAGCCGCCGCCACGGCGCCCGCGTCGTCCTCGAAAACGTCGATCTCACCGTCCACGCCGGCGCGCGCCTCGGCCTGATCGGGCCGAACGGCTCCGGCAAATCGTCGCTGCTCGGAGCGCTGGCTGGCGAGCTCCCGCTCGCGGACGGGCGCCGCTCGGTCGCCGCCTCCGCCGCGATCGCCCTCCTCGGCCAAGGCCGCCGCGCGCTTGCGGGCGAGCGCCCCGTCGCTGCGGCCGTTGCCGAGCGCGCCGGGATCAGCGAGGCCGACGTACGCACCACCCTCGCGAGCTTTGGCCTGAGCGCCGAGGTCGTGGAGCGTCCGGCGACCTCACTCTCGGCCGGCGAGGTCACCCGCGCCGAGCTCGCCCTCCTCGCGCGCCGCCGCGTGCGCTGCCTGCTCCTCGACGAGCCCACCAACCACCTCGACGTCGAGTCGCTCGAGATCCTCGAGGCGGCGCTGGCGGAGTGGCCGGGAGCGCTGGTGGTGGCTACCCACGACGCCCGGCTGCGCCAGGCGCTGCGGGTCGAGCGGGTGGTGGAGGTCCTGGGGCGCGTGGTCTCTCGGATGGCGCTTTGGTGGCGCGTGACGCGGTCGATAGGGCGGCGAAGGCGGGGAGGGCGCGAGCCACAGGTGCGAATTCGCGACCGCCCGCCCCGCGACTTTGCAGTCAAGGCTCCCGGGGGCCCCGAACCGCGATCTCGCGTGACCCGCTCCCGATGCGGGATCGCGCGAGGTAGCGGTTGCGGCTCGCGAGGCCGCTCGCGCGCGGCCGCGAACTCCGGCTCTCAGCCCACGTGGCCGGATTCCGGCAATGTGGGCTGAACGCGCGGCTGCGTCCGCCGTCCGTTCAGCCCTGGTTGCCGTTTTCCGGCAACGAGGGCTGAATGATCAACGCGGTCGCGCGTCGCCGCGAACGCTCGGCCCGCCCACTCACGCAACCCCGCTACCATTACTTCACATTCTGAAGTAGCTATACGAGCGAAAGCAGGGCACGCATGAAGCTTCTTCTCGTTCCTCTTGACGAAAGCGTCGTTTTCCCCAACATGACCGTCTCCATCTCGGCCGATGTGGCCAGGGGCGAGCGCGTGCTCCTGCTGCCGCGCAAGGACGATGGGGATTACGCGCGCGTCGGTACGGTCGCCGAGGTCGTCGAGCGCAACCGCCTGCCCGGCGGCGTGGTCGCGGTCACGGTGACCGGCCTGCATCGCGGTATCCCCGGCGCCGCGGTCTCCGGGCCCGACGGGGAGCTGCTCATCGAGGTCGAGCCGATCCACGACGGCGTGCCGACCGACGAGCACACCCGCGAGCTCGAGCGCGAGTACCGCGCGGTCGTCGAGGAGATCCTCGACCTGCGCGGTGACGACGGTCGCGTCGCCGCGTTCCTGCGCACGATCGACGAGCCGGGTGCCCTGGCCGACACCACCGGCTACAGCCCCGACATCTCCCTGGCCGACAAGCGCCGCCTGCTGGAGACGATCGACGTGACGCGCCGCCTCGAGCTCGCCTTGGAGCTCCAGCGCGAGCGCCTGGCCGAGTTGCAGGTACGCCAGCGCATCCGCGACGACGTGGAGTCCGGCGCGCAGAAGCAGCAGCGCGAGTACTTCCTGCGCAAGCAGCTCGAGTCGATCCGCAAGGAGCTGGGCGAGGACGAGAGCTCGATCATCGAGGAGTACGCCAAGAAGATCGAGGAGTCCGACATGCCCGACGACGTGCGCGAGCAGGCCCAGCGCGAGCTCGGCCGCCTCGAGCGCATGGGCGACGCCTCCGGCGAGTCGTCGATGATCCGCACCTACCTCGACTGGATCCTCGCCGTGCCGTGGGGCAAGCGCTCCGAGGAGGTGCTCGACCCGGTGAAGGCGCGCGAGGTGCTCGACGCCGACCACGCGGGCCTCGAGGACGTCAAGGACCGCATCACCGAGTTCATCGCCGTGCGGCGCCTGCGCCGCGAGCGCGGGCTCTCCGAGGAGGGCCGCAACGCGGGCGCGATCCTCACCCTGATCGGCCCGCCCGGCACCGGCAAGACCTCGATCGGCGAGTCGATCGCGCGCGCGACCGGCCGCGAGTTCGTGCGCATGTCGCTGGGCGGCGTGCGCGACGAGGCCGAGATCCGCGGCCACCGGCGCACCTACATCGGCGCCCTGCCGGGCCGGCTCGTGCGCGCCCTGCGCGACGCCGGGACGATGAACCCGGTGATCATGCTCGACGAGGTCGACAAGATCGGCGCGGACTGGCGCGGCGATCCCGCCGCCGCCCTGCTCGAGGTGCTCGACCCGGCGCAGAATCACTCGTTCCGCGATCACTACCTGGACGTCGACCTCGACCTCTCCGAGGTGATGTTCATCGCCACGGCGAACTTCGCCGAGACGATCCCCGGGCCGCTGCTCGACCGCATGGAGGTCGTGCGCTTCGACGGCTACACGACCGACGAGAAGGTCGCGATCGCGCGCGACTACCTGTGGCCGCGCCAGATCGAGCGCAACGGGCTGCGCCCCGACGAGGTCGAGATCGAGGACGAGCAGATCCGCCAGGTGATCACCGACTACACGCGCGAGGCGGGCGTGCGCGGGCTCGAGCGCGAGCTCGGCAAGCTCCTGCGCAAGACCGCGACCCGCATCGCCTCGGGCCAGGCGGAGGCGCCGGTCAGGATCGACGCGGACGCCGTCCGCGAGGCGCTCGGGCGTCCGCGCTTCTTCCAGGAGGCGGCGGAGCGCACCGCGGTGCCCGGCGTGGCGACGGGGCTCTCGGTCACGGGCGCCGGCGGTGATGTGCTCTTCATCGAGGCGACCCGCATGCCGGGCAAGGAGGGCTTCGTGCTCACCGGTCAGCTCGGCGACGTCATGAAGGAGTCCGCGCGGATCGCGCTCTCCTACGTGCGCGGCCACGCCGAGGAGCTGGGCATCGACCCGAGCGAGTTCGCCGACCGCGAGTTCCACATCCACGTGCCCGCAGGGGCGATCCCCAAGGACGGCCCGAGCGCCGGGATCACGATGACGACCGCGCTGGTCTCGCTGCTCACCGGGCGCCCCGTGCGCCACACGGTCGGCATGACCGGCGAGGTCACCCTGCAGGGC
>DATCLC010000125.1:0-7637 GCA_036564135.1 Solirubrobacterales bacterium
CACATCCACGTGCCCGCAGGGGCGATCCCCAAGGACGGCCCGAGCGCCGGGATCACGATGACGACCGCGCTGGTCTCGCTGCTCACCGGGCGCCCCGTGCGCCACACGGTCGGCATGACCGGCGAGGTCACCCTGCAGGGCAGGGTGCTGCCGATCGGCGGCGTCAAGCAGAAGGTGCTCGCCGCGCACGCGGCCGGGCTCACCGACGTGATCCTGCCCGAGCGCAACCGCGGCGACCTGGAGGACGTCCCCGAGCACGTGCGCGAGGAGATGACCTTCCACCCGGTGATGACGATCAACGAGGTCCTGGACATCGCGCTCGAGCCCGAGCCGGCCGAGCTGCTCGCGACGGCGGGCTGAGAGCTTTCCTCCATCAGATCCCTCCCTCCTCCCCAACACACCAGGCAATCGGCAAACAAGAGCGCGCGGCGGGCGGTGACCAACCCTCCTCCTCCCGCCCCGCCGCGCGCCCGCCGATGCCACCGGGGCGCGCCGCGGCGCGCCCCTAGTCTTCGTCCGGATTCTCGCGGCGCCGGCGGTCGGCCTGCGCGATCGCGTGCGCGGACAGCGGCGCCGTGATCAGCACGAAGAGCGCGACGAGCAGCGCGCTCGTGATCGACTCGGCCTTGCCCGTGCCGATCGCCGCGAACAGCACCAGGAACAGGCCCGGCCCGGCG
Organism: Solirubrobacterales bacterium; assembly: GCA_036564135.1. Lineage (GTDB taxonomy): Bacteria > Actinomycetota > Thermoleophilia > Solirubrobacterales > 70-9 > RSA11. The sequence continues at coordinate 678 of DATCLC010000125.1, forward strand.
ACGAGCCCGGCCGCGTGCAGCTGGTTGGCGATCCCGTCGAAGCGCGCGAGGCCGACGAGCCCGACCGTCGCGAGCCCGAGTCCCAGCGCGAGGGCCGCGATCGAGACGATGTCGAGCAGCGTCTCCAGCACCTAGAACGGCCTCCCGCGGATCACGTGCCGGCAGGCGACCAGCGTCGCCACGAACGAGAGCAGCGCGAGCCCGAGCGCCGCGTCGATGTAGTAGGAGACGTCGCGCAGGTACGAGAGCGTCGTGAGCACCACGATCACGATCGCGACCAGCACGTCGAGCACGAGCACGCGCTCGAGCGGATCGTCGGAGCGCAGGATCAGAAGGCCGCCGGCGACGAGCAGCACCGTGGCCCAGGCGAACGCGATGACGGCGGCGATCTCGGGCACTACGGCACCACCCTCGTCTGCAGCTCGCGGTCGGCGGCGTGCCGGGCGCGGACGGCGTCGGGGTCGCGCGCGTCGGTGAGGTGCACGACCAGGACGTCGCGCTCCTCGTCGACGTCCACGACCACCTCGTCGGGGGCCTCGCCGGTGAGCACCGCCCAGAACGCGACGTTGTGGCGCGAGCGCCCGTCGCGCGGGATCTCCACGAAGCCCGAGCGGCTCGCGTCCCCCAGGCAGAAGCGCACCGTCCGCCACGTGCCGCGGGCCATCTCGACCGCCGTGCGCCCGGCGATGCGCAGCGCCGCCACCGGATCGCCGCCCGCCACCGCCACGCGCCGCCCGCGCGCGGTGCGCGGGCGCAGCAAGAGCGACGTGCCGATCCCGAGCGCGAGCGCGAGCGCGACGTCGGCGGGCCCCAGGCTGGTCAGCACGAGCAAATAGATCGCGGCGAGGAACAGGCCGCGCTCGAGCACCTGGATCACGGCAGCCCCTCCGGGAGCGCCCCCGCGGCCTCGTGGGCCGGGGCAAGCAGCGCCTCCGGCCAGATCCCCGTCGCCAGCACCACGAGCGCGAGGCATACCACGAGCGCCTGCTGCGCGCGACCCGCGATCCTGCCCGGCCGCTCCTCCCGCCAGAAGTCGATCTGATAGAGCTGGAACGCGTAGAGCACCGAGAGCGCGCTGCCCAGCACGAACAGCGCGAGCAGCGCCGGCTCACCCGCGGCGGAGCGGAAGATCTCCAGCTTGCCGACGAACCCGGCCGCGGGCGGCAGGCCCACCACGCTCAGCGCGCCCACGGCGAACGCCGCCCCGACGACCAGGCCGCGCATTCGCGCCACCAAGAACAGCAGCACCTTGTTGAGCGCGTTCACGACGCTGTAGAGCACCGCGGCGGCGAAGCCCACCGGCCCTCCGATCCCGATCGCGACCAGCACGTAGCCGATCTGGCCGATCGCCGAGTAGGCGAGCATCTCGGTCGGCGTGCGCCGCGAGATCGCGAGCACTCCGCCGTAGAGGATCGACAGCGAGCCGATCACGATCAGCGCCGTGCTCGCCAGCTCGAGCTCGCGCTCGAGCAGCTCGCCGCCGAAGCGCAACAGGCCGTACACGCCGATGTTGGCGACGGCCCCGCTCAGGATCGCGGCCACCGCGGGGCGCGACGCGGTGTAGACGGTCGGCAGCCAGAAGTGGAAGGGGAAGAGCCCCAGCTTCACGCTGAACGCGACGAAGAAGCCGACCGCGATCAGGATCGCCGTGCTCGGGTCGACCGTCGCCATGCGCTCGCTGATCAGCGCCATGTCGAGCGTGCCGGTGACGTGGTACACGCCCGCCACCGACAGCAAAAACAGGAAGGTGCCGAGCAGGTTGACGATCATGAAGACGAGCGCGCCGCCCAGCTCGCGCCGCTCCCCGCCGTAGGTCGCGAGCACGTACGACGCGGTCATCGCCAGCTCGAAGCAGACGTAGAAGTTGAAGAGGTCGCCGGTCAGAAAGACGCCGCTGAGCCCAGCGGTGAGCAGCACGACGAGGCCGGGGAAGGTGCGCTCGCGCACGCCCTCGAGCAGCTCGTGGATCGTCGCGGCGAGGATCGCGAACGAGCTGAGCGCCGCGAACACGACGCCGAGCGCGTCCGCGCGCAGCCGGATCCCGAGCCCCGGCGCCCACTCGCCGGTCACGAACGTCACGGGCTCGCCGCCCAGCGTCTCGGCGCCGAGCGCGACGAGCAGCGCGAGGTTGGTGAGGATCGCGCCGGCGGCGAGCCAGCCGATCAGCGGCCGGCGCCCGTCGAGCAGGGCGAGCGCGGCACCCGCCACCCAGGGCACGAGCAGGGCGAGGCTGAGCAGCGTCACGCGTGCATCTCCTCCTCTTCCTCCTCGTGCTCGTATCCGCGGCGGCGCTCGAGCTCGGCCTCCATCGCGACCTCCTCGGCGGCGACCTCGTCAAGGCCCGAGCTGCGGAACGCGCGCACGACGCGCAGCACGAGGACGAGCAGGAGCGCCAGCACCGCGAGCCCGATGACGATCGCGGTGAGCGCCATCGCCTGCGCGAGCGAGTCGCTCACGGGCAGCTCGCTGAGCGGGTAGATGGGCGCGCTGCCGCGCGTGAGCCCGCTCGCCATCACGGTGAGCGTCGCCGACTGCGAGATCACCGCCACCCCCAGCACGACCCGCACGAGGTCGCGGTGGAGAAGGAGATAGGCCCCGGCCCCGAACAGCGTGCCCGCCGCGAGCGCGAAGAGCAGGTTCACGACTCGCCTCCCTCCACGAGCCGCGCGAGCGCGTGCATCACCGCGACGAGCGCGCTGGTGACGAGCGCGAACAGCCCCAGGTCGAACGACACCGCGGTGATGAACTCGAGCGTCCCGAAGTGGACGACGTCCTCGCCCGGGCCGGGCTGGTGCGTGAAGGGCGGGTCGCCGAGGAGCACACCGAAGAACCCGCTCGCGAGCGCGACGAGGATGCCGGCAACGGCGACGGGGCCGGTGTGGCGCAGGATCGGCAGGCCCGCCTCGGCGCGGTCGACACCGAGCGCGATGTAGCGCAGGGCTATCGCGAGCGCGAGGATCACCCCGGCGCTGAAGCCGTCGCCCACGTCCTGGTAGCCCTTGACGATGATCGCGAGCGCGAGGATCAGCGCTGGGCCGATCAGCCGCGGGGCGATCACCTCGATGACGACGCTCACCAGAGCCTCCCGCGCCGGAGCAGGGTCGCGACGCCGAGCAGCGCCACGGCCAGCACCGTGATCTCGACCATCGTGTCGAGTCCGCGGAAGTCGGCGAGCGTGACCGTGACGATGTCTCCACCGTGGGCCGCCGGCGCCGCCTCTGCCTGCCGGGCGGCGTCGCCCTCGGCGACCGGCTGCCGCGAGAGGGCGGCCCAGATCACGACGAACGCGGCGAGCCCGGCGAACCCGCCCGCGATCGCGTTGCGCCCCGGCCCTTGCCGCCGGCCGCGCTCCCGCGCCTGGCGCTGCGCGCGGGGCAGGCGCGCGTAGACGCCGACGAACACGACGGTGAGCACGGTTTCGACGACCACCGCGACGAGCGCCACGTCCGGCGCCCCGCTCACCGCGTAGGCGGCGGCGAGCGCGAAACCGAGCACCGACAGCGCCATCACCGGTCGCAGCCGGCCCGGGTCGCGCGTGATCTGGATGGCGGCGAGCGCGGCGACTGCGAGCAGCCCGATGATCGGCAGATCGTCGGCCGAGACCGACCCGACCCGGTAGACGCCGTCCGTCGGCGTGAAGATGAACGCCGCCGCGACGAGGATGCCCGCGGGCACGAGCACGGCGGCGATGCTGTTGCGCAGGTCGCGCACCTCCTCGTCGTGCACGCGGTCGGAGAAGCGGTTGAGCGCGATCACCCCCGTGCGGTAGATCGCGCGCGGCCCGAGGCGGTCGCCCGCTCGCGCGAAGGCGCGCGCCGCCGCTCCCACGAGCGGGCGGCCGAAGAGCAGCAGCGCGCCGAGCGCCCAGGCGCCCAGCGCCATCAGGTTCTCGGCGCGCGTGTCGAGGTGGTAGGCGGGGTGGAGCTCGACCGGCGCCCCGTTCGTCACCGTCGCCGCGTTGGCGGCGAGCTCCGCGAACGGGCCGATGACCACGCCGCCCGCGAGGCTCACCGCGCCCAGCGCGGCGATCGGCGCGACGAGCAGCGCGGGGACGCGGGCTGCCTCGGCGCGCGCCGGGCCCGCGAAGATCCCGAGCCAGAAGCGGGCGATGTAGGCGAGCGTGAAGCTCGCGGCGAGCACGGCGGCCGCCTGCATGAGCGGCCCCTTCTCGATCGCCGCGCCGAAGAAGAGCTCGTCCTTGAAGAAGCCGATCGTGAGCGGCAGCGCCGCGAGCGAGGCGGCGGCGAGCGCGCTGGCGGCGGCGAGCAGCGGCATCCGGCGCGCGAGCCCGCCCACCCGCGAGAGCCTGCTCTCCCCGGTCGCGACCGTCACCGCGCCCGCCGTCATGAACAGCGCGCTCTTGGCGAGCGCGTGCGCGACCACGTAGAGCGCGGCGGCCCCGGCGCCCTCCGGCCCGCCGATCCCGTACAGCACGACCACGTAGCCGTACTGGGAGATCGTCGAGTGGGCCAGGATCTGCTTGAGCTCGTCCTTGGCGAAGGCGAGCACACTCCCGATCAGGATCGAGGCGAGCCCGACGACGAGCATCCCGTCCATCACCAGCTCGCTGCGCGTGAGCAGGGGGTGGACCCGGCCGAGGACGAGTACGCCCGCGGCGACCATCGCCGCCGAGTGCAGGTACGCCGAGACCGGGGTGGGGGCCTCCATCGCCCGCGGGAGCCAGAAGTGAAGCGGCGCCTGCGCGCTCTTCGCGAAGGCGGCGATCGCGATCAGCGCGGCCGCGATCGTCGTCGTCGTGCCCGGCTCGGCGAGCGCGAAGAGCTCGCGCAGCTCGAAGGTTCCGTGCGCGTCGTAGAGCAGGACCGCGCCGAGCAAAAGCAGTACGGCGCTCACCCCGGTGACGAAGAGCGCCATGAGCGCGGCGCCGCGCGCCTCGCGTCGCTCGCGGTCGAACGCGATGAGGAAATACGAGGCGACCGCGGTCAGGTCGAAGAAGAAGAAGATCAGGATCAGGTCACGCGCGCAGGCGAGCCCGACCATCGATCCCATGAAGATCGCCATCCAGGCCCAGAAGCGCGCGGCCTCGGCGCGCGGGCGACCCTCGTGGTCGAGGTGCCACGGCATGTAGGCGATCGCGTAGGCGAAGACCGCGACGCCGATCCCGGTGGCGAGCAGCGCGTACAGCGAGCCCAGCCCGTCGAGCGCGAGGTCGAGCCGCAGCCCGAGCGTGGGCGCCCACTCCCAGTCGACCGAGCCGCCGCCGGAGAGCGTCACGGCGAGCGCACACGCTAACCCCGCCCCTGCGAGGCCCACCGCGGCCCACGCCAGCACGTCTGTCGCGCGTCCTCTCCTCACGCGCCGGCGACCACGTTCGTCATCGCGCATAGTCATACCGGGCGGGCCTCCCGGACCCACGCCCCGCCCGCGATCGACTTTCCTAGTCTGAGAGACCAGAAACCTCGATCGCGGGCCGCCCCGCCGACTCGTGATCGACTTTCCTAGTCACGGAGACGAGGAAAGTCGATCGCCGGGGTGAGCGTTTGACAAACGCCGAGGTTCACAAAGTGTCCGGCGCCGGCTTCAGTGCCCGCTCGAGGCTGCGTGCTCGCCGCTTTCGCCCCGCAAGCGCGTTGCGCCCGCAAAAGCCCGTCTATAGACTGGCCCACTGAGGTACGGGATCGTTTATGGAACCCGGTCCCCTGGGCGCGGGGCTGCGCGCGCCGACTTCGTGGAGAGCCAGGCACCACAGAGGAGAGAGGCAGGGGGCGCTGCCGCGGGCCTCGCGGGGCGGCACCGCCGACGCCGCACCCGCCCACCCGCGCTGGCCAGGCTGCTCGCCGGCCTGGGACTGGCCGCCGTGGTGGTGGTTTCGGTCGGCCTGGTCACGTCGAACGGCGGGCACCGCTACACCCTGATCTTCGAGACCGCGGGCCAGCTCGTGCCCGGCAACGAGGTGCTGATCGGCGGGGAGCCGGTGGGCTCCGTGAAGTCGATCGACCTCACCGAGGACGAGCGGGCGGCGGTCGAGATCGAGGTCGCCCCACAGCTTCATGAGGGCACCTCCGCCGTGATCCGCGCGACCGGGCTCGCGGGCGTCGCCAACTACTACGTCGCGCTCACGCCCGGCCCGAACAGCGAGCCTGAGCTCGAGGACGGGGCGACGATCAGCGCCGAGTCCACCACGTCCCCGGTCAACCTCGACGAGGTCCTGAACTCGTTCACCGAGGAGGCCCGCGGGGGCCTGCGCGACTTCGTGCAGGGCCAGGCGGCGATCTTCGAGGGCCGCGGCGCCGACGCGCGCAAGGCCTACAAGTACTTCGCGCCCGCGCTCTTCCAGACGAAGCGGTTCCTGGAGGAGCTGAACGACGACCAGCGCCTGTTCGAGCGCTTCCTGACGAGCTCCGCGAAGATCTTCACGACGCTCGCCGACCGCGAGGACGAGCTCTCCGGCGCGGTGTCGAACTCCCGCGTCGCGCTCGAAGCCGTCGCCTCCGAAAACGTGGCGCTGGCGCGAACGCTCGAGCGCCTGGCTCCGGCCTTCCGCCGCTCGAACACGACGTTCGTGAACCTGCGCTACGCGCTCGACGACCTCGACTCGCTCGTCGACACGGCCATGCCGACGACCGAGAGGCTCGAGCCGCTTTTCGCCGAGCTGCTGCCGTTCCTGCGCGAGTCGCGGCCGTTCGTGCGCAACCTGCGCCTCGCGCTGCGCCGTGACGGCAGGGACAACGACCTCGCCGAGCTCATGGAGCTGTTGCCGCAGGTCGGCAAGCGCGCGCGGCCCGCGTTCAAGCGGGCGCGCCGGGCGCTCGGCGACTTCCAGCCGATCATCGACTTCGCGCGCCCCTACTCCGTCGACATGGTCCAGTCGCTGGTGAAGCTCGGCGCCGCGATGGCGAACTACGACTTCAACGGCCACTACGCGCGCGCCAGCCTGATGGGCCTCAACTTCTTCGAGCGCAACGGGCTCGGCCAGCTCTCCGCGATCCCCGCCGCCGA
>DATCLC010000126.1:0-1501 GCA_036564135.1 Solirubrobacterales bacterium
TCGGCCGCCGCTACCGGGCGCCCAAGCGCGCCCGCCGGCACCGCACGGTGCCCTGCCCCGCGGGCAAGTCGATCGTCGGCGGCGGGGTGCGCCACGCGATCCGCTACGGCAGGGCCGCGCTCGTCGCGTCGGCCTATCCCGGGCCCCCGCGGACGAGCTGGGTGACCGAGATCGACAATCTCTCGCCCAGGGCGGCCCAGGCGCGCTCGTTCGCCATCTGCCACGGCTGAGCGGGGGCGCGGCCTAAGATCGGCCGCGGTGGACTTCGCGCTCACAGACGAGCAGCGGCTGCTGCGCGAGACCGTGCGCGAGTTCGCGCGCACCGAGGTGGCGCCGGTCGCGGCCGAGAACGACCGCACCAAGTCGTTCCCCTACGACCTCGTCGCCAAGCTCGGCGAGCTGGGGCTGATGGGCATCCCCTACCCCGAGGAGTACGGGGGCGGCGGGGCCGACACCCTCTCCTACGTACTCGCGGTCGAGGAGCTCGCGCGCGTCGACAGCTCGCTCGCGATCACGGTCGCCGCCCACACCTCCCTGGGCACGCAGCCGATCTACCTGTGGGGCACCGACCAGCAGAAGGAGGAATGGCTGCCCGACCTCTGCTCCGGGCGCAAGCTCGCCGCGTTCGGGCTCACCGAGCCCGAGGCCGGCTCCGACGCGGGCGCGACGCGCACCACCGCCCGCCTCGAGGACGGCGAGTGGGTGATCAACGGCGCCAAGCAGTTCATCACGAACGCGGGGACGAAGATCTCGGGCTGCGTGACGATCACCGCCGTCACGGGCGGCTCGGGCACCGACCGCGAGATCTCGAACATCATCGTCCCCAACGGGACCCCCGGCTACGAGCAGGGCGAGCCCTACCGCAAGATGGGCTGGCACGCGTCCGACACGCGGCCGCTCACCTTCACCGACTGCCGCGTCCCTGAGTCGAACCTCCTCGGGCGCCGCGGGGAGGGCTTCAAGCAGTTCCTGCACATCCTCGACGGCGGGCGGATCGGCGTCTCGGCGATGGCGGTCGGCCTCGCGCAGGGCGCGCTCGACGAGGCGCTCGCCTACGCCAAGGAACGCCAAGCGTTCGGCGGCCCGATCTCCCGGTTCCAGGCGATCCAGATGAAGATCGCCGACATCTCGGCGCAGCTCGAGGCGGCGCGCCTGCTCACCTACCGCGCCGCACTCGAGAAGGACTCCGGCAAGCCGTTCACCCTGACCGCGGCCCAGGCCAAGCTGATCACCGGCCGCCTCGCGGTGCGCGCCTGCGAGGAGGCGGTGCAGATCCACGGCGGCTACGGCTACATCGAGGAGTACCCGGTCTGCCGGTTCTACCGCGACGCCAAGATCCTCACCATCGGCGAGGGCACCGACGAGATCCAGCAGATGGTGATCGCGCGCTCCCTCGGCATGTAGCGCCGCACGCCGAACGCCCAGTTTGCGGCTTTTGTTACGAGCGCCCTCGCTTGACGTCCGACGGGCGCGCTTACACTCGCGCCGAACCACCGTACCC
>DATCLC010000127.1:0-38111 GCA_036564135.1 Solirubrobacterales bacterium
AAGGTGCTCGAGATCCCGTCGGCGAACGGCCCCTACGGCATGAAGGGCGTGGGCGAGATGACGGCGAACTCCCCGATCCCGGCGATCGCGAACGCGATCACGGACGCGATCGGCGTGCAGATCACGGAGCTCCCGATCACGCCGGAGAAGATCCTGAAGGCGCTCGAGGAGCGCGAGAAGCAGGAGCAGGAGGCAGCATGAGCGGCAAGTCGCCGTTCGGCACCTGGAACGGTGTCGACACCTTCGAGTTCGCTCCCGGCGTGCACATCCACGCCGTGGGCGGCGAGCAGGTGCTGATCTGCAGGGCCACGTACGAGCCCGGCAAGACCGTGAAGCGCCACAGCCACGAGCACACCGAGCAGGTCATGGTGATCCTCGACGGCGAGGTGACGATGACCGTCGAGGACGAGACGAAGACGCTGCGCGCCGGCGACACCGTCGTCGTCAACCGTGGCCTGGAGCACGAGCTCTACTCGGAGAAGGGCTGTACCTTCATCGAGGCTCTGGCGCCGGTGCCGCTCGACCACGTGCCGGATCCCGAGCGCGACCTCGTGCTCGGGCCGGACGGCGGCGCCAACCACGTGGAAAAGTAGGCCGCGGAGGGATACGAAACGCGAATGCAGCGCACGGGGGCTCCGACCGAGAGCGGGTTCGCACCGCTCGCGCGCCGCGGGTTCACCACGGACACCGTGAGCGCGATCAAGGGGATGATCCTCGACGGGCGCCTGCGCCCGGGGGATCAGCTCCCCTCGGAGCGCGCCCTCAGCGAGGCCCTCGGCGTGAGCCGGCCGACGGTGCGTGAGGCGATCCGGTCCCTACAGGCGATGAACATCGTCGAGACCCGCCAGGGATCGGGCACGTTCGTCTCCTCGCTCTCGGTCGAGGAGCTCCTCCGTCCGCTGCAGTTCGCGCTGGCGCTATCCGACTTCGCGATGGAGCACCTCTTCGAGGTGCGGCTCATGCTCGAGCCGGGGGCCGCGGAGCTCGCTGCCGAACGCGCGACCGATGACGAGATCGAGGATCTCAAGGAGTGCGCGAAGCTCGGCCGCGCCGGGGACCTCGACGCCGAGCGGCTCGTCGCCCTCGACATCGAGCTCCATGAGCGGATCGCGACCGCCGCCCACAACCCGCTGCTCCAGCGCCTGCTCGCGAGCATCTCCGAGCTCGCCGAGGAGAGCCGGCTGTACACGGTCCGGCTCCCCGGCGTGGCCGGCAAGACGGTGAGCGAGCACGACGAGATCGTCGCGGCGATCGCCGCGCGCGATCCCGGACGCGCGCGGCTCGCGATGACCGAGCACATCGCGCGCATCAGCGGAGCGGCGTCCGAGCACCGGCGTCGAACGCACGTGAGCAAGGCATAACGGCGCCGGGATCCCTGCCCCCGGCGCTTCGGAGGAAAGGAAGGCATGCGAGTAGGAACTGCACGGCACGACGGCGACCTCGTCCCCGTCGCCGTCGAGGGCGAGGAGATGCGCGCGCTCGGCGCGCCGTCGCTCCTCGAGCTGATTCAGTCCGGCGGGAAGCCGGAGGCCACGGGTGAGGCGATCAACGGCGCGCGGCTGACGGCGCCGCTCATCCCGCCCAAGATCGTCGCGATCGGCCTCAACTACCTGGACCACGTCCGCGAGAGCGGCGGCGACCCGCCGGAGCGGCCGCTCGTGTTCACGAAGTTCACGTCGAGCGTGATCGGCGACGGCGACGAGATCCAGCTCGACCGCTCGATCACCGAGCGCGCCGACTGGGAGGTCGAGCTCGCCGTGGTCGTCGGCAAGCGCATGCGCCGCGTGCCGAAGGAGGAGGCGCTCGACTACGTGTTCGGCTACACGGTCGCGAACGACGTCTCCGCGCGCGACGTCCAGTTCGCCGACGGCCAGTGGGTGCGCGGCAAGAGCCTCGACACGTTCTGCCCGCTCGGCCCGGTGATCGTCACCGCCGACGAGATCCCCGACCCGCAGTCGCTCGCGTTGCGCACGCGCGTGAACGGCGAGCTCGTCCAGGACAGCTCGACCGCCGAGATGATCTTCAGCGTCGCGGAGATCCTCTCGTTCTGCTCGCACAGCTTCCCGCTCGACCCGGGGGACGTCGTCCTGACCGGGACGCCCTGGGGCTGCGGCGAGTTCATGGAGCCCCGCCGCTCGCTGCAGGACGGCGACGTGGTCGAGGTCGAGATCGAGGGCATCGGCACGCTCACCAACGCGTGCGTCGAGCTGCCGGCGGCCTAGGCGCTTCGGGGGACGGAGCCGGCCGCCGAAGCGCCTAGCTTCGGGGGACGGAGCCGGCCGCCGTGCAAACCCACCCGCCGGGCGCGCGAGCCGCGCGCCCGGCCGGGTGGGCAGCCCGCGCGCGCAGGCGGCCGCGAGCCCGCGCGTCCGATGCGGGCGCCGCCCGGCTACGCAGCCACGACCTCAGCCTGCTTCGCCTCGAGCTGCGCAAGCAACGGCGCCGCCTCGAGCGTCCCGCCCGTGATCCGCTCGATCATCTCGGCCGGCTGAAACTTGGCGCCGTGGCGGTAGAGGCGCTCGCGCAGCCAGTCGCGCAGCGGCGCGAGCTCGCCGCGTTCGAGCTGCCCGTCGAGGTCGGGTAGCTCCGCGCGGATCAGCTCCCAGAGCTGGCCGGCGATCACGTTGCCGAGCGAGTACGTGGGGAAGTAGCCGAACGCGCCCGCGGCCCAGTGGACGTCCTGTAGCACGCCGGAGGCGTCGTCGGGAACCTCGACGCCGAGGTAGTCCCACATGCGCTGGTTCCACGCATCGGGCAGGTCGCGGACCTCGAGCTCGCCGCGCATAAGCGCGACCTCGAGCTCAAACCGCAGGATGATGTGGAGGTTGTAGGTGACCTCGTCGGCGTCGACGCGGATCAGCGAGCGCTCGACGCGGTTCGCCGCCCGGTAGAGGCGGCCCAGATCGACGTCCGCGAACGCGTCTGGGAAGTACTCCCGCAGGATCGGCAACAGATGCGCGAGATACGGGCGCGAACGCCCGACCCAGTTCTCGAGCATCCGGCTCTGCGACTCGTGAAAGCCCAGCGAGACCGCCTTGCCCAGCGGCGTCCTGGACAGCTCCGCCGGGATCCCGTTCTCGTACATGGCGTGCCCGCACTCGTGCAGCAGCGACCAGACGGACATCGAGAGGTTGTGCTCGTCGTAGCGGGTCGTGATCCGCAGGTCCGTAGGGGCGATCGCGGTCAGGAACGGGTGCGGCGTCGGGTCGAGGCGGCGGTCCTCGGGCGGGATCGGGAGCGCCGCGAGCATGCGCTCCACCAACGCGCGCTGCCGGTCGGCGGGGAACTCGCCGCGCAAAAATCCGTCGTCCTCCCCCGCCCCCGCATAGCGGTCGACCAGCGGACGCAGCCCGTCGCGCAGTCCCGCGAGCACCGGCTCGAGCTGGGCCGTCGTAAGCCCCGGCTCGTAGTCGTCGAGCAGCGGATCGTAGGGATGGTCGTATGGCGCGAAGCACTCGGCGTAGCGACGGCGCAACTCGACGTTGCGCTCGAGGTAGGGCCGGAACGCCTCGAAGTCCGACTGGGACCGGGCCTTGACCCAGGCGTTCTCGGCGAGGGACGCGGCCCGGGCGAGCTCGCCCGAGAGCTCCGTCGGCACGCGCCGCGCCCGCTCGATCTCGCGGCGCGCCACGCGCACGAGGCTCGCATCGTCGGAGTCGTAGGGAAGCTCGGCGACCTCGTCCGCGGCGCGGTCGATCAGAGCGGCGAGCTCGTCGGAAACCGTGAGCTCGTGACCGAGCTCGGCGAGCGTGCCGAGCTGCTCGGCGCGCGCCTGCGCGCCGCCCGTCGGCATCCCCGTGCGCTCGTCCCATGCGAGCAGCGCCGCGGCGCGGTCGAGGTCCGCGATCCGCGCGAGCCGTCCCTTGAGCTCGTCCAATGCGGTCGGCATGGGTCCACGGTAGCGCGGGCGGGTAGCGTGGTCGCATGACGCTCAAGCGCGGCGTCCATGTGGCCCCCTTCGACGACTTCGCCGAACCGAGCGCGTTGGTGGAGCTCGCCCGAACCGCCGAGGAGGCCGGCTGGGACGGGTTCTTCGTGTGGGACCACGTCGCGTACCGCGCCCCGGTGCGGGCCCTCGCCGACCCCTGGGTTGCCTTGGCAGCGGTCGCCGCTGCGACCGAGCGCGTCCGGATCGGCCCGCTCGTCACGCCCCTCGCGCGCCGGCGGGTCCACAAGGTCGCGCGGGAGACGGTCACGCTCGACCGGCTCTCCGGCGGGCGCCTCGTGCTCGGGGTCGGGCTCGGCAGCGACCGCAACGGCGAGCTCGAGCCGTTCGGCGAGGTCGCCGACCCGCGCGAGCGCGCCCGGCTGCTGGACGAGGGCCTTGACCGGCTCGCCGCCTACTGGGGCGGGGAGTTCGAGCCGCCCCCGCTGCAGCGCCCGCGCATCCCGGTGTGGGTCGCGGGCCGCTGGCCCAACCGCAGGCCGCTGCGCCGCGCGGCGCGCTGGGACGGGTTCTTCCCGATCGAGCTGCCCGACCCGGACGCGCTCGCCGAGGCAGTGCGCGAGCTGCGCTCCCTACGCGAGGACGATGGGCCGTTCGACGTCGTCGCGGAGGTCCAGCCCGGAGAGTCGAGCGACGCGTGGGCGGAGGCCGGCGCGACGTGGACGCTGACCGTCTTCGGCAGCAAGCCGGACCCCGCCCGGGTCCGGGAGGTGGTCGCGGCGGGCCCCTGACGCGAGGGGCGTCAGGGCGCCTCGAGAGCGGGAGCGACGGGACTCGAACCCGCGGCCTCCGGCGTGACAGGCCGGCGCTCTAACCAACTGAGCTACGCCCCCGGCGGCAAGCAGTTTAGGGGCTCGCCGCCCAAAGTTGCCGCGCGCCGTAGGGACTCGGCGCTTTGACTCCCTCGCCCGGGTGAGCTCGCTGATCGATGCGCTCTCGTCGCCGCGCTCCCGGAGGGCCTACATCGTGCGGCGGGGGCCCGGTCCCGATCGAACTTACGGGGACGGCCGCGTGCAACCTTGGCAGCCCGCTCGGTGGCGAGCCCGCGGATCCGACGCGGCTCGCCTTGATCGGCCTGATCGCCGCCGGCGTTATTGGCCTGCGGTTCGCAGGGGGCTGATCGTCACCTGCTCCGCGGGCGTCGCGGCCGTCCCGAAGAGGCCCCCGCGGAGCAAAAACTCGTCGGTCGCCGCGGGGTCCAGGGGCTTGGAGAGCAGGTAGCCCTGGCCGAACTCGCAGCCGAGCTCAAGCAGGCGATCGCGCTGCTCGGCGCGCTCGATCCCCTCGGCGACGGGCCGCAGCTCAAACGCGTCGGCGAGGTCGAGGATCGCCTTCAGAATGCGCGGGTGCGCGTCGGGCCGGTCGATCTCGTCGACGTAGGCCTGCGCGATCTTCAGGTTGTCGAGCGGGAGCCCCTTCAGGTAGCGCAGCGACGAGTGCCCGACCCCGAAATCGTCGACGGCGACCTCGATGCCCAGCTGCTTGAGCTCGGTCAGCCGGTGCGCCGCGGCCGCCAGGTCGAGGTCGTCCATGAGGACGGTCTCGGTGACCTCCAGGGTGAGCGCGCTCGGCTCGAGGTCGGTGGCCTCCAGCACGCGCGCTACGTCGCGCACCACGTGCGGGTCGCGCAGCTGCGCCCCCGACAGGTTCACCCCGACCTTGAGGTCCGGGATGCCCGGGTACTTCGCGCGCCACAGCGCCGCCTTCTGGCAGGCCTCGCGCAGGACCCACAGGCCGAGGTCGCGGATGCGCCCGCTGGCCTCGGACAGCGGGATGAAGCGGTCGGGCGAGAGCATGCCCCGGGTGGGATGCCGCCAGCGCACGAGCGCCTCGAGCCCGATCACTTCCCCACTCGTCATCCCGATGATCGGCTGGAAGGCGAGGGCCAGCTCGCCCTCCTCGATGGCGCGGTCAAGCTCGGCGTCGAGCTCGAAGCGCTCGACCGCCGCCTCGTGCATTCGCGGCTCGAACGTCTCGTAGCGGCGCTTGCCCTGCTCCTTCGCGCGGTACATGGCGAGGTCGGCGTCACGGATCAACGTCTCGGGATCGCTCGCGCCGGTCGCGATCCCGATGCTCGCGCCCACCCGCACGCTGCGCCCGCCCAGGTCGAAGGGCTCCTCGAGCGCCCCCAGCAGGCGGGCGGCGACGCGCTCGGCGTCTTCGGGGCCGACGTCCTCGAGCAAAGCGGCGAACTCGTCCCCGCCCAGGCGCGCGAGGGTGTCGGATGGGCGCAGGCACCCGGTCATCCGGCTCGCCACGTCGGTGAGCAGCGCGTCTCCGAGCCGGTGGCCGAGGCCCTCGTTGACCTTCTGGAAGTCGTCCAGGTCGATGATCAGCACCGCGATCGGAACCTGCGAGCGCTGGGCGCGGGCGAGGGCGTGGAAGACCCGGTCGATGAAGAGCGAGCGGTTCGGGAGGCCCGTGACCGAGTCGTGGAACGCCTCGTGAGCGAGGTCGTCGAGCGCGCGGGCGTGGTTGAGCGCCAGGGACACGTTCTCCGCGAGCGCGGCGAGCGCGCGCCGGTCCTCCTCGCCGAAGCGGCGCTGCGGGTCGTGCGTCGCCACCCCCAGGCTGCCGGCGACCGCGGCGCCATCCGGCACGGGCGCGACCAGGCCGCGGCGCAGGCCCTCGGCGGCCCACTCGCGCGGGTCGAGCGGCCCGTCGCCCTCGGTCTCGACGACCGTGCCGTGCAGGCGCGCGAGATATCCCGCCCCCTGGCCCTGCATGCGCCTGTCCTCGGCGAGCAGGCGGTGCGCTGCGCCCCGCGAGGCGACGATGCTCGCCAGGTTGGAGTCGATCGGATCCCGCAGCCGCAGGATCACCACCTCGGCGCCGAGCACGTCGGCGGCGGTCGCGACGATCAGCTCGAATACCTCATGGAGCGCCCGCTGGGCGACGATCGCGCGCTGCACCTCGAGCAGCCCCGTAAGCAGTTCGATGCGATCTGCGCGCTCGGCTTCCATTGCCCTTCAAGTCCCCGGTCCCGTGCCTGCGAGTGTACGCCCGGGGCGCTTCGCGCCGCAACCGAGGTCCGCGCGGTTGACCGTGGTGGTTCAATCACGCCATGGACCCGCGCGACGCGCTCGCCCGCAAGGCGGTGCTGGCGTTTTTGAGCCGCCTGCGCGGCGGCTGCCTTGAGGTGGCCGAGGGGGGCCGCACGCACGTGTGCGGGGATCCGGCGGCGGGGCTGCGCGCGACCGTCCACATCGAGAACCCGCGCGCCTGGAGGCAGATGCTGCGCGGCAGCCTGGGCGCGGGGGAGGCGTTCGTGGACGGCGACTGGCGGGCCGACGACCTCGTCGCCGCCCTGCGCATCGTCGCGCGCAACCTGCACGGGCTCGACCGGCTGCGGCGCCTGGCCTACCCGGTGACCGGGCCGATGCAGCGCGCCCTCGCCCGCGTGCCCGCAAACACGCTGCGCGGGGCGCGCGAGAACATCTCGGCGCACTACGACCTCGGCAACGACCTGTTCGCCGCCTTCCTCGACGAGCGCATGATCTACTCGTGCGCGTTCTTCGAGGACCCCGACGCGAGCCTCGAACAGGCGCAGCTCGCCAAGCTCGAGCGCATCTGCAGGGCGCTCGCGCTCACACCCGACGACCACCTCGTCGAGATCGGCACCGGCTGGGGCGGGCTCGCGATCCACGCCGCCGCCGAGTACGGGTGCCGGGTGACGACGACGACCATCTCGCGCCGCCAGGCCGAGTACGCGCGCGCCAAGGTGGAGGAGGCCGGACTCGCCGACCGGGTCGAGGTCGTGGAGCGCGACTACCGGGAGCTCACCGGGCGCTACGACAAGCTCGTCTCGATCGAGATGATCGAGGCGGTCGGCTGGCAGTACTTCCGCGAGTTCTTCCGCCGGTGCTCGGAGCTGCTGCACGACGACGGCCTGATGTTCCTGCAGGCGATCGTCATCGCCGACGAGCTGTACGAGCACGAGAAGGCCGCGCGCAGCTTCGCCAACACCCACATCTTCCCCGGCGGCTGCCTGCCGTCCCGCCGGCTGATCCGTGAGCTCACCGCCGAGCAGCACCTGCGCGTGCTCTCTTGGGAGGACATCACCGCGCACTACCCGCCGACGCTGGCGGCGTGGCGGGAGCGCTTCAACGAGGCGGCGCCGAGACTGCGGGAGCGCGGCTACGACGAGCGCTTCGCGCGCCTCTGGAACTTCTACCTGGCGTCGTCGGAGGCGGGCTTTCGTGAGCACCGAATCGGCGACGTGCAGGCGCTTTTCGCGAAGCCGGGCTACGCGGGGACAACCAGCGCGGAGGCCCGCGCTGGGACGGCCGTTAGGGCCGCCTAACCCGCGTTGGTAGCCTGCCCTGGTGCCCAAGACGAAGCAGCCGCGGCTGGTCAAGGCCAAGAAGAAGTGCTGCAAGTCCAGCCCGCGGTGCAAGCGGTGCGCCGCCGCGCTGCGCAAGCTCGAGCGCCGGGGCCTCGCCACGCGGGTCGGCAAGCGCCGCTACGTGATCTCGCTCGAGGCCACGAAGAAGGACTTCAAGCGGGCACGCAAGCGCTGAGCCGCGCGGGCATGATTAGGGCGTGATCCTCCAGCGCACCGAGGAGACCAACGTCCTCTCGAACGCGTACCTCGTCGTCGACGAGATCGGCGGCAAGGGCGTGCTGATCGACGCGAACGGCGCGACCGACCCGCTGTGCGAGCGCGCCGAGCGCGAGGGCACCGACGTGACCCACGTCCTGCTCACGCACGCGCACTGGGATCACGTCGTGGACGTCCAGAGCGTCGCCGAGCGACTCGGCGCGGTGATCTGCGCGCACGCGGACGCGGCGCGCGAGGTCGACGGCGTGGGCGAGACGATCGCCGACGGCGACGAGCTCGAGGTCGGCGGGCTGCGGATCCAGGCGCTCGCCACGCCGGGACACGCCGCAGGCCACCTCGCCTATCTGATCGACGGGACTGATTGCGTCGTCGGCGACACGCTCTTCCGCGGGACGGTGGCGGGCACGCGCGCGCCGGGCGCGTCGGGCTTCGCCGACCTGCGGCGCACGATCATGGAGCGCCTGCTCGCGCTGCCGCCAGAGACGCGCATCCACCCCGGCCACCGCGAGCCGACGACGGTCGCGGAGGAGCTCGAGTCCAACCCGTTCGTGCGGGTCTGGCGCGGGCTCGACCCGGAAGGTGGCGACCGCTGCTGGGTCGGCCCGGACGCGGCCGACCAGCGCGAGGCGACGCTCGTGCTCTGGGCCCCGGACTACGACGGCGGTCACAAGGCCTGGGTGCGCTTCCCCGACGGCGAGGACGCGATCGTCGGCGGCTCCCAGGTACGCCGCACGAGCACCTGACCGAGCGACCCGACCCGCCGGCCGTGGCGCCTATGACACTCGCTGCCCAGCGCGCGGCCGCCCAGCTGCTTCACCGGCCGAGCAAGCCCCGGCACCCGGCCGATGTGCTGCGCGCGATCGCGGGCGCCCAGGCGCAGGACCCCCGGCAGGGCCGGCTGGCGCTGCGCGCGCGCAACGCCGCGCTCGTAGCGGCCGACGTCGACCGGGCCCGCAACGAGGAGCGCTCGGTCGTGCGGGCCTGGGCGATGCGGACGACCATGCACCTGCTCGCCGCCGACGACGCGGCGTGGATGGTCCCGCTCTGGGAGCCCGTGATCCAAGCGGAGGCCCGCAGGCGGCTGGCCCAGTTCGGGGTCGACGCCCGGGCTCAGGACCGCGCGCTGGCCGCGATCAGGCGCCTGCTCGCCGCCGGGGAGCCCAGGACGCGCGAGGAGATCGTCGCCGCGGTCGAGAACCTCGGCACCCGCGTCACGGTCCAGGTGCGCACGCACCTGTTCCGCCTCTTGATGGCGGAGGGCGAGGCCTGCGCGGGGCCCGACCGTGGCTCTCAGGCGACGGTGATCCGCCTCGAGGCGTGGCTGGGCGAGCGCCCCGCGCACGACCGCGAGGCCGCCCTGCGCGAGCTCGCCGTCCGCTACCTGCGTGCCTTCGGCCCGGCCACCGAGGCCGATTTCGCCGGCTGGGCGGGGCTGCCGCTACGCGACGTACGCGCCGGGCTCGCAGGCATCGCGGACCGCATCGCGGAGGAGCGCCCGGACGGCGTCACGGAGCCGCTGCTTCGGCTCAAGGGGTCCCGCCCGCGGGCTCGAGGGAGCTACGTGCGCCTGCTGCCGGGTTTCGACACGTACCTCATGGGGCACCGTGACGCAAATTTCATGGCGACCCCAGCTCAGTGGAAACGGATCCTGCCCGGCGGCGGCATCCTTCGGCCCGTGATCATCCGGGACGGGGTCGCGATCGGGACATGGCACCAGCGGCGGCAGGGAAAGCGCCTGTCCGTTCGCCTGGAGCCGTTCGCGGCGTTCGATGACGACACGCGCGCTGCGATCGAAGCCGAGCTCGCGGACTTGGCCCGCTTCGAGGGCGCGACCGTGAAACTCGAGGAAGCGGGTGGAGACCCAAAGTAGGCGCCGGATCATCGTCCGCCGCGTCCTGGCCGCGGCGCTCGTCGTGATCCCGGTGGCAGTCCTCGCGTTCGTCCTCGTGGGGGGCACGTCCGACCCGGCGCGCGACCGGGTCGAGCAGTTCTTCGAAAAATGGGCGGCGGGCGAGTACGAGGCCGCCGCGGAGCACACCGACGGCGACACCGCGGCGGTCGCCGCCGCGCTTGAGGCGAACGTGAACGGCCTCGACGGCGCCGAGCTCGAGGCGTCGGTCAGCGAAAGCGAGGAGCGCGAGGGCCGGCGGGTGGTCCCGGTGCAGGTCAGCTGGCGGCTTCGGAACGACTTCGACTGGGGCTACGAGAACCGGATCCCCGTCGCCGAGGGGGACGACGGCTGGCGGATCGTCTGGAGCGAGCGCGTCGTACACCGCCGGCTCCGCGACGGCGAGCGCCTGGGGACGATGACCGAGTTCGAGCCCCGGGCGCCGATCATCGCCCGCGACGGCCGCGAGCTCACGAGCATGCGGCCGGTGGTGGACGTGGGCGTGGTGCCCGCGGAGGCGGGGGACCTGGGCGAGACGGCGAGCGCCGTGGCCGAGCTGACTGGCGCGGACCGCAGGGCGTTCCTGCGCGCCCTGCGGGGCGCCGGCGAGGACAGCTTCGTCTCCGCGATCACCATGCGCGAGGAGGACGTGGACCCGATCGAGAGCGAGCTGTTGCGTATCGACGGCGTCCAGCTCGCGGGCCGGGAGCTCTCGCTCGCACCCACCCGCGAGTTCGCGCGCGCCACGCTCGGCACCGTGGGGCCGATCACCGAGGAGCAGCAGGAGGAGCTCGGCCCCGAGTACGGGATCGGCGCGCAGGTCGGCCAGTTCGGCCTGCAGGCGCGCTTCGAGAGGCGCCTCGCGGGGACGCCGTCGCTGGCGATCGTGATCCGCCAACAGGACGGCGCGCCCGTGGAGACCCTGGCCGAGGAGCCGGGCGAGCCGGGCCGACCGGTGCGCACGACCCTCGACTTCGAGACCCAGCGCGCCGCCGAGGCCGCGCTCGACGGCGTGAAGGCGGGCGCGCTCGTAGCGGTGCAGCCGTCAAGCGGGGACATCCTGGCGGTCGCGACCCGGCCGGTCGAGGACTCCTTCAACAGGGCGCTCGAGGGCACCTATCCCCCGGGCTCGACGTTCAAGGTGGTCTCGACGACGGCGCTGCTGCGCGCGGGGCTCGACGTCTCCGAGACGGTGAACTGCCCGCCCACGGCCAACGTCGGCGGGCGTTCCTTCCGCAACTTCGAGGGCGGTGCCGAGGGCGCGGTGTCGTTCGCGCGCGATTTCGCCGTCTCGTGCAACACGGCCTTCGTCGCGCTCGCCGAGCGCCTGGAGCCGACCGCGCTGCGCGAGACGGCGCGTGCATTTGGGATCGGCGTCGAGCCCGCCATGAAGGCCCCCTACTTCCCGGGCGACGTGCCCCCCGGGCGCGACCCCGTCGAGGAGGCCGCCGCGATGATCGGCCAGGCCCGGATCACGGCAAGCCCGCTGGCGCTCGCCGGGATCGCCGCGACCGTCGCCGAGGGCCGCTGGCGCGCCCCGCGCCTGCTGGCCTCCGACCCGCGCGAGGCGGGCGAGCCGCTGCCCGAAGCGGACACGCTGCGGCAGCTCATGCGTCAGGTGGTCACGGACGGCTCCGGGGCCGCGCTCGCCGGCGTCCCGGGCGAGCCCGCGGGCAAGAGCGGGACGGCCGAGTACGGCGGAGGGGACCCGCCGCCGACGCACGCCTGGTTCATCTCCTACCGCGGCGATCTGGCTGTCGCGGTGCTCGTCGAGGACGCGCCCTCCGGCGGCGGCCACGCCGCGCCGGTGGTGGCGGAGTTCTACGAGCGGCTGGGCGCCGGCTAGCCGTCCTCCGCCGGTTCCGTGTGTACCCGGCGCGCCGGAACCATTATGGTTGCCCAATGCCGGCGTGGCGAACTGGGGACCGGGGCAGCGGGGTCGTTGCCAGAGCCGTGTCTTCGCTTGCGCTCGGGGGCGCCTTGACGCTCGCCGTCTCGCTCCCGGGGGCACGCGCCGACACCATCGTCTTCAACCAGACCTTCTCCAACCCCGGCGAGCACTTCTTCGCCGTGCCCCCGGGCCTCAACACCGTGCGCGTCACGGTGATCGGCGGGCGGGGCGCGGATAACGCCGCCGGTATCTCCGGAGGTCACGGCGCGGAGGTCTCCGGCCCGCTCAGCGTCACCGGCATCCCGGGCCTTTACCTGGTGGTCGGCGGCAACGGCAACGGCTCCGCGGGCGGGTACAACGGCGGCGCCCCCGGCGGCGCCCCCGGCGCGGGGGCCCAAGCCGGCGGTGGCGGCGGTGGCGCGAGCGACATCAGGACGCAGTCGATCGCCCAACCCGGCTCGCCCGGCACCCGGCTCGTGGTCGCCGCGGGAGGCGGCGGCGCGGGCGGGCAGGGCGCCGCCGGGGGCTTGCTCGACGGAGGCGAGGCCGGCACCGGCGGTGATGCGGGGCAGGCCGGGGCGCGCTCCGCGCCGGCCGCCTGCCTTTCCACCCCGCAGGCATCGGCGTGCCCGCCCTTCGGCGGCGGCGCAGGCCTGCCCGGCCAGGGCGGTTCGCCCGGGAACCCCGGCACGACCACCGAGGCCGGGCAGCCAAACGGCTCCGCCGGCAGCGTCGGCGCGCAGGCCAGCGGCGGCCCGGGTGGCTCAGGCGGCGGCGTCGGGGGCGGCGGAGGCGGTGGCGGAGGCGGCTTCTTCGGCGGCGGCGGAGGCGGCGGCGGGACGAAGGCCCCTGCGCCCAACGTCTACGGCTTTGGCGGTAGCGGTGGTGGCGGCGGCGCATCGCGCCTGCAGCCCGGGATGACCGTGAGCACCACGACGGAGGCGCCGAGCATCACGATCTCCTACACGGTCCCCGACACCGAGATCACCGCGGGTCCGCCCACCGACGCCCCGAGCAACGACCCGACGCCGGAGTTCAGCTTCACCTCGAGCGAGGAGAACTCCACGTTCGAATGCCGGATCGACTCGACCGACTTCGAGGATTGGGAGAGCTGCGGCTCGCCCTTCACCCCGCCCGCGGATCTCACCGACGGCGAGCACACCTTCGAGGTGCGCGCGGTCAACGCCGACCGCAACGCTGACTGGTCGCCCGCCAAGATCACCTTCACGCTCGACCTTCAGGCGCCAACGCTCAAGCTGACGGCGCCGCGCCGCCAGAAGTTCAAGCGCGCGGTCAAGGCCACGGTCAGGTGCATCGAGGCCTGCGACGCGACGGTGACGGCCACGGTGAAGGCGGGACGCAAGCAGGCGCGTCTCCGGGCGGCCAAGCTGGCGCTCGGCGACGGAACGAAGCGCACCGTCAAGCTCAAGGCCAACCGCGTGGCGCGGCGCAAGATCAAGCGCGCGCTGAAGCGCGGGAACCGCGTCCGGGCGAACGTGACGGCGACCGCCTCCGACGCGCTGGGCAACCAGGCCGCACCGGCGACGAAGCGCATCCGCCTGCGCTAAACCCATCCCGCATCGCGAATCCGCGATTCCGATGCGGGCGACCCTCCTGCGCTGCCCGATTCCCGGCGCTCGCGGCGCCGCTAACCGTTGAGCGCGAGCCGCCCCGCTAGGTGCGGCACGTCGCCCTTCGCGCTGCGCACGCCGAAGTCGACGGCGCCGTCGGACTCGGCGCTCGCGAACACCACGCGGCCGGGAAGCAGGATCGGCCGCAGGAACCGCACGTCGACGGTGAACGAGTCGCCCAGCTTGGACTCGAGCGCGGCGAGGCAGCGGGCCTTCGTCCACATGCCGTGCGCGATCGCGCGCGGGAATCCGAATGCCTTCGCGGTGATCCCGTAGAGGTGGATCGGGTTGCGATCGCCCGACACCGCTCCGTAGCGGCGACCCAGGTCGCCGGGGAGCTTCCACTCAGAGCTCGCGGGGAGCTCGAGCGGATCGGGCAGCTTCGGGCCCCGCTTGCGAGCCGACTCGTCACCGGGGCCGCGGTGGAGCGTGGTGCTGGTCGACTCCCAGACGAGCTCGTCACCGACGCGCGCCTCGCTGATCATCGAGAACTGCTTGCCCTTCGGGTGCGGCTCGAGCTTGGTGAAGCGCACGCGTAGGTTGAGCGGCTCGCTGATCTCGATGGGGCGCTTCTGGGTGATCGAGTTCGAGATGTGCACGAGGCCCGCCGCCGGGTAGGGAAAGCGCCGGTCGGTGACCATCGCCATGTGCAGCGGGAAGGCGAGGATGTGCGGGTAGGTCGGCGGCAGGGTGTTGCGCAGCGTGAACCCGCAGACGCGGCAATAGTCGGCGACGCGCTCACGCTCCGCGGCCGCCTCGAGCTCGAGCACATCGTCGGGGACGTCGTCCCCGCGGCCGCCGATCAGCGGGAGCGAGCCCGTTCCCGGGATCGCGCTGAGCAGGGCGCGGGCGTAGATGCCGAGGCTCGAGGGCGGGGAGTCGAACCTGCGCGTCGCCACGGCTAGGCCCCCAGCAGGCTCTGGCCGCAAACGCGCACGACCTGGCCGTTCACGCCGTTCGACGCGGGGCTTGCGAGCCAGCCGATCGTCTCGGCGACGTCGACGGGCAGGCCGCCCTGCGCCATCGAGTTCATGCGCCGCCCGACCTCGCGCGTGGCGATCGGCATCGCGGCCGTCATCGCCGTCTCGATGAACCCCGGGGCGACGGCGTTGATCGTCGCGCCGCGCTCGGCGAACACGGGCGCCATCGACTGCACCATGCCGATCACGCCCGCCTTCGAGGTCGCGTAGTTCGTCTGCCCCGCGTTGCCCGCGATCCCTGAGATCGAGGAGACCGAGACCACGCGCCCGCCTTCGCGCAACAGCTCGCGCTCGAGCAGGGCGTCGTCGATGCGCTCCTGGGCGGAGAGGTTCACGTCCATGAGCACGGTCCAGCGCTCCTCGTCCATCTTGCCGAGCGTCTTGTCGCGGGTGATGCCGGCGTTGTGAACGACGACGTCGACCCCGTCGTGCTCGGCCTTCAGGTGGTCGAGGATCTTCGCCGGGGCCTCCGGCTCGGTGATGTCGGCGACCAGGTGCGAGCCGCCGATCTCGCCGGTGACCCGCGCGAGGTCGTTCTCGAGCGCGGGGACGTCGAGCCCGACCACGTGCGCGCCGTCGCGCGCGAGCGTGCGGGCGATCGCCTCGCCGATGCCGCGCGAGGCGCCCGTCACGAGCGCGACCTTGCCCGCGAAGGGGCGGTCCCAGTCGATCTCGGGCGGCGCGGCGGCGGCCGTGATGCGCACGACCTGCCCGCTCACATAGGCCGAGCGGGGCGAGAGCAAGAACCGCAGCGTGGAGTCGAGCTGGTCCTCGGCGCCCGGTGCGACGTAGACCAGGTTCACCGCAGCGCCCTTGCGCACCTCCTTGCCGACCGAGCGGGTGAACCCCTCGAGCGCCCGCTGCGCCGTCGCCGCGCGCGGCGACTCGCAGTTCTCGGGGGGCGTGCCGACCACGACGATCCGCCCGGAGCGCTCCACGCGCCGGATCGTCGGGTGGAAGAACGCCCAGAGCTCGCGGAGCTCGCTGGAGTCGGAGATCCCGCTCGCGTCGAAGACGAGCGCCTTGAAGCGATCGCCCTCGCCCGCGGCGCCGGGGTTCCACACGCCGGCGTCGAGGCCCGCCTCGCCCGCCGCGGCGCGCGCCTCGTCGAGGCTGGTGCGCACGCGGGCGCCGATGTCGGCGAGCACGCGCGCGACCGGAGTCGCGAGGCGCCCGCCCGGCGCGGCGCCGAGCAGCACCTCGCCGGAGATCACCGGGCTGCCCGGCGTCCAGCGGTCGAGCTGGACGGGCTGGGGCAGGCCGACGTTCTTCGCGACGAAGCGGCCGACGGGGGTGTTGATGAGCTGCGAGTAGCGGTCGGACATCTCGCCTCCTAACGCTCGAGGATCGCGGTCACGCCCTGGCCGCCTGCGGCGCAGATCGAGATCAGGCCGCGCCCGCCGCCGCGCTCATCCAGCGCCTTGGCGAGGCCGGCGATGATCCGCCCGCCGGTCGCGGCGAACGGGTGGCCCGCCGCCAGCGAGCCGCCGTTCACGTTCAGCTTGTCCCGGTCGATCGAGCCGAGCGGCTCGTCGCGGCCCAGGCGCTGCTTGCAGAACACCGGGTCCTCCCACGCCTTGAGCGTGCAGAGCACCTGCGCGGCGAAGGCCTCGTGGATCTCGTACAGATCGAAGTCCTGCAGGGTGAGCCCGTTGCGGTCGAGCAGGCGAGGCACCGCGTACGCCGGCGCCATGAGCAGCCCCTCCTTGCGCACGACGTGGTCGACGGCCGCGGTCTCGGCGTCGACGAAATAGGCGAGCGGCCGCAGCCCGTGCGCCTCGGCCCACTCCTCGGTACCGAGCAGGACCGCCGACGCGCCGTCGGAGAGCGGCGTCGAGTTACCCGCGGTCATCGTGCCGTCCTCGCCGCCGAAGACGGGCTTCAGCTTGGCGAGCTTCTCGACGGTCGAGTCGGGGCGCAGGTTCTGGTCGCGCTCCAGGCCGAGGTACGGGGTGACCAAATCGTCGTTGAACCCGCGCTCGTAGGCGGCCGCGAGGTTCTGGTGGCTGCGCGCGGCGAGCTTGTCCTGCTCGGTGCGAGTGATCCCCCACTCGCGCGCCATGATCGCCGTGTGCTCGCCCATCGACAAGCCCGTGCGCGGCTCGGCGTTGCGCGGGATCTCCGGCACGATGTGGCCCGGGCGGATCTTGGCGAGCGCCTTGAGCCGGTCCACGTTCGACTTGGCGCGGTTCGCCTCGAGCAGGATCTCGCGCAGGTCCTCGTTGACCGCGATCGGCGCGTCCGAGGTGGTGTCAGTGCCGCCCGCGATGCCGGCGTCGATCTGGCCGAGGGCGATCTTGTTGGCGACGAGGATCGCGGCCTCAAGCCCGGTGCCGCAGGCCTGCCCAACGTCGTAGGCGGGGGTCTCCGGGGCGAGCTTGGTGCCGAGCACCGACTCGCGGGTCAGGTTGAAGTCGCGGCTGTGCTTCAGCACGGCGCCGGCGGCGACCTCGCCCAGGCGCTCGCCGGCGAGGTCGAAGCGCTCGACCAGACCGTCGAGGGCGGCGGTGAGCATGTCCTGGTTCGAGGCCTTGGCGTATGGGCCGTTCGAGCGCGCGAACGGGATCCGGTTCCCGCCGAGCACCGCCACGGGACGTGTCTTTGCGTTCATGGGGTTCCCTTCCTTTCCGCGTCTGCGCGGTAAGTCAGCGCAGCTCCGCCGAGCTCTTGCCGAGGAGCTGGCGGGCGATGATCAGAAGCTGGATCTGCTGCGTGCCCTCGAAGATGTCGAGGATCTTCGCGTCGCGCGCCCACTTCTCGAGGAGCTCGTCCTCACCGTACCCGGTGGCGCCGCACAGCTCCACGCAGCGCATCGCGATGTCGACCGCGGTGCGCGCGGCCTTCGCCTTCGCCATCGAGGCGTGGAGCGAGTTGGGCTTCGAGTTGTCGGCCATCCACGCCGCCTCGAGCGTGATCAGCAGCGCGGCCTCGTAGTCGGCCTCCATGTCGAGCAGCTCGGCGGCGGGGCCGCTCTGCGCGCTCGCCGGGCGGTCGTAGTCGACCTCCACCCCGGCCTCGGCGAGCAGCTCGCGGGTGCGCTCGATGCAGGCGCGGGCAACGCCGAGCGCCATGGCGGCGACGAGCGGGCGCGTGTTGTCGAAGGTCTTCATCGCGCCGCCGAACGACTTCTTGGTGTCGATCTCGGGGCTGCCGAGCAGGTTCTCCTTCGGCACCCGGACGTTGTCCAGGACGAAGTTCGCGGTGTCCGAGGCGCGGATGCCGAGCTTGTGCTCGAGCCGGTCGAGCTTCACGCCGGGCGCGTGCCGGTCGACGACGAACGACTTGATCGCGGCGCGCCCCTTGCTCGGGTCGAGCGTCGCCCAGACGACCAGAAGGTCGGCCCGGTCGCCCGAGGTGACGAAGATCTTCTCGCCGTTCAGGACGTACTCGTCGCCGTCCAGCACCGCGGTGGTGCGGATCGCCGCGGAGTCCGAGCCCGCCTCCGGCTCGGTGATCGCCATCGCGGCCCACTTGCCGGCGAAGCGCTCCTGCTGCTCGGGCGTGGCGACCGAGGCGATCGCGGCGTTGCCGAGGCCCTGGCGCGGGAGCGCGAGCGTGAGCCCGACGTCGCCCCAGCACATCTCGATGATCGAGAGCACCGTGGAGAGGTTGGAGCCGTTGCGGTTGCCCTCACCGCCGCCGTTTGACGACGGGTCGCCCTTCACGCCCGCGGCGCCCGCGCCGCCCGACTGGCCCGACTCCTCCAGGCCGTCGATCATCGCGGCGAGCATGTCGAGCTCCTTCGGGTAGGTGTGCTCGGCGAGGTCGTACTTGCGCGAGATCGGGCGCAGGACGTTCTCGGCGACCTGGTGCGCCTGGTCGATCAGCGCCCGGAACTTCTTGGGGGTCTCGAGGTTGATCACAGCAGGACGCCCCCCTCCATCAGGCCGGTTGCGCGCAGGTCGCGGTACCAGCGCTCGACGGGGTGCTCCTTCACGTACCCGTGGCCGCCGAGGAGCTGGACGCCGGCCGAGCCGATCCGCGTCGCGTGGCGGGCGGCGAGGCGGCGGGCGAGCGCGGCTTCGCGCTCGAAGGGCAGGCCCTGGTCGTAGCGGGAGGCGCCGCGCAGGGTGACGAGGCGCAGGCCCTCGAGCTCGATGGCGATGTTCGAGACCTCGAAGGCGACGGCCTGCCGGTTCGAGATCGGCTCGCCGAAGGCGTGCCGCTCGTTGACGTAGTTCTTCGTGTAGTCGAGCACGGCCTGGCAAGTGCCCACCGCCAGCGCGCACCAGGCGAGGCGGGCGAGCTGCACGCACTGGGCGTAGGCGTCGGCGTTGTCCTCGCCGAGGATCGCGCTCGCGGGGAGCTTGGCGTCGTTCAGCTCCAGGCGCCCGGTGGTGGCGGCGCGGACGCCCATCCCGGGATCGGCCTCGATCTCAAGGCCATCGGTGTCCGCCTCGACGATGAAGAGCGCCGGGCCCGTGCCCTCGAGCTCGGCGGCGACGATGAACAGCTCGCCGTCGCGGGCGCGCGGGACGAGCGCCTTGGTCCCGTTGAGCACGTACCCGTCGCCCGCGCGGCGCGCCTTGGTGCGCAGGGCGAACGGGTCGAAGAGCGGGCCGGGCTCGAGCAGGGCGAGCGCGCCGGCGGGCGGGCTCTCCCCGGCGAACTCGGGCAGGTAGGTGGCCTGCTGGTCGCCGGTGCCCCACAGGCCGATCGCGGTGGCGACGGCGCCGGGCGCGAGCGCGGCGACGGCGAGGCCCATGTCCCCGTGGGCGAGCTGCTCCGCGATCAGCGCGGAGGTGACGCTCGAGCGCTCCTCGAGAGGGCCGCCGTGCTCCTCGGGGATGCCGAGGGCGACGATGCCGAGCTCGGTCGCCTGGGAGAGGATCTCCTCGGGCGCCTGGGCGGCGGTGTCCGCGTCGAGCGCGGCGGGGCGCAGGCGCTCGGCCGCGAAGTCGCGCATCGCCTCCATGAGCATCTGCTGCTCGTCAGTGGGCGTCAGGTCGAAGAGGTCGCCCCCGCTCGCGCGCTTCTGGCGATGCGCGGGGCCCGCGCCGCGCACGCGCTTGAAGGTGCGCTGCGCGGCGCCGGCGGCGCGGAAGCCGTTCTTCGTCGCGTTGTGGACGAGGCGCTCGGTGGGCTTGCGCAGGCCGAAGCGGTCGAGCAGCTCGGAGCTCGCGAGGCCGCGGAGCGCGCGCAGGCCGAGGCCCATGCTGCGCTCAGCGAGGGAGGTGGGTGCGTCGGGCTTGGCCACGGTGCGAAGCGGGAGGATACATCGTGACATCAATTGATGTCACGTCGAACCGCGACAAATGCTAGCGGCAGGTTCGGGGGCGCGCCTCCGTTTGTACGCGCGCAGGGGAAGATGGGCGGTGCCGGGCTCGAACCGACGACCTCTCGCTTGTAAGGCGAGTGCTCTCCCAACTGAGCTAACCGCCCGCGGGTGATTATGCGGGAATCGGGCCCGCGGCCGCCGGTGAAAGGCGCGAGAATGGCTCGCCGTGGAGCTGGGACTCGAAGGACGCGTGGCGCTCGTGGTCGGCGCGAGCAAGGGGATCGGGCGCGGGATCGCGGCGGCGCTGGCGCGAGAGGGGGCGCGGGTCGCGGTGACGAGCCGCTCCGCGGAGCGCGCGGCGCAAGCCGCCCGCGAGATCCCCGGCGAGCTCGCCGGATTCGCCGCGGACAGCGCGGATCTCGACGGGCTCGCTCGCCTGCCGGGGCTGGTGGAGGAGCGCTTCGGGGCGCCGGTCGACGTGCTCGTCACGAACACCGGCGGGCCGCCGGCCGGCGATGTGCTCGCGCACGACCACGACGCGTGGGAGTCGGCCTACCGGGAGCTCGTGCTCGCGCCGCGCGCGCTGATCGAGGCGGCGCTCCCGGGGATGCGCGAGCGGCGCTGGGGGCGGATCGTCAACGTCGGTTCCTCGTCGACCGAGCAGGTGATCGACCACCTCGCGCTCTCCAGCGTGCACCGGATGGCCGCGGTCGGGTACTTCAAGGTGCTGGCGCGCGCGGTTGCGCGCGACGGGGTGACGGTGAACACCGTCGCCACCGGGAAGTTCGCGACGGAGCGGCTCGCCTCGGTGCACGGGTCGATGGAGGAGGCACGCAGGCTGGCGAGCGAGGCCGTGCCGGCGGGGCGGCTCGGCGAGCCGGGGGAGTACGGGGATCTGGTCGCGTTTTTGTGCTCGGAGCGCGCGGCGTACCTCACGGGAGCTGTGATCCCGCTCGACGGCGGGCTGCTCACGGCGCCCTGAGCCGTCAGTTCCGCACGAGCGTGCCGTCCGGGTGCAGCGTGGCGTTCACGCGCGACATCGCCTCGCGCTGCAAGTCGCCGATCTCGTCGATCGTGAGGCCGTCGACGAGGCCCAGGCCCGCCCAGCGGCCCCGCTCGTAGACACGGACGCCGAAATCGAGCTCCTGGTCGGGCCGGGGCGACGCGAAGACGACGGCGCAGCGCCCCTGCGTCGAGTCGGGTTCGAGCAGGTTGGCGTCGGCGTCCACGCGGGTGACGAGGGTGGCGCGGTAACGGTGCACCTTGTAGGCGTGGACGCCGTCCTGGCGGGCGACGGGGTCGCTGTTCCAGGCGCGCAAGCAGGGGTCCTCGACGCTGCCCTCGCTGTCGGTGCCGCCGAGCTGGGTGCCGACGACGACCATCGCGATGAGGAGCGTCGCCGCGACGGCGACGATGGCGAGCCGGGCCTTCAAGAGCGGGCGGGCGCCGCTTCGGGCTCGGCCGCGGGGGCCTTGAAGAGCTCGCCGCGGCGGGCGCGGGCGATGATCCAGGCGCCGCCGGCGACGACCATGACGAGGCTGATGACCTGCGGCTGGGTGAGCCCGAGGAAGACCTCGTCGTTGCGTCGGATGAACTCGATCAGGAAGCGCTCGGTCCCGGTTCCGACCAAATAGAAGGCGAAGACCATGCCGGTGGCGAGGCGGTGCCGGGCGCGCCAGAGCGCGTACGCGAGCAGGCCGACGGCGAGCGTCTCGTAGATCGGCGTCGGGTGGACGGGCACGTCGGTGGGCACGGCGCCGTCCGGGTAGGCCATGGCCCACGGCCCGTCCCAGGGGATCCCGTAGTCGCCGTCGCCGGAGAGCTGGCAGCCGATGCGCCCGATCGCGTAGCCGACGGCGAGCGGCACGGCGGCGACGTCGGTGACGGCCCAGCTGAGGAAACCGCGCCAAGCGGCCCAGGCGAGCACGGCGATCGCGCCGCCGATGACCCCGCCGAACCAGACCAGGCCGGTGCCGGAGAACAGGCTGCCGAGCACATCGTCGCTGACCTCGGACCAGTGCTGGATCAGGTAGTCGATGCGGGCCCCGACGAGGCCGCCGATCAGAGCGGCGAAGAGCATCTCGTACGCCCAGTCGGCGGGCTTGCCGAGCTCGCTCAGGCGCTTCGCGGCGATCGCGCCGGCGGCGATGAAGCCGAGCGCCATGCAGATCCCGAAGGCCTGAAGCGTGAGCGGGCCGATCTCGATTTCTGGTTGCATCGCGACGTCTCGGTGGTCTTGGATCAGGCCCGGGCGAGTAGCCCCGACGGGATTCGAACCCGGCTCTTCCGCCTTGAAAGGGCGGCGTGCTAACCCTTACACCACGGGGCCCTGCGGCGGAGTCTACGGGGGGCGAGCCCAGCGCCGTCAATCCCTGTACGTATTGATGCCACCACGCGCAGGCACGCCGCGCAAGCCCCAACTACGAGCGCGCGCACGCGTGCTGCGCCGCCAGGGACTCGCGATCCGGCGGATCGCCGCCACGCTCGGCGTCTCCCCGTCCACGGTGAGCGCCTGGGTGCGCGATATCCCCCTCACCGAGGAACAGGCGCGGGCGCTCCGCGCGTCCCACCAGGGCCCCGATGCGGTCGCCCGCCGCACGAGCGCCTGGTCGCGCCTCTGCCGCCGGCGACGCGAGCTGGCGCAGGCCGAGGGGCGGGCGGCGGCGCGCATCGGCGACCCACTCCACCTCACGGGCTGCATGCTGTACTGGGCCGAGGGAGCGAAGGACCGAAACCAGCTCTCGTTCGCCAACTCGGATCCCGCGATGGTGCGCACGTTCTGCAGGTTCCTGCGCGAGTCGCTCCGCATCCCGGACGAGCGCATCACGATCCGGGTCAACGCTTACACGGGCGGCGGGCTCGACCCCGAGGCGATCGAGGCCCACTGGCTGTCGGTGTGCGGGCTGCCGCGCACGCAGCTCCGCAAGTCGGTGTTCGACTACAGGCCGGTTTCGAGCAGGGGCCTGCGTGAGCGCAAGCTCCCGTACGGCGTGTGCACGGTGAAGGTCACGCGCAGCACCGCGATCGTCCAGCACATCTACGGCGCGATTCAGGAGTACGCGGCGTTCGACGAGCCTCGCTGGCTGGATTGAGCGCGTCAGGCCCGCGCGGGCGCCGTCACAGCCCGGCCGCCCGCCAGGGAGAGCGCGCGGCGCACGCGCCGCAGCAGGGCGTCGGTCGCCGGATCGACGCCGACCCGGGCGGCGGCGCGGCGCACACGCGGCTCCGCAGCCAGGACGCGGTTCCTTGGCGTCGGCGGAATCGCGACGCGAGGTGCAGGCACGCCGCGATTCCGCCTCACTGACGCCAGGCCGCCGCGCGGTGCATGTCCCTGGGGAGGAGTCAGGGCCGGTACGCGCGCGACGGAACGCACACGATGTGCCTCTGCACGTTGGAAGGAGGAGTCGGGTGCAGAGAGACTGTGCATGGCCACAGGGTGCCCGCCGGCCGCCCCCGTTTGTATGTACGTGCGGCAGAAATTTTGCGGGGCCCGTTTCTCCCCGCGGTCGAACGCCCCCGCCTACGGGACGAGCGCCTCGAGCAGCGCCTTCTGCGCATGCAGGCGGTTCTCCGCCTGATCCCAGACTGCCGAGCGCTCCCCGTAGAGCGCGCCCGCCGTGATCTCCTCGCCCGGGTGCGCCGGAAGGCAGTGCAGCACGACGGCGCGCTCCTTAGCCACGTCGAGCAGCGCCTCATTCAGCTGGTACGGGGCGAGCGCCTCGCGCCGCGCCTGCGCCTCCTCCTCGTCGCCCATGCTCACCCACACATCGGTGTAAACGGCATCGGCGCCCTCGGCGGCGGCGCGCGGGTCGCCGGTCTGCTCGCTCGCCAGCCCGTCCTCGAGTCGGTACCCCTCCGGCGCCGCCACAACGACCTCGGCGCCGGCGATCCGCCCGAGGATCGCGAGCGACCGCGCCACGTTGTTCCCGTCGCCGACGTAGGCGATCCGCAAGCCCTCCAGCGAGCCGAACCGCTCGCGCAGCGTGAGCAGATCGGCGAGCGCCTGGCACGGGTGATGCGCCGGCGTGAGCGCGTTCACGACGGGCACCGTCGCCGCTTCGGCGAGCAGCTCGACGCTCTCATGCGATCCCGAGCGGATCACGATTGCGTGCACGTAGCGCGAGAGCACGCGCCCCGTATCCCCGATCGACTCGCCCCGCCCCAGCTGCAGCTCGTCCCCGCGCAGCGGCAGCGGGTGCCCGCCGAGCTCCGCAACGCCCACCTGGAACGACACCCGGGTCCGCGTCGAGGGCCGCTCGAAGAAGAGCGCCACGGTGCGCCCGCCGAGCGCCCCCGAGCCCGCACCGTCCGCGCGGGCGGCCTTGAGCTCGGCCGCGCGGTCGAGCAGCGCCTCGAGCGTCTCCCGGTCGAGCTCCTCGCCGGTCAAAAAGTCCTTGCCTTGCAGATCAACAGCCATCGGAAGCGCGCCATCTTACGGATCTCGGGTTCACTTTCGGATTGTGCCCCTCGCCGTGATCACGTGGAACCTGTTCCACGGGCGCGATTTCCCGCCGGACCCGGCGCTGTTTACGTGGCGCTCGCGCCTGCTGCGGATCACCGAGCGCAACGCCACCCACGTGCAGCTCAACCGCGACCTCTTCCGGGAGTTCGCGCTGGTTCTGCGCAGCCTGCCCTGGGACGTCGCCCTGCTGCAGGAGTGCCCACCGCGCTGGCACGCCGCGCTCGCGCGCGCCTGCGACGCCGAGGCGCACGCCGTGCTCACCTCGCGCAACTCCCTCCCGCGCCTGCGAGCGTGCGCCGCGCACCTCAACCCGGACCTGATCGCGTCGAACGAGGGCGGGTCGAACCTGACCCTTGTGCGCCGCATCGCTGGCCCGATCACCCACCGCGCCGAGCTCGTGCTCACCCCGGGCCCCCACCCCGAGCGCCGCGCGCTCTGCTTCATCCGCCTCGGCGACGACACCTGCATCGCGAACGCGCACCTGAGCGCCGGCGCTGCCAACCGGGCGCGCGCTGAGGACGAGCTGCGCCGCGCCGCCCAGGCCTGCGTCGCCTGGGCGGGCTCAAGCCCGCTGATTCTGGGCGGCGACCTCAACATCCGCCCGCGCTCGAGCCCCATCTACGCCGAGCTCGAGCACCGCTTCGGCCTCGTCGGAGCGACCGCGCCCGACGCCCTCGACCACCTGCTCGCCCGCGGCCTCACCCCCGCCGAGCCCCCCCGCGCCCTGCCCCCGGAGGCCCGCGAGCTGGTCAACCCCCGCGGCCTGCGCCTGCGCCTCTCCGACCACGCGCCGGTCCTCGCCGCGTTCGCGCGCGCGTGATCCGGACCTACCTCGGGGTAGGGAATCAGGCACTACGCTCCCGGCTGTCAACCGACGAGGAGGGCGAAGATGGCCGCAGACAACCGCAAGGCGAACCGCAGTTCTTCGGGCGGGTCATCTACCCGCGGCGACCGCAGCATCGAGGCCTTCCGCGAGGCGCTCGAGCGCAGCATCACCCTCTCGCGCGACCGCCTGCAGGAGGTCGTCGACGACGCCGTGAAGCGCGGGCGCATGACGCGCAGCGACGCCAACGAGCTGGTGAGCCGCCTCGTCGCCCGCGGCCGCTCCTACTCCGACGAGCTCCTGAAGGACCTGGAGCGCCTCGTCGAGCAGGCGCGCCGCAGCGTCGAGCCGCAGGTCAAGCTCGCCGCGAGCGTCGCCTCGGAGGCCACGCGCCGCGCGCGCGAGGCGGCCGACCACGCCGAGCGCCTGCGGCGCCGCGCCCGGGGCGCCAAGCCCTCCGGCGCGAAGGAGCGGGCGGCGACGGCTGCGAAGCCGGGTTCGGCCAACCCGATCCCGGACTACGCGAGCCTCAACGCCACCCAGGTGCGCGCCCGCCTCAAGGACCTGAGCGACGCCGACCTGCGCAAGGTGCGGGCGATCGAGGAGAAGGGCAAGGCGCGCAAGACCGTCCTCGCCGAGATCGACCGCCGGCTGTCCTCCTAGCGCCCGCCGCGCCCGCCGCTTTCCGAGCCCG
Source organism: Solirubrobacterales bacterium (assembly GCA_036564135.1). Classification (GTDB taxonomy): domain Bacteria; phylum Actinomycetota; class Thermoleophilia; order Solirubrobacterales; family 70-9; genus RSA11. Next base: position 26,095 of record DATCLC010000127.1, read on the forward strand.
GCGCGGCGGCTGCCACGATAGGTGGTGTGAGCTCGCCCACCCAACCCACCGCTTCGCGCACCACGCCGAGGGGCGCGCGCCCGCGCCGCGGCGACCAGCTCGAGCTGCGCATCGAGAGCCTCGCGCACGGCGGCCGCGGCATCGCCCGGCACGACGGCTTCGTCGTGTTCGTCACCGGCGCCATCCCCGGCGACACAGTGCGCGCGCGCATCGGGCGCGCCAAGCGCGATTACGCGGAGGCCACCGCGCTCGAGGTCGTCGAGCCCAGCCCGGACCGCAGGCCCGAGGAGTGCCTGCACGGCGGCGAGCCCTGCCCGGGCGCCCCCTGGCAGGCGATGCCCTACGAGCGCCAGCTCGAGCACAAGGCGCAGCAGGTGGACGAGGCGCTGCGGCGCCTCGGTGGCCTCGACGGATTCGAGACCGAGCCGATCGTCCCCGCGGCGCGCGAGTGGCGCTACCGCAACAAGCTGGAGTACTCCTTTGGCGACCACGACGGCGAGCCCGTCCTCGGCTTCCACCGGCGCGGGAGCTGGCGCGAGGTCGTGGACGTCGACGACTGCCGCCTCGCCACCGAGGCCAACAACGCCGCGCGCAACGCCGTGCGCGACTGGGCGCGCCGCGAGGGCCTGCCCGCCTACGACCGCGAGACCCAGACCGGCGTGCTGCGCAACCTGGTCGTGCGCGAGGGCCTGCGCACCGGCCAGGTCCAGACGCGCCTCGTCACGTCGCGCGCCGAGATCCCCCGCCCGCCCGTCGACCTGCACACGATCGTCGACGGCCCCGGCGGCGGCACCGACGGCCCCACCGGCGTGCTCGGCGAGGAGCACCTGGAGGAGCGCCTGGGCTCGCTGCGCTTCCGCATCTCCCACAACGCCTTCTTCCAGACCAACACCGAGATGGCCGAGCAGCTCTACGCGATCGCGCGCGAGTACGCCGCGCTCACCGGCACCGAGCGGCTCTTCGACCTGTACTGCGGGATCGGCACGATCGGGCTCACGATGGCCGCGGACGCGCGCGAGGTGTGGGGGCTGGAGACGGTCCCCGAGGCCGTCGTCGACGCCGAGCACAACGCCGCCCTCAACGACATCTCGAACGCCCAGTTCGTCGCCGCGGACGCGCGCCTCGGCCTGCGCCCCCTCCTCGAGCGCGCGGGCAAGCCCGACGTGGTCGTCGTCGACCCGCCCCGCGCGGGCCTCTCCAAGAAGGTCGTCCGCCGCCTGATCGAATGCGAGGCGAAGCGCATCGTCTACGTCTCGTGCAACCCCACCACGCTCGCCCCGAACGCGGCGCAGCTCGTCGAAGCCGGTTATACGCTCCGGCGCGTGAGGCCCGTGGACATGTTCCCCCAGACCCCGCACGTCGAGTGCGTGGCCCTGCTCGAGCGCTCGTGAGCAGAGGCTTCGGCGTCGCCGCGGGGCTCGCCCCCGAGATCGCAACTCCCCTCGCCGCGCGCTGCGAGGAGCTCGGCTACGGGTCCGTGTGGTCGAACGACACCCCGCTGGGCAGCGGCCTGGAGACGATCGCCGCCTTCGCCGAGGGCACCGACGCGCTCGACCTCGGCGTCGGCGTGCTGGCGCTCGACCGCCACAGCCCCGAGGAGATCGCCGCGCGCATCGACGAGCTCGGGCTGCCGCGCGAGCGCCTGATCATCGGCGTCGGCGCGGGCCACTCCGAGCGCCCGCTCACCGAGATGCGCGCGGCCCTGCCGCGCCTGCGCGAAGCCCTGGGGAACGTGCGCATCGTGCTCGCCGCCATGGGCCCGAGGATGTGCGCGCTCGCCGGCGAGGCCTATGACGGCGCCTTCTTCAACTGGATGACGCCCGAGTTCGCCGCGGGCGCCCGCGAGCGCGTGCTCGCCGGCGCCGCCGAGGCAGGGCGCGAGGCGCCTCCGGTCTACGGCTACGTGCGCGCCGCCGTGGGCGAGGACGCCGCCCGCCGCCTCGACAAGGAGGAGGCGTTCTACCGCGACCTCCACGACGGCTACCGGCGGCACTTCGCGCGCCTCGGCGCGCCCGCGGGCACGGTGGGCGTCGCCGTCGCCACCGCCGACGAGGCCCAGGCCGCGCTCGCGGAGTACCGCGCGCTGGACGTACTCGTCGTGCGCGCGCTCGCCAGCGCAAAGCTCGACCGGATGAGCGCCCTCGCCGAGGCCGTCGCCCCCGCGCGCGAGTTCGCCTGAGCCGAACTAACTAGAAGGAATCGAGCTCGTCCGCCGCCGCGTACTCGTCGGCGGGCGCCTGCTCCGCGGTGCAGATCGAGCACAGCACCGGCGTCGCGCCCGTCTCCAGCGCGGTCTTCTTCTCGGCCGTCGTCAGCACGGCCCCGCAGTTCTCGCAGCGGTCGGGGAGATCGGCGAAGGTGCGTTCTTCGGTATCGGCCACGCCCGCAGCCTAGAGGATGCGCGCGCTAATAGGGCGGCAGGTCGGCGTACCAGTCGCCGAGCACGCGGAAGGCGCGCCAGAACTCCCGCTTCGCCTCGTCCGAGTCGAGCGAGTCGTCGATGTCCGGCACGTAGAGCGCCTCGATCGTCGGGGTGAACGGCTGGACCACCCCGAACCTGGCCTCGAGCGGCCGGGCGAGCGGCACCCCGACCTCGCCCAGCGTGCGCAGCGCCTCCGGTCCCATGACCACGATCAGCTTCGGCTGCACGATCGCGATCTCCTCGACGATCCGCTCTACGCACTCGCCCGCCGCGAGCGCGGGATCGGCAACCGGGCACTTCACGCACAGCGTCCCGTAGACGGTGAGCGGATCGACGTTGAGGCGCTTGAAGCTCTTCATGAGCGCGTTGCCCGCGCGCCCGTAGAAGGCGACCCCCTCCTCGATCTCCGCGGCCGTGGGCGCGAACTTGAGCAGGAAGATGTCCGCCTGCGGATGCCCCGAGCCGAGCACCGGCATCAGGTTCCCCCGCGGGCAGTGCGAGCACTCCTGCAGGCGACGCGTCAGCGCGTTCAGCTCACGGATCGCCCGCTCGAGGTACTTCTCTTTGATCTCGTCGTCGGTCGTCGGCAACTCTTCGCTCCGGCGGCCCGCTTGGGCACGCGCAGGATTCTTTGACGGCTCGCGGTCGGCTCCTGCCCCGCGGCCCCGTTGCATCAACCCTTGCCCCGGCCGCCGCGCCCCCCGCTCGTCTGCAGGAACTTGAGCGCCTGCACGTAGACGAGGTTGCGGTGCTTGTGGACGATGTCGGCGGCCCGCATCGCCTCGAGGAACTCCTGCGGCCCGTCGAAGTCGTGGACGCGGATCTTCACGCTCCCCAGCCCCTGCACCACGTGGCTGTCCGAGCCCGCGCCCGGGACGATCCGGTACTTCTCTGCGAAGCGCTCCGCCTCCTCGTTGAACGCCGTGAGCGCGACGCGCGGGTTGAACACCTCGATCATGTCGATGTCGTCGACGATGTCGAGCAGGTGCTCGTAGTCGGGCACCGAGTGCAGGCGGTCGAACGGGTGCGGCACGTACACGAGCCCGCCCTGGCGGCGGATCTCGGCGATCGTCTCCTGCATGGTCATCCCGCGCTCGATCTTCTCGGTGAGGAAGAGCCCGATCACCTCGCCCTGCCCGGCGGTCTTGACCTCCTCGCCCACGATCACCTTGATCCCGATCTCGTCGGCGATCTCGAGCGCGGCGAGCGCGCCCGAGATCTCGTTGTGGTCGGTGATCGCGATCGCGCCCAGCCCGCGCTCCTTCGCCGTCTCGAGCAGCGTGCGCACCGGCGTCGCGCAGTCCGGCGAGTGATCGGTGTGCATGTGCAGATCCACGTGGATCGTGCGCCGCCCCGAGATACGCCGGCGCACGGCGGGATCCCCGCGGCCGTCGTGGCGCCGCGCGACCACGCGCCGGTAGATGCCCTCGACCTCGCCGGCGACCGTCGCCCAGTCGTCCACCGCGCCGCGCCCCGCCGCGAGCAGCGACGCGCGCAGGTCGGGGTCGGTGCCCAGCCGCTCGATCTGGCCGGCGAGCGTGATCGCGTCGCCAGGCGGGAAGTGCAGGCCGCGCTCCCCGTCGCGGGTGAGCTCGACGTACTGCGGCAGATCCGAGGCGATCGGCACGGTGCCCGCGGCGAGCGCCGTGCGGATCAGCCGCGGCGCGGTGTGGGGCCCACCGGAGGCGAGCACCACGACGTCGGCCTCGCTCACGAGCTCCTCCGGGGTGGCGCCCCGGGGCCCGACGACGGTGACGCGCTCGCGCAACGCGCGCGAGAGCCGCAGGTCGGCGCGCTCGGGGTGCCAGATCGCCACCTCCCACGCCCAGTCCCGGCGCAGCCTGCGCAGCGCCCGCAAAAACAGGCGCAGCGCGCCGCGCTCCTCGTCCAGGCAGAACGCGATCCGCAGGGGGCGCTCCCCGGCGGGCGCCGGGCGGGGCCAGCGCCCCGGGCGCGGCTCCCCGCCCGGGCGCACCAGCTGGTAGCTGCCGCGGAAGTAGCGTTCCATGAGGGCCGCCGTCTCCCGCGAGCTCGCCGTGCGCGCGTCGAGGCGGCCGAAGAAGATCTCGACGAGCGGCCGCGCCACCTGCGTGGAGAGCACGCGCTCGCTCGGCTCGTGGAAGGTCCCGACGTTCAGGGCGCGCGAGTGCCGCAGCGCGAGCGCCGACGTGCTCGCCGCGAACGGGTCGTGCACGTGCACGATGTCGAACGCGACTCCGCCGAGCAGCGCCTCGAGCGTGCGGCTCACGTCCAGCGGCACGGGCGCGGCGCGCGGGCGCGGGCCGCGCGGCAGGGGCAGCCCGGAGCCGACCGGCAGCACCAGCGGCCCGCCGTCGCCCCCGGCGTGGTCGCCGCTCCACTGGCGCGCCCGGAACAGGACGGACGGCCGCTCGCGGGCCTCGCCGATCAGCCGACGCGCCTCGCGGATCCCGCCGCGCGCCGTGGAGGGGGCCGCGATCACGACCCGGTGGCCGCGCTCTGAATGCTGCGCCGCGATGTGGTCCACGAAGTCGTTGACCTCGTGGCGCTGCGCCCACGGGATCGGGGTCACATGCGCGATCGTCAGGCGCTCGTCACGGGCGGGCGACACGCGCCGCAGGATACGCGGGCCCAGGCACCGACCGAGCCTCCTCCACCGCAGCGGATGCTCAGGACGGCCCCGAAGCAAGGAACCGGCGACCGGCGACCGGCGCCCAAACAAGAGGGGCCCGCCACGCGGGCGGGCCCCTTCCCAGCTACCAGCCTTGAAGCGAGCGCCTAGGCCGAGCGCTCTGCTTCGAGCTCGGCGGCGAGCTCCTTAGCGCGCTCGCCCGGAGCCTTGCGCGCGTACTTGCGGATGAACTCCTCGGTGAGCTCGCGCGCCTCGTCGTCCGGCCGCTGCGTGTGCGGCGACTTCATCAGATAGCTCGACGGGCCGTCGAGCTGGCCGGCGATGCCGTTGTTGAGCGCCAGCTTGATGATGCGCACCGCGTCGATCACGACACCCGCCGAGTTCGGCGAGTCCCAGACCTCGAGCTTGAGCTCGACGTTGAGCGGCACGTCGCCGAACGCGCGGCCCTCGAGGCGGATGTGCGCCCACTTGCGGTCCGTGAGCCACGCGACGTAGTCGGACGGGCCGATGTAGACGTCGTCCGGCGCGAGCTCCGTGCCCGCGATCGAGGTGACGGCGTTGGTCTTGGACTCCTTCTTCGACGCGAGCCGCTCGCGCTCGAGCATGTTGTAGAAGTCCATGTTGCCGCCGACGTTGAGCTGCGAGGTGCGCTCCAGCCGCACGCCGCGGTCGTGGAACAGCCGCGCGAGCTGCCGGTGCAGGATGGTCGCGCCGACCTGCGACTTGATGTCGTCGCCGATGATCGGCAGGCCCGCCTGGCGGAAGCGCTCGTCCCAGTAGTCCTCGCGGGCGATGAACACCGGCAGGCAGTTGACGAAGCCGACGCCCGCCTTGAGCGCCTGCTCCACGTACCACTTGGTCGCCTGCTCGGAGCCCACCGGCAGGTAGCACACGAGCACGTCGGCCTTGGTGTCCTGGAGGATCCCGACGATGTCAGCGGTCTCGCCGGGCGCCTTCTTGATCTTCTCCTTGAGGTACTTGCCGAGTCCGTCGTGGGTCATCCCGCGATGAACCTCGACGCCGAGGTGCGGGACGTCGGCGAACTTGATCGTGTCGTTCTGACCGGACCAGATGGCCTCGGAGAGGTCCTTGCCGACCTTGTCGGCGTCGATGTCGAAGGCGGCTACGAACTCGATGTCGCGGACGTGATAGCCGCCGAGATCGACGTGCATCAGGCCCGGCACCTGCATCGAGGGGTCGGCGTTCTTGTAGTACTCGACACCCTGGATGAAACTGTTGGCGCAGTTGCCCACACCGACGATCGCGACGCGAACCTTGCCGTCGTCGACGCGATTGCCGTTGCGAGCCGCGCCGTTCGTGGCGTGACCGTTCTCACTCATGTCTTTCAAATCCTCCTGAGGCTGAGGCGGGTAGCGTCGGCTAACTATGCCACCCGGTAGTTCTCGGTTACACGAGACTTGGGAGCCCCGTTACCCGGTTGACTCCCCTCCATCCCCGCAGCGGCGGGGACGCTCAGGTCTCCAGCGCGCGTAGCTCGCGGCGAACGTGCCAGACGCGCTGGGCGACCGTAATGCTAGTCAGTGCGGCCATAGCGTAGATGGAGACCGCCAGCAAATCCACCCCGCTGATCAGTTCCTCGGCGGCGAACACGAGGCCAACGGAGAGGATCACGACGCGCACCGGCCGCGTGGCCAGGCCCACTTTGCACTCGACGCCGAGCGCCTCGGCGCGGGCGCGCGCGTAGGACACCATCAGCGAGCCGAGCACGACGAACACGCAGCCGGCCGCCGGCAGCGCGTCCCCGTTGTCGGCGAAGTACCACGCGATCGCCGTCAGCACGATGCCCTCCTCGATGCGGTCCAGCGTGGAATCGAGGAAGGCCCCGAACAGCGTGCCCTTGCCCGACATCCGCGAGTAGCGGCCGTCGAGCGTGTCCATGATCGAGCCCACGATGAACGCGAGCCCGCCGATCACGAAGTGCTCGGCGACGATCAACGCAGCCGCGGCCACGTTGAGCACGAGGCCGGTCATCGAGATCGCGTTCGGAGTGAGCCGCGACTCGATCAGGCGGTTGCGGGCATAAGCGCGCCAAGCCTGGGCGCTGCGCGACTGTGCGGGCGCGGGACTGGGTTCGCTCACGGCCGGGAACGTATCGGGTCGGGGCGCCCTCGGCTCGGAAGTCAGGCCGCGGCCTCGCCGGTCGCGACCCGGAACGCCCACTGGTGCGGTCGCAGGCGGGCGAGCTGAGCCGCGGCGGCGGCGGCGACCGCGGCCACGGCCGCGCCAGCCGCCGCGTCGAGCCAGAAGTGGTTGCCGGTGACGACGATCACGAAGAACACTACGAACGGGTAAGCGGCCCACCACGCCCGCGCGAGCCGGTTCCGCGCAAGCGCCACGCCCGGCACGCCGATCATCAGTGAGAAGGCGATGTGCATGCTGGGCACGGCGGCGTACTGGTTGACGAGCAGGCCGACCGTGTCGGAGTCCTGCGCCTGGCCTGTGAACGCGGCGATCGTGTCAGTGAAGCCGAACTCGGGCATGAGCCGCGGGGGCGCCGTGGGGTAGGCCGCGTAGATCACGAGGGCGAGCGCCATCGCGACCATGAACATGTTCCGCACGAAGTAGAAGCTGTCGTTTCGATACAGGTAGAGCCACGCCAGAAAGCCGGTGGTGATCACGAAGTGCGAGTTCAGGTACATGAAGTTCGCCGCGTCGATCACCCAGGTCGCGTGGTCGAGAAGCCAGTCCTGAAACCCCGGCTCGAAGAAGGTCCCGAGCGTGCGCTCGATGTCGATGAGTCGCTCGGCGTTCGCGTACGCGACCTCCTCGCGGCCCTCCGCGAGCCCGCGGACCACCTGGTAGCCGTTGTAGGCGAGGAAGAAGAGGAAGAACTGAAGCGCAGCGTCCCCCCACCCCCGCGGCGCCAGGTCACGGATTGTGGTTGCGAGGCGCGCCACGATCCGCCGATTCTAAAGGGACGCTAACGGTCCGCCCCGGTCGCGGCCCAAAGCGCGGGCCACGCGCCCCACGAGCTCGGGCCGGTCGATCCACGCCCAGTGGCCCGCGTCGACGACCTCCTCGAGGCGCGCGTTGGGCAGGCGCGCCGCGAGCCGCCGCCCGTAGACGGGCGGGATGTAGGGATCGCGCTGCGCCCAGAGAAGCAGCGCCGGGCAGGTGAGCCGCTCGAGCCCCTCGCCGGCCGCGGCGAGCGCCTCGGGATCGGCCGAGCGATAGAGCCGCAGGACGGCGCGCTTCGTGCCCGCGTCCCAGTGCGGCCAGAACGAATCGAGGAACTCGGGCGGCATCGGGCGCCACCCGGGGCGCGCCTGGCGCAGCACCAGCGCCGCGGCCGCGCGTGTCGTGAGCGCGTTGAAGAGCTCGCCCGCGCCACGGCGGCGCCAGAACCAGCGCGCGATCCAGTGCCAGCGGTAGCCCACGCCGAACGGCACGTGGTTGAAGGCCACCAAGCGCTCGACGCGCTCGGGCGCCCGCAGCGCCGCGAGCAGCCCAACGGCGCCCCAGTCGTGGATCACAAGCGCGTACCGGTCCACGCCGAGGACGTCGAGGGCGCGCCCGACGAAGTCCGCGTAGGCCCACATGCTGTAGTCGAAGCGCTCCGGGTCGGGCCGCGCCGAGCGCCCGAACCCCGGCAGGTCGAAGGCGATCGCGGGGCCCCGGTGCGCCTCGACGAAAGGCAGCCAGTCGTCGCTGTTCGTCGGGTTGCCGTGGAGGAAGACGGCTGGGACGCCGTCCCCGGCGCGCCGGCGCACGAAGATCTCGACGCCATCGACGTCGACCCTCGTCTCATCGACCCCGCCGATTGGAACCACGGCGTGACCCTATCCTGGCGCCGTGCCGAGCAAGCGAGGAAAGGGATGGCGGCGGCCCAGCCGCAGGCGGGTGCTCGCGATCCGCGACCGCCTGCGCGAGATGTACGGCATCCCGCGGCACGAGCCCCACGGCGACCCCGTCCACGAGCTCGTGCTGACGATCCTGTCCCAGAACACGAACGACACCAACCGCGACGTCGCCTACGCGGGCCTGCGCGGCACCTTCGGCTCGTGGGAGGAGGTGCGCGACGCGCCCACCGAGGAGCTGGAGGAGGCCATCCGCCCCGGCGGGCTCGCGCCCACCAAGGCGCCCCGCATCCAGGCGGTGCTGCGCGAGCTGGGCGACCCGATCAGCCTCGACTGGCTCGCCGACGCCCCCCGGGACGAGGCGATGCAGTTCCTCACGAGCCTTCCGGGCGTGGGCCGCAAGACGGCGGCCTGCGTGATGATCTTCGCGCTCGGCCGCCCGGAGATCCCCGTGGACACGCACGTCTACCGCGTGGGCGGCCGGCTCGGGCTCTTCCACCCGCGCGCCTCGTTCGACGAGGCCCACGACGAGATGCTCGCGATCACCCCGCCCGAGGACGCCTACGAGTTCCACATCAACCTAATCACGCACGGTCGGCGCCTCTGCCGCCCGACGCGGCCCCGCTGCGAGCAGTGCGGGCTGCGCCGGATGTGCATCTTCCGGCGCGGCCTCGCGCACGCGCGCGGCGCCGAGGGGCCGCGGACGGACGCGACGGCGACTGCGGGTTAATACGGATGCGCCGGGCCCCCGGCCTCGGCAAGCTCGGTAGCTGAGAGAGGCGCGGCGGGGAGCAGGGATGTTTCAGGCCCGCCGCCCAGCCACGATCGCTGCCACGCCATGGAAGGAGTCACGCAGTGCAGTCACATTTCCGGAGCGCCCGCCGACGCATAGGCGGGATCGCCGTGGCGCTCGTCGCCGCCGTCGGCATCGGCGCGTTGGTCGCGCCCGCCGCCGCGAGCGCCAAGCCCAAGAACGTCAAGGTCATGACGCGCAACATCTACCTGGGCGCCGACCTCACGCCGGCGCTGCTGGCGGAGAGCCCGCAGGAGATGTTCGCCGCCGCCGGCGCCATCTACGACACCTCGGTGTTCGGCACCAACTTCCGCGGCCGCGCGGAGCTGCTTGCCGACGAGATCGCGCGCGCCAAGCCCGACGCGATCGGGCTCCAGGAGGTCGCCCTCTGGCGGCGCGGCCCCCTCGACTCGGTCACCGCGGACCCGACCCCGGCACGTGAGGTCGTGATCGACTTCCTCGAGGTCCTGCAGACGCAGCTCGCCAAGCGCGGCCTGAATTACAAGGTCGGCAAGGTGCAGAACGAGGCCGACCTCGAGGTGCCGATCGACCGCGATGCGGACGGCACCCCCGAGTTCGATGGTCGCCTCACGATGCGCGACGCGATCCTGGTCAAGGGCAACCTGAAGGTCTCGAAGAGGCGCGGCGGCAACTACGCGAGCCTGCTGCCCGTGCCCACGCCGCTCGGCTCGATCAGCGTGACCCGCGGCTGGACCGCAGTCGATTTGACGAAGGGCAAGAAGCGCAACGCCAAGAAGTTCAGGTTCGTCAACACCCACCTCGAGGCGTTCTCCGCGTTCTTCCGCGCCAACCAGGCGCAAGCGCTCAGGAGCCTCGGGCTCATCAGCAACAGCGGCCGGCTGCCCGTGATCCTGGTCGGCGACCTCAACTCCGACCCGGTCGACGACAGCGAGCAGACGCTGCCGAACGCCCCGTTCCCGCCCACGGCCCAGAACGCCGCCTACCTGACGATCGAGGCCGCCGGCTTCGTCGATCGGGGTGTGACGGTGAACACGTGCTGCCACGCCGACGACCTCCTCAACCCCGAGCCCGAGTTCGGCTCGCGCATCGACCACGTGCTCTCCAAGGGGAGGGTCACGAAGCTCGGCGCGTCGCTGACCGGCGCCGACCCGGAGCTTCGGACCAACACCGGGCTCTGGCCCGCCGACCACGGCGGGGTCGTGAGCCGCCTACGGATTCGCTGACGCAGAGCGCTTGCGCGCAAGGGAGGAAGGCAACGCGGCGAAGGGCGGGCGCACGGGGGCGCCCGCCCTTCCGTACTGGAAACCCCGCGCTGCCGCGACGTTCGCGAGCTAGCGGGTAGTATCCGCGGCGCCTTCGTGGGCGTCAGCTACCCCCCGAAGGCTCAGATCCCGGAATGAGCAAGCGCCTTTTCGTCATCTTCTGCATCGTCGCCGCGATCTGCGTCGTGGTCATCCCGTTCTGGGTGATCAGCGACTCGAGCGGTGTCGAGGACGGCGAGGTCGCCGTCGCCGAACGCGACGAGGACACGAAGGAGCTCTTCCAGGCGAACTGCGGCACCTGCCACACGCTGGCCGCCGCGGGCACCGACGGCGTCGTCGGTCCCAATCTCGATGACCGCCTGGCACCCGGCGGCAACGGCGACTACGACGGTAACTACACCCGCGTCCTGACCGCGGTGGTCTGCGGGGCCGGCAACGGCCGGATGCCCGCCCGGATCCTCACCGGCGAGAACGCCAAGGAGGTCGCCGCGTTCGTCGCCGCCTACGCGGGCCAGCTCGGCGAGGGCGACGGGCCGCTCGTCGACACCTCCACCGCCCGTAAGCCCGAGCCGGACTCCTGCGCGGGCAGTGCCGCCGCCGACGAGGGCAGCGGCGAGCAGACCAACTGATCGGCCCCGCGCCGGCGGTCCGCGAACCGGCGAGGCGACGCGCCGCGTCGCCGCTTTCGCGTGCGCGAAACGCACGCGAAATACCTGCTAGCCTCAGACTCAGATTTCTTGAGAAAACTTGCGTGAACAGGAGCTGAGAGCCAGTGGGTAAGACAATCGGAATCGACTTGGGGACCACCAACTCGTGCGTCGCCGTCATGGAGGGCGGTGAGCCGACGGTGCTGGAGAACGCGGAGGGCGGGCGCACGACCCCGTCCGTCGTCGCGTTCACCGAGGGGGGCGAGCGACTTGTGGGCACCGTCGCCAAGCGCCAGGCGGTGATGAACCCCGAGAACACGATCTTCTCGATCAAGCGGTTCATGGGCCGCAAGCACTCCGAGGTCAAGGAGGAGGAGACGATCGTCCCCTACAAGGTCGTCCCCGGCCCGAACGGCGACGTCCGCGTCGAGGTGCGCGGCAAGCAGTACTCGCCGCCTGAGATCTCGGCCATGATCCTGCAG
>DATCLC010000128.1:0-8119 GCA_036564135.1 Solirubrobacterales bacterium
CGCCGTCCTCGCCGAGCACCTCCAGCGCGCCCTTGCCCATCCGGGTCATGATCCGCATCGAGACCGCGACGTAGGCCGAGTCGGTGAGCTGCACCCCGATGTGCGACTTGTCGGAGCCCAGCGGCCCCATCGAGAACGGCACCACGTACATCGTCCGGCCGCGCATGGAGCCGTCGAACAGGCCACGCAGCTCCTCGCGCATCTCAGCCGGCGCGCGCCAGTTGTTCGTGGGCCCGGCGTCCTCCTCGCGCTCGGAGCAGATGAACGTGCGGTCCTCGACGCGCGCCACGTCCGACGGGTCCGACCAGGCCAAGTACGAGTTCGGGCGCTTCGCTTCGGAGAGCCTTCGGAAGGTGCCCGCGTCGACCAGCTCCTGGCAGAGGCGGTCGTACTCCTCCGCCGAGCCGTCGCACCAGTACACGGAGTCGGGCTTGGTGAGCTCCGCGATCTCCTCCACCCACTTGATCAGCTCTTGGTGCTTCGTCGGAACGTCAGTAGCGGCTGCGGTGTCGCTCAATTGAGAAGTGCTCCTTCCAGGTTCAGTGAGGGGCCGGGCGTGGCCCGATCGTGGGTTCGTCGCACCTCGGGACTCCCCCACCTCGGTTCGCGAGGAACCCATTCTGGCGAACTTCCGCGCCTCGCGGCGCCGACCCAATGCGCCGATTTCCGGCTTACTTATGCGCGATCCGGGACAGAACCGAAAGTGCAGCAAGCCGGCGCACGCCTCGATAGGGTGCGCGCCGCGCGCCGAGCCAGCGCGCCGAGATCATGCGCTTCTACGAGTACGAATCACGCCGGATCGTCGAACGCGCCGGGATCCCCGTCACCCAGTACGGGTTCTGCAAGACGCCCGAGGAGGCGCGCGCTGCCGCGGAGCGGATCGGCGGCCCGACGGTCATCAAGTCCCAGGTGCTCACCGGCGGCCGCATGAAGGCCGGCGGCGTCAGGTTCGCTGACACGCCCGACGAGGCCGCCGAGCACGCCGCCGCGATCCTCGAGCTCGAGATCAACGGGCACAAGCCGGTCGGCGTGCTCGTCGACCCCAAGGCCGAGGTCGAGCAGGAGTACTACGCGGCGGTGCTCTGGGACGGCCGGGCCAAGCGCCCGATGATGCTCTTCAGTGACATGGGCGGCATCGACATCGAGCAGGTCGCCGAGGAGCACCCCGAGCACGTCGGGCGCGGCCATCTCTCGAACCTGCTGCCGATCTCCGACTTCCTGGCCAAGGAGGTCGTCGCGCGCGTGGGCCTAACCGGCTCCGAGCTCAACCGGGCCACCGCGGTGCTCGCCAAGCTCGCCCGCCTGCAGCGCGACTACGACATGACGCTGGCGGAGATCAACCCGCTCGCGCGGCTCTCCGACGGCTCCTTCGTCGCGCTCGACGCGCACATGGAGATGGAAAACGAGGCGGTCTTCCGCCATCGCAAGGCGCTTGAGGAGCTCGGCGTCGACCTCAGCGACCCGCGCGAGCAGTACGAGCCCTCCGAGTTCGAACGCAACGTGAAGGCCATCGACGCCGCCGACCACCGGGGGGTGATCCAGGGCAAGGACCACGGCTTCCACGGCAACCTGGGCCTGGTGATCGGCGCCGGCGGCGGCTCGCTCACGCTCACCGACGCCGTCCGCGCCCAGGGCGGCAAGCCCGCGAACTACTCGGAGATCGGCGGCAACCCCTCCGTGGCAAAGGCGAAGGGCCTCGCCATGGAGGTGCTCAAGAAGGAGGGCGTCGACAAGATCGCCGTGATGATGTCGATCGTCTCCAACACGCGCGTCGACATCGTCGCCCGCGGCGTGATCAAGGCCTGCCTCGAGCTCGGCAAGGACCCGGCCGAGACGATCGCGATCTTCCGCATCCCCGGCGCCTGGGAGGAGGAGGGCTACAAGATCCTCGACCGCTACGGCGTCGAGTACTGCGACCGCTCGGTCTCGATGTGGGAGGCGGCCGGCCGGGCCGTGGCCAAGATCCAGGGGGAGGCGAGCTGATGGCCATCCTGCTGACCGAGGACTTCACCTTCATCGTCCAGGGCATCACCGGCCGCGAGGCCGTGAACCTCACCAAGGAGTGCCTGGACTACGGCTCGAAGGTCGTCGGCGGCGTCACCCCCGGCCGCAAGGGCCGCGAGGTCCACGGCGTGCCCGTCTTCGACACGGTCGAGCAGGCGGTGGAGAACCACGGCGGGCCGATCGACGGCTCCGTCGTCACCGTCCCCCCCGCCTTCGCCAAGGACGCGGTCTTCGAGGCGATCGAGAACGGGATCAAGCTGATCGTCGTCGTCACCGAGCGCATCCCGCGCCGCGACGTTGCCCAGATGGTCGAGCTCGCCGACCTGCGCGGCGCGCGCATCATCGGGCCCAACTGCCTCGGCCTGATCGCCCCCGGCATCTGCAAGATGGGCGGCATCGGCGGCCCCGCCAAGGACGCCGCCAAGGCCTATCAGCCGGGGCGGGTCGGGGTGATGTCGCGCTCGGGCGGCATGACGACCGAGATCTCCTCGTCGCTCACTGCCGCCGGCCTGGGTGTGTCCACGGCGATCTCGATCGGCGGCGACGCGATCATCGGCTCCACCTACGCGGAGCTCATGCCGCTGTTCGAGGCCGACGAGCAGACCGAGGCGATCGTGATCTACACCGAGCCCGGCGGGCGCATGGAGGCTGAGCTCGTCGACTGGCGCCAGCAGAACGACTCGCGCCTGCCGATCGTCGCGTTCATGGCAGGCAAGTTCATGGACGACGAGGAGATGCGCGGCATGAGCTTCGGCCACGCGGGCACGATCGTCGAGGGCAAGGAGGACTCGGCCACCGAGAAGATCGCCCGGCTCGAGGCCGCCGGCATCCCCGTTGTCGAGCGCATCGACGAGATCCCCGACCGCGTCAAGCAGCTTTTGGGGGTGGCGGCATGAGCCTGCGCGTCGACGACGTCTTCATCGGCATCGAGCTCAGCGACGAGGCCGCGGGCGACCCCGAGCTCGCCCGCAAGCTCGAGGAGGCCTGCCCGGTCGACATCTTCCGGGCCACGGACTCGGGCGCGGAGATCGTCCGCGAGAACGTCGACGAGTGCGTGCTGTGCGGCCTATGCCTCGACGCCGCGCCGCCCGGCGCCGTCACCGTCCACAAGCTCTACGACGAGAGCGTCCTCGAGCGCTAGGGCGGGCGGCCGGGCCCGGCGGCGCTGGGGCCCGATCCGCCCGCCTCGATCTAGCCCGTGATCTCGAACTCGCGGACCTCGACCCACTCGCAGGTTCGCCGAGAGACACGCGCCCAGAAGTTCGAGCTCAACGGGGTCGCGCCCTCACACTCACACGAGTTCACAGCCATCGGCCGCACGCTGTACTTCGCGGCGGACAACGGCAACGACGGAACCGAGCCCCGAATCTGGCGGTCCTGACCGGCCGCCCGCCGGCGCCCGCGCGCCGGCCGGCGGCCGACTCGTAAGACTTGGGGCCCATGAACTTCATCGAGGACGTGATGGAGCGGTACCCGGCCTCGAAGCGCGCGCTGCTCGCCTTGGGCGAGGACGGGTCGCGCCGCTACTGGCACTTCGGCGAGCTGATCGCGATGAGCGCGGGCGTGTCGGGCGCCCTCTGGGCACGGGGCGTCCGCCGTGGGGACGTCGTCATGACCCTCGTCGGCAACCGCATCGAGTGGGTGCTAACGCTGCTCGCCTGCTGGCGCATGGGCGCCGTGGCCCTGCCCTGCAACACGCAGCTGCGGCGCCACGACCTCGAGCTGCGCGTGCGCGCCGCCGACCCGAAGCTCTGCGTGGTCGACGAGCGGCTGCTCGGCGAGCTCCCGGACGGCGTGCCGACCCTCTCGCTCGGTGAGTTCGAGCGCATCCTCGACGAGGACCTGCCGCAGGAGCCGCCCGCCGAGGTCGTCGACCTCGATCCCGAGGAGCCGGCCCTGATCGTGTTCACCTCGGGCACCACCGGCGAGCCGCGCGGCGCCGTGCACGCGACGCGGTACCTGCTCGGCCAGCGCGTGCAGGCCGAGAACTGGTTCGGCGCCAAGCGCAGCGAGCTGGTCTGGTGCACGACCGCCACCGGCTGGTCGAAGTCCGCTCGCAACGTCTTCGTCGCCCCGTGGCTGTGCGGGGCCACCGCCGTGCTCGCCGAGGGCCGGTTCGACCCCGAGCAGCGCCTCGACGTGATCGAGCGGGAGGGCGTGAACGTCCTCTGCCAGACGCCCACCGAGTACCGGCTGATGGCCAAGCGCGCGAAGCTGCGCCCCCTCCCCTCCCTGCGCCGCATGGTCTCCGCCGGCGAGGCGCTCAACCCCGAGGTGATGGACGCCTGGCGGGAGGCCACGGGCCTGGTGATCAGCGACGGCTACGGCCAGACCGAGACCGGGCAGCTGACCGGCAACCTTCCCGGCGACGACCCGCGGCCGGGCTCGATGGGGCGCGCGCTCCCGGGGATGGAGCTGCGCGTCGCCGCCGAGGACGGCACCTCCGGCGAGCTCCAGGTGCGCGCCGCGAGCTGCCCGACCTTCTTCTCGCGCTACCTCGACGAGACCCCTGAGGACGTGCGCGAGCGGCTGGTCGACGGCGAGTGGTGGGCGACGGGCGACATCGTGAGCCGCGACGAGGACGGCTTCTACTGGTACGAGGGCCGCAGCGACGATCTGATCCTCTCCTCCGGCTACCGGATCGGACCGTTCGAGGTCGAGTCCGCGCTGCTCACCCACCCTGCCGTGGCCGAGGCGGCCGCGGTCGCGGCGCCGGACCCCGAGCGCGGCTCCGTCGTGCGGGCCGTCGTCGTCCTGCGCTCGGGCGAGCCCGGCGACGAGATGCGTCGCGAGCTCCAGGAGCACGTCAAGCGGCAGACCGCCCCCTACAAGTACCCGCGGATCGTCGACTTCGTCGACGAGCTCCCCAAGACGGCGAGCGGGAAGATCAAGCGGGCTGCCCTGCGCCGGGACGCCGCCGGGGACGCGTCCGGAGGAGCCGCCGCCTAGAACAGCCGCGCCTGCTCGCCCGCGGGCTCGGACCGCTGCTCGCGCGTCTGGCCCTGGCGCGTGCGCTGCCGCTCCGTCCGCACTCGCTCCCGCCGCGCCGTCTTCCCCCGCATCCGGCTCGGCCAGTTGCGGCCCGAGGCGAGCTTGGCGAGCCGCTCGCGCTCCGCGCGCGGCAGGTACGCGCCGCGCGCGTAGAGCTCCTCGTAGCGCTCGACCAGGTCCGGCCGGTACTGGCGGAGCCAGTCCATGAAGACGTGCCGCACCTCGCCGCGCAGGTGCAATCCGATGCCCCCGACCCCCACCGCGCCCATCTCGCCGGCAATCTCAAGGATGCGCTCGACCTGGCGCGGGTCGTCGTTGATGCCGGGCATCAGCGGGGCGATCAGGATCCCGGTCGGGATCCCGTTGCGGTTGAGCTCCCCTACCGCCTCGAGCCGGCGGCGCGGGTGGGGCGTGTGCGGCTCGCTCGCCCGCCAGGCCCTCTCGTCGAGCGTGGGCACGGACAGGTTCGCCGTGAACTCGGTGCGCTCGCGGATCTGCTTGAAGAGCTCCATGTCGCGCAGCAGCAGCGGCGACTTGGTGAGCACGGAGCAGGGGTTCGCAAAGTCGCGCATCGCCTCCCAGACACCGGGGAGCAGCTCGTACTTGGACTCGACCCACTGGTACGGGTCGGTGTTGGTGCCGAGCGCGACGTGGTCCCCCTTCCAGGAGGGCCGCGCGAGCTCCGCGCGCACGAGCTCGGGCGTGTTGACCTTGACGACGATCTCGCGCTCGAAGTCCCGGCCAGCGTCGAACCCCAGGTAGGCGTGGGTCGGCCGCGCGAAGCAGTAGGTGCACGCGTGCGCGCAGCCGCGGTACGGGTTGATCGTGAACCGGAACGGCATGCGCGAGCGCTTCGGGACCTCGTTGATCGCCGAGCGCGCGCGCACCTCGTAGAAGCGGATGTCGAGTGCCTCCGGGGCGTCGAACGTGCGCACCACCGCCGGATCGCGGAGCCCCGGAAGCATCCTCCGCTCCTCGTTGCCGACGGTCAGGTTCTCCCAGCGCACGAACACATGTTCGCACACGCAGCGGACGCTGGCCAGGGCGATTGCGCGCGCAACCACCCCGCTATGTTTGATGTCGTGCCCTCGGTAGACGCGACGATCACACGGCGGGACGTCCAGGGCCGGCCCATCCGCAGCATCCGGGAGCGGGCGCGCTGAGCGGCGAGCCTCGTCAGCACTACGGGCTGACGCTCGCGGTCCTGCTGGTCGCCTCGCTCGCGTTCGCGCTGCAGCAGACCATGGTCGCGCCGGCGCTGCCCGCGATCCAAGCGGAGCTGCACACGTCGACGACCGCGGTCACCTTCGTGCTCACCGGCTTTCTGCTGACCGCCTCGGTCTCGACGCCGATCGTCGGACGCCTGGGCGACATGTTCGGCAAGGAGCGGATGCTCGTCATCGCCCTCTGCGTCTTCGGGGTGGGCTCGATCGTCTGCGCGCTCTCGCACTCGATCGAGGTGTTGATCGCGGGCCGCGCGATCCAGGGCATGGCGGCGGCCGTCTTCCCGCTCTCGTTCGGGATCATCCGCGACGAGTTCCCGCCCGAGCGGGTCGCGACCGGCATTGGGCTGATCAGCGCGACGTTCGGCATCGGCGGGGGCGCGGGACTCGTGCTCTCCGGCGTGATCGTCGAGAACCTCTCCTACGAGGCGATCTTCTGGTTCGCCTCGATCTTCATCGTCTTCGCGATCGTCGCGGTGATCCTCTGGGTGCCGGAGTCGCCGATCAAGGCGCCGGCGCGGATCGACTGGGGCGGCGCGGGGCTGCTCGCCGCGGCGCTCACGGCGCTGCTGATCGCCGTGAGCGAGGCGAACAGCTGGGGCTGGGGCTCGCCCCGGATCCTCGGCCTGTTCGCGCTCGCGGCCGTCCTGCTGGTGATCTGGGTCCGTTACGAGCACGGCCAGCCCGAGCCGCTCGTCGACATGTCGATGATGCGCGAGCGCGCGGTGATGACCACGAACGTCACCGCGACCCTGATCGGCTTCGGCATGTTCGGCTCGTTCATCCTCATGCCGATGCTCGCCCAGCTCCCCGTGCAGACCGGGTTCGGGTTCGGCGAGGACGTGATCGGCGCCGGGCTGTTCATGGCCCCCTCGGCTGTCGCGATGCTGGTCGGAGGCCCGCTCGCCGGGGCGCTCTCCGGGCGCTTCGGCTCGCGCCTGCCGCTGCTGGCTGGCTGCGCGATCATCGCCGCCGCCTTCGTCCTGCTGATCGTCGCCCACACCGAGCGCTTCTGGGTCTACTTCGCGAGCGGCATGATCGGCATGGGCATCGGCCTGTCGTTCGCCTCGATGGCAAACCTCGTCGTGCAGGCCGTGCACCCCACCCGGACCGGCGTCGCGACGGGCATCAACACGATCATGCGCACGATCGGCGGCTCGCTGGGAGGCCAGATCGCCGCGGCGGTCGTCGCAGGGCACATCGTTGTCGCCACGGGCCTGCCCGCGGAGAGCGGCTTCGAGACGGCGTTCGCGCTCTCGGCGATCGGCACCGCGCTGGCGTTCATCGCGGCGCTCGCGATCCCGCGCCACCTGCCGTTCGCGCCCGAGGCGCCCGGGGCACCCCCGCGAGCCGAGGGCGCGCCCGCCCTGGCCTCCGAGCGCGGCTGAGCCTCAACCGCGATCTCGCGACCCGGCCCCGCGCGAGTGCGCGGTTAAGGGTCCCCGGGAGGGTCAACTGCGAACTCGCGGAGCGCGCGTTCGCGAGTGCGCGCTTCGGGCCCGCTACCCGACCTCGGGCTGCGCCGGCACGGCCTCGGCCAGCAGACGCTTGGCAGGGGCGATCGCGTCCGGCGGCAGCCAGTGGCCCGCCTCGCTCTCCAGGTACTCGGGCTCGAGACCACCGGCGCGCAGCACCTCGCGCGCCCGGCGCGCGAACTCGACCGAGATCACCGGGTCGCCGCTGCCGTGGTGGATGAAGACGCGCATGCGCTCGCGGCCCGCGAGCTCCGGCTCCCAGCCGGCGACCGTCGGGATGAACCCGCTGAAGGCGAGCAGCCCGGCGGGCACCGGGCGGCCGGGCCCGAGCGCGACCGCGTACGACATCACCGCGCCCTGCGAGAAGCCGCCGATCACCGTCCTGTCCCAGCCGATCCCCCGCCCGACGAGGAGCTCGTCGAGCCC
>DATCLC010000129.1:0-57016 GCA_036564135.1 Solirubrobacterales bacterium
GCCAAGGTGCGCGTGATCGCCCGCGGCCCCGGCGATCAGCGCCGGGTGCGGGTGCGGCAGGTGCGGATCGTGGGATAGGCCGCTAAGCGGCCAAGGTCGGTGACAACCCGTATGGGATCGCGGTGGCGCCCGACGGGACGCTGGTGGCGGTGGCGAATTGGGTATCCGAGAGCGTCAGCCTGATCGAAACGCAGACCCACAGCGTGATCGAGACGATCGCGGTGGGCGACGAGCCCCAGCGGGTTGCGTTCCACCCTGACGGCGATCGCATCTACGTCGCCTCGCTCGACAAGCCTGAGCTGGACGTGATCGACGCCACCACGTTCGAGGTCACCGATCCGATCGACACCGGTCTCTCGGGGGGATCGATCGCTACGAGTTCGACTTCGGCGATGGGACCGTCGCGAGCAGCCCAGCCGCGGTCCGCAAGCACGTCTACGCCGAGTCTGGCACGTACCAGGTGCGGGTGACGGCCGACGACGGCGCCGGGTGCGAGGGATTTGCGTACACGGGTCAGAGCGTGCACTGCAACGGGCCGTCGGTGGCGGTCTCGGACCCCATCCAGATCGAAGTGCAGACGCTCCCGCGGCTCGGGCTCGCGGTTGCCCTTGAGCGCCCCCAGTCGCTGCGCGGGCTGGAGGTGAGCGCGACCTGCCGGAACCTCGATTGCGACGCCAAGGCGCACGGCCGGATCCGCGTGAAGTACCCGGGCGCCAAGCCCATGGGTTTCAAGCTCAGCGCCAAGACGCTGGCGCTCACGGCGGAGCAGGCCGCGACGCTGAGCGCGGGAATCCCGGCGACCGCGCGGCGCGCGGCGCGCAAGGCGCTTGCGGTCGGCGGCAGGGTGCGCGCCACACTGCGGGTCGCCGCCCGCGCACTCGGCGACCAGCGCCGAGTGCGGCTGCGCCGCGTGCGGATCGCCGGGTGAGGCTTCGGCCGGACCGAGCGCTTGGGTCGCTCGGCCTGCCGGGGTGAGGCTCAGAGCGGCGCGACGCGCGATAGAGTCGGGGTTGATCGGGCGCAGTGCGTTGACAGGGGCGACGGGGGGTCCGGAGCCGGGGCCGCGCCTGCGCACTTGGCCCTTCGTGGCTCGCGAAGCAGAGGTTCGCTTCCTGCGGCGCTCCCTCCACGAGGGCGACGTTCGCGCGGTCATCGTCGCGGGTCCCCCAGGGGTGGGGAAGTCGCGCCTCGCGCGCGAGGCGTTCGCCGCCGAGCCCACCTCCGTGTTCGCGACCGCGACGACGGCGGCCGCGTCGATTCCCTTCGGCTGCCTCAGCGAGGTGATTCCCGATCCCCCGCCCGAGTCGACGGATCGCTTCTCGATGTTCACGGCGATCGGCAAGCGACTGGCCGAGCTCGGCGGCGGCAAACGCCCAGCCCTCGTGATCGACGACGCGCACCTGCTCGACCTGAGCGGTGCGGCCCTCGCCTTCCACCTCGCGAACGTGAACGCGGCGTTTGTGTGCGCGATCGTCAGGGACGGCGCAGTACCGCCGGACGCGATCACGGCCCTCTGGAAGGAGCTGGACGCCCCTAGGCTGGAGGTCACGGAACTCTCTCCAGCGCACGGGCTCGAGGTATTGGAGCGCGCGCTCGGGGGGCCGGTCGATCAGCACTCCGCGCACGCGCTCTGGGCGGCCGCTGCGGGCAATCTCCTGTTCATGCGGGAGCTGGTCATCGCCGCGCTCGGCGACGGCACGCTGACGAGGACCGAGGGGATCTGGCGGTGGAGCGGGCGCATCCCGCGCAGCATGAGGCTCGCCGAGCTCGTGGAGGCGGGCATCGGCCGCCTGAGCGACTCGGAGCGCGAGGTGCTTGAGGTGCTCGCGCTCGCGGAGCCCTTGGAGCTCGGCGCGCTCGAGGAGTTCTCGGCGGGCGAACGACTCGCCGACCTCGAGCGGCGCGGGGTCATCGACATCGTCATGGAGGAGGGCAGGCGCGCGGCGCGGTTCGCGCACCCGCTCTACGGAGAGGTCGTGCGCCAGAGTGTCCCGGTGTCGAGGGCGGCGGCCGTCCGCCGCCGCCTGGCCGACTGGGTCGAGGCACGGGGCATGGGGCGCCGGAGCGATCTGATGCGCGTGGCCACCTGGCGCCTCGACGCCGAAGAGCCGGGCGATCCGCTGATGTTCGCCGAGGCCGCGCGCAGCGCGACGCGCGCGTTCGACCCTGAGCTGGCCGTGCGGCTCGCCGAGGCCGCGAGGGCCTCCGGCGGGGGATTCCCAGCCGCCCTCGCCCTGGGCGAGGCGCTGCTCGCACAGAATCGCTTCGCGGCGGCAGAGGAGGCCCTTGCGCCGCACGCCGCGGAAGCGCTCGCCGGAGGCCACGCACGCCACTACGTCTTCCAGCGCGTGCTCGCGCTGCACTGGGGGCTGGGGCGTTCGGCCGAAGCCGACCTCATGCTCAGGGAAGCGCGCTCGGCGCGTTCGGACTCCCGCTGGCGCTCGCAGATCGACGGGCTGCGCGCGCAGGTCCTGGCGTTCGACGGGCCCCTCGACGAGGCGGTCGCGCTCGCGGCTCCGATCGTCGCCGCAGATGACGCCGACCGCTGGGCGCGCCTCTACGCGGTCTCCGCGGTCGCCACGGATCTCATCTGCGACGGACGCACCGACGACGCGCTGGCCGTTCTCGGCCCGTACTTCGACATCGCGCTCGAGCTCGCGGAGGGGTTCCCCCACGGCCCGGCCTGGATCACCGCGCTGCACACGACCGCCCTCGCTTACGCGGGCCGGCTCGGGGCCGCCGAGGAGGCGATGAACGGGCTGCTCGCGATGGCGACGAGCGTCGGCGACGAGCAGGCGCGCGGCGGCGCCCTGGTGGGGTCGGGCGTGCTCGCGCTGCTGAGGGGCGAGCTGGAGCCGGCCGAGCGGCTCTTGCGCGAGGCGATCGCCCCGCTCCAGGCGTCCGATCTCGCGGGGATCCTGCCATGGGCGTACTTCCTGCTCGCTCGCACCGCCGGTGAGCGCGGCGATGGGCCGGCGGCCGCCGCGGCGCTGGCGCAGGGCGAGGCGCTCGCCGCCCAGCGTCCCCGGCAGCGCCTGTTTGCGCACGACGTGCTCGCGGGCCGCGCGTGGGCGGCGGCCAGCAACGGCGAGCTCAGCCGCGCGCACCGCATCGTCCTGGAGGGGGCGGCGGACCCGCGTGCGCTGCGGCTGCATCGCGCTCTGACGCTCGTCACGGCACTGCGCCTCGGCGTCGCGCCCAAGGACGCTGCGACCCAGCTCGCCGAGGTCGCGCGACCCGCGCAGTCCGGGCTGTTGCGCGATTACGCGGCCTGGGCCGAGGCGCTGCTCGACGGCTCAGGGTCGGCGCTGGCGGGCGCGGCGGATACGCTCGCGGAGCGCGGGCTGGCCCTGCACGCGGCGGAGGCTCACGCCGCCGCGGCGCACGCCTTCGCCGAGGAGGGCCGGGCGGACTCAGCCCGCCGTGCGGCGGCGACCTCGGCGGGATCCCTGGGACCCGAGCCCGCCGCCCGTACCCCTGGGCTCGCCCGCGTGCGGACGCCCGAGCTCACGGCGCGGGAGCGGGAGATCGCAGAGCTCGCGGCCCGCGGCCGGACCAACGCCGAGATCGCAGAGGGCCTGGTGGTTTCGGTGCGCACCGTCGAATGGCACCTGCAGAAGGCCTACAACAAGCTCGGGATTCGGAGCCGCAGTGAGCTCGGCTCAGTGCTCGGGCTCGATGGCATCGCCAACGGAGGTTGATTCAGATGATCCACCGCGGAACCGCTATCGCGTTGAGCGCGCTCGTCCTCGTCGCGGTTGGCGGCGCCGCACTGCCCGCGCAGGCCTCGGCCGCGATCTGCCCGGGGGCGGGTGCCGTCATCGCGACCGAGAACGTCACCGAGGCGGAGGACGCGTTGCTCTGCCTCGTGAACGTCTACCGCGCCGAGCGCGGCGTTCCGGTGCTGACCCACGACCCCATTCTCCGCGGGGTCGCGCGGGCGCACAGCCAGGACATGATCGACCGGGACTTCTTCGACCACGTCAACCCCGACGGGGACGGCCCGGGCGACCGTGCGCAAAACGCGGGCTACCCCGGATCGGTTGGCGAGAACATTGCCCAGGTATTCCTCTCGCCGCCGAGCGCCAAGCGGTTCTTCACCATCTGGCGCAACAGCCCGGGTCATAACAGCAACATGCTCGACCTCCACGGGGTCCGGACGCGCACGGCCGGGATGGGTTTCGCCCTCGCCGGTGCCACCTGGACGGGCACGCAGATGTTTGGCACCGTCCAGGCCGGCGGCACCGAGAACGGGCTGGACTGCTCGCGTGCTCGCGAGTACAAGCGCGGCAAGCGCAGCGCCCTCGACAAGGCGCGCGCCCGGGCGAAGCAGGCCAAGCGCGCCTCAAAGCGCGCCGCGTCGCCGAAGGCGAAGCGGCGTGCGAAGCGCAAGCTCAAGCGCGCGCGCAAGGCCGTCAAGGCCGCCAAGAAGCGGGTCACGATGGCGAGCCGCGTCGTGAAGGCGGCCTGCTGAGCCCGCGAACGTCACGCCTTCTCGCCCGATGGCTGGACGATCCGGTGCCGGGCGGCTATGCGTGCGCGCGCGGCCTCGCCGTGAACTCGTGCAGCAGCGCGGCCACCCTGTCGGGGCACTCGACCTGCGGGCAGTGGCCGCAGTCGGGGATCAGCTCCAGGCGGGACCCGGGCACCTCCTCCAGGATGCGCTGGGCGCCCGCGGGGAAGACCATGCGGTCGCGCTCCCCCCAGATCACGAGCACGGGGCAACGGATCCGCTCGAGCGCGAACGGGTTGCGAAGCTCGCCGCGCAGGCGCCGGCCGGTGCCGAGGATGCGCACCACGTCCCGCTTCGTTGAGACGTGGCTAGTGAACGCCGCGACCTGCGCTGCGGGCAGCGCCCGCGACCGGTGCGCGGCGAGGCGGCGGTACGTCTCGCCAACGAGGCCGCGGATCGCGGCGTCCGGCAGGGGGAGGGGAGAGCGCAGGATCGTCTGGATCGCCCAGGCGCCCTCGATCGCCGCGAACCAGCCCGCCATGTCCAGCCCGGCCGGTGCGATCGGCACGATGCCCGCGATCGGCAGGTCGCCGCGCTCGGCCGCGCGCATCGCCACGCACCCGCCCAGCGAGTTGCCGACCAAGATCAGATCCCCGGTGGGGGAGGAGGTCGCCTCGCGCTCGATCGCGGCGGTTGCGAAGCGGTCGAGCTGGGGGAGGATCTCGGCGTCGCGGTCGAGCCGGTCCGCCCGCCCGAAACCGGGCAGGTCGACCGCCACCGCCGTCCGCCGCGAGTGGCGCAGGCGCTCGAGCAGCGGCCGCCAGGTGTCCGCGGAGTCGGAGAAGCCGTGCAGGAGCAGCAGTGCGGGCGACTCCGCGGCGTCGCCCGGGCGCAGCTCGAGGAGGCGCGTGCGCACGCCCCCGACCTGCACCTCACGCTCGGCGATCGAGCTCATTCCCATGCATCCATAGCGCCTGCGCAGGTCGGAGGCGCCGGGCGCGGCCGTCAGCGCACGATGCGGTAGACCGCGTCGCCCGCGACCACGTAGACGTTTCGGCGCGCGTCCGTGCCGAAGCTGACCAGAGCGGGCCGGTTGGGCAGCCCGGCAGAACGATCCTGCACGCCGCCGCGCGTCCGCGGGCGCAGCGAGCGGATCTCGCCGGTGCAGAGGTCGCCGTAGATGTAGCGGCGGTACAGGGGGCGCAGGTCGGGGTTGCGCACGACGTAGCCGCCGGTGATCGCGCAGCGGCCGCCGCTGTGCCCATAGGTGTGGATCGGGCGGTCATGTCGGGCGGGGCGCGGGCCCTCGTAGCGGGCCGTGCCCTCGAACGCGTCCCAGCCGAAGTTGGCGTTGCGCAATCCCTTGAGTGTCTTGAGGTTGACCTCCTCCCAGCGCTGCTGCCCGACGTCGGCGATAAGGATCCGCCTGCGGTCGAACGAGAAGCGCCACGGGTTGCGCAGGCCGCGCGCGTAGATTTCGTCGCGGCCCTTGCGGCCGACGTAGGGGTTGCCGCCGGGCGTGCCGTAGGGGCGCTTGCGCGAGCGCTTCAGCGGATTGATCCGCAGCAGCTTGCCGAGCAGGCTGCGCTTGTCCTGGGCGTTGTCGGAGGGATCGCCCGCCCCGCCGCCGTCGCCCGTCGCGATGTAGAGCTTGTCGTCCGGCCCCCACTGGAGCTGCCCGCCGTTGTGGTTCGAGAAGGCCCGGTGGCGGATGTCGAGGAGGTTGCGCCGCGAGCGCTTCAGGGCCCGCAGCGGGTTGCCCTTGCGGCGCTTGAACTCCGCGACGCGCAAATCCCCTTGGTGGTCGGTGCAGTAGACGTAGAACCGCCGGGAGGTCCGCCAGTTCGCGAACGCGATCGAGAACAGGCCGCGCTCTCCTCCGCAGCAGCTCACGAGCCTGCGGATGTCGAGGAAAGTCCCGCGGTCGCGCCCGTTGCGCCGGACCTTGATCGTGCCGCGGCGCTCCACGACGAAGAGCAGCCCGGGGGCGCCCTTCGGCCCGTGCACGTACATCGGCTGGTCGTAGCTGCCGACGAGCTGGAGGCTCAGGCCGCCCCGGCGCTCCGCTGCGCGGCGCGGCTCATCGTCCGCTTCACCCCCCGCCGCGTTCGCGCCGCCCGACGCGATCGCCGCCAGCGCCAGCAGGCAGACGGTGAGGACCGCGCGCGCCCCCCGCCCCTGCCAGCGGCCTGCGCGCACGTCAGATGCCTAGTCGGTTCCTGAGCCCGCGCGCGTTCACGGCCCGGTAGACGCGGGCGAGCAGCCGTCGGCGTCGCGCGGTGTAGGGGTACCAGAGCGGCTCGTCCTTGGCCGTGCGGAACCGCGGCGTCACGATCGTCTCCGTCCGGCAGTACTTGCGGATCCCCGGCGCGCCGTGACGCCAGCCGATCCCCGAGTCCTTCCAGCCGCCCATCGGAACCTCCAGGAAGAAGTAGTTGATGAGCGCGTCGTTGACGTTCACGGCGCCGGCCTCCAGGCGCTCCGCGACGCGCTCGGCGCGCTCGGGGCTCGCGAACACGGAGGCCGAGAGCCCGTAGCGGGTGTCGTTGGCCATACGCACGGCCTCCTCCTCGTCGGCGACCTTCATCACGCCGACGACGGGGCCGAACGTCTCGTCGACCATCACCTGCATCGAGTGGTCGGCGTCGGCGATCACCGTGGGCTCGTACCAGTCGCCGGGACCCTCGCCACGGCGGCCGCCCGTGAGGATCCGGGCGCCCTTGGTGCGCGCGTCCTCGACGTGGCGCTCGATGATCTCGATCTGCTCCGGCGATGTGATCGCGCCCTGGTCACGGCCGTAGCCGCGCCCGTCCTGCCCCTGTCTGAGGGTGCGCACCTTGGCGGTCAGCTTGCCGAGGAACTCCTCGTAGACGGGCTCCTCCACGTACACGCGCTCGATCGCCATGCACACCTGGCCGGTGTTGATGAAGCCGCCGAAGGCGACGGCGTTCGCGGCGCGGTCCAGGTCGGCATCGCTCAGCACGACCGCGGGGTCCTTGCCGCCCAGCTCGAGGCTCACGGGCGTGAGCGTCTCGGCGGCGCGCTTCATGACCGCGCGCCCGGTGCGGTCGGAGCCGGTGAAGCCGAGGTAGTCGACCTCGTCGATCAGCGCCCCGCCCGTCTCCGCCATGCCGTTCACGACCGCGAACACGTCGGGTGCGCCGATCTCGCGCCAGCCCCGCAGGACCTCCATGAGCTCGAGCGGCGTGTACTCGCTCGGCTTGATGACCACGGCGGCGCCCGCGGTGAGCGCCGGGATCGCGTCGCCGGCGGAGAGGATCAGGGGGAAGTTCCAAGGGCTGATGATCCCGACGACGGGGTAGGGGCGGTAGCGCACCCGCAGGCGCTTGGTGCGGCCGATGAGCAGCGTGGGCTTCGGGTGCTCGTCGGCGATGAAGCGCGGCCCCTCCTTCGTCCAATAGTTGATCGCCACCTCGAGGTAGATCGACTCGAGCATCGCGTCGCCGCGGACCTTGCCGGTCTCCTCCTGGACGACGTCGGTGATCTCCTCGCGGTGGTCGAGCAGCCAGTCGCGCCAGCGATGCAGCCATTGCGCGCGAGCGCGCACGCCCATGCGCTCCCAGTCCTTTTGGGCCGCGCGCACGCGCGCGACGGTCGCGCGCACCTCATCGGGGCCGTCGATCGGGACGGAGCGGATCACCGACCCGTCGGTCGGGCGCCGCACCTCGAAGCTCTCGGGCGCCTTCGCGGCCGCTTGGGTTGCCTCGGCCTCAGGCGAGCTGGTGGCGGTCGGCTCCATACCTCTCCGCCGCCACCTTACCGCCTCGCTGACACGGTGTCACCGGTCCGGCGATCGACTTTCCTAGTCAGGTGGACTAGGAACCTCGATCACCGCCTCGCGCCGGCGCCGGCGATCGACCTTTCTAGTCACCAGGACCACAAACCTCGATCACCGGGCCGGGCCGGCGGTGGTGATCGACTTTTCTAGTCAGGGAGACGAGGAAAGTCGATCGCCGGTCTAGCTGGCCGGGTCGAGGCGGTAGACGCGGCCGCCGGTGCGGTCCGCGAGCCAGACCCGGCCGCGCTGGTCGGTGCCGAAGCCGGCGGGGGACTGCGGGTCGACCCCCGGCAGAAGCTGGTGGTCGGTGACTCCCGGCCCCACCCAGACGAGGCTGCGCACCGGGACGTTGTCGAACGCGTCCGCGTACAGGTAGCGGCCGACGCTCGGGTCGAGGTCGAGCACGCCCGCAAAGCGCGGGTCGCGCAGCACGACGCCGCCGATGATCGAGGCGCCGCCCCACCGCGGCGCGGTGTTTCCCGAGTGCGGGTAGACGTGGACCGGATCTATCAACGGCCCGGGGCCGAGCGCACCGCCGCGCTCCTCAAGGCCCTCGTACCGGGGCCAGCCGAAGTTGGCGCCCTTCGCGGCGTCGACGTCGACGTAGTTGAGCTCCTCCCACTCCGTCTCGCCCACGTCGCCGATCGCGATCATGCCGCGCTCCTCGTCGAAGGAGAACCGGAACGGGTTGCGCAGCCCAATCGACCAGATCTCGTCGCGGCCGGGCCCGCCCACGAACGGGTTGTCCTTCGGGATCCGGTAGCCGCGCTTCGCCTTCCGCGACTTGGGCTTGCGCGGATCGATGCGCAGCAGCTTGCCGAGCAGGCTCGAGCGTTTGGCGGAGTTGCCCTGCTGGCCGAAGCCGCCGTCGCCCGTGCCGAGCCAGAGCATGCCGTCGGGACCGAACATCGCGGTCCCCCCGTTGTGGTTGGGCGCGTTGCGGTGGCGGATCGTGATCACGCGCCGCGCTTTGCTGACCAGGGCGCGCGTGGCGCTCTTCTTGCTGCGCTGAAACTCGGTGACCGCGATGTCGCAGCTGCCCGCTTTGCACCCCTTGCTCGTGTAGTAGGCGTAGAAGCGCCTGCTGGAGCGGTAGTTGGGCGGGAAGGCGATCGAGAGCAGCCCCTGCTCGCTGCCCTTGCTCACGCGGCCGCTGATGTCGAGAAAGGGCCGCTTGACCCGCTTGTTGCCGCGCAGGACGCGCACGACGCCGCCCTTCTCGACCACGAACACCAGCTTGGGGAAGCCGGGCGCACTCGTCACGTAGACCGGCGCCTTGAAGCTTCCGCCGACCTGGGTCGCCTCGATGCCGGTCGCCAGGCCGCCCGCGTGGGCGGCGGCGGGCGCTGAGGCCAGGGCGAGGGCGGCGACTAGCGCGATGCGGAGCGCGGCTCGGGAAACGCTCATCGGCGGTCTGCTCCTCGTATCCCAGTCGGTAGTCGCGATCACTCCGGGACGAGGCGATAAACCGGCCCCTCGAGCGAAGTTGCATAGATCCGCCCGCGCGCGTCCTCCGCGAACGAGCTGACGGAGGGTACCTGCAGGCCGAGCGCGCGGTCGTCGCGGACCTCGCCGACGATCGCGTCGCGGGCCGTGAAGCTGCGGAGCTGTCCCTGGCAGTGGTCCGCGTACAGGTAGCGCCCGTAGAGGCTCTCGAGCGAGCGGTCGCGGACGACGTAGCCGCCCGTCACCGAGCACCCGCCCTCGCGCCCGTAGGTGAGCACCGGGCCGAGCGCGCGCGGCGCCCGCTCGTCCTCGTTGAACCGCTCGGTGCCCTCGTACGAGGACCAGCCCAGGTTCACGCCGCTCGTCGGGTCGGCGATCGCGTCGATCTCCTCCCAGCGGTCCTGTCCCACGTCCCCGATCCACAGCGTCCCCCGCTCGCGGTCGAACGAGAACCGCCACGGGTTGCGCACGCCGTAGACGGCGATCTCCGGGCGCGCGCCCGCGCGATCCGTGAACGGGTTGTCCTTGGGGATCCCGTAGGGCCCCTCGCCGTCGGGCCGCGGGTCGATCCGCAGGATCTTGCCGAGCAGCACGCCCAGGTCCTGCCCGTTGCGCTGCGGGTCGCCGGCGGCGCCACCGTCGCCGAGACCGATCCAGAGCATGTCGTCCGGGCCGAACATCACGAGGCCCCCGTTGTGGTTCGCGAACGGCTGCTCGACCCGCAGCAACGTGCGCGCCGAGCCGGGTACGACGCGCTCGGTCGTCCGCGCGTTGCGGCCGCGGCCCGTGCGCTCGCGCTCGACGCGATACTCGACGACGCGCGTGTTGCCGTCGCGGTCGGTGTAGTCCACGTAGAAGCGGCCGCTGCGCTCGTAGCCCGGCGCGAACGCCATCGAGAGCAACCCCTGCTCGCCGCAGCAGGACACCCGGTTGGAGATGTCGAGGAAGACTCGCGTGCGGCGGCGGCCGTCGACCCGGACGATGCGGCCGGGCTGCTCGACGACGTAGAGCGCCCGCCCGCCGTCCGGCGGCTGCGCGACGAACACGGGCTGGTCGAACTCGCCGATCTTCTCGAGCGCGACGCCGCCCCGGCCGTCGCCAACCTCGGGCTGCCCGGGCCTGCCGGACTGCCCGTTCTGGCTCTGCGGGACGGCCGGCCCGGTGATCTCGGGCTCGGGCTTTTCGCCGCAAGCGCCGAGCGCCACCGCGACCGCGGCCAAGAGGAGGGCTGGCAGGAGTCGGAGCACCGCCACTTAACGGTAGACGGCGGCGCCCTCGAGCCCCTAGTCGTCGAGCTCGACCTTGCCCGACTCGGTGACGCGGGCGCGCGGCGGCTTGTCGGAGATCGTGACCACGAACTCACCCTCGACGGGACCGCCGTCCGGCGTCACCGCGCGCGCCTTGCCGTGCAGGCCGGCGGCGACCTCGTAGTGCACGCTGTAGGTGCCGGGCTCGACCGGCGTGACGCGCCAGATCGCCCGCAGTGACTCGCCGGCCGGCAGCGGGCCGAACGCGAACGTGTCGGTGGCTGCGGTCTCGGCGCCCGCCGAGCTCACCTCGTCGAGCTCCTTGGGGTCGAACAGGTCGGGCTCGATGCACGGCGGCGCCTTGCCGGGCGCCGCGCTCACGCACTTGGGATAGCCGTGCTCGAGGATCCAGACGGGCCGGTTCGGATCGGCTAGGTCGCGCTGGTCGGTGCGCACGTGGAACGGGCCGGAGGCCTTCTCGTCTCCGGTCCAGATCGTGACGGCGAGGTCGGGGATCTCTTCGTCGCCGGCGTTGGTCAGCTCAAGGACGAGGTCCTGGGTGTCGGCGAGCCGCTGCTGGGTGGGGAAGCGCGCGACGTCGACCTCGACCGGGAAGTCGCCCTCGGGCTCGTCCGCATCCTGGCGCTCGGCGTCCTCGCCGCAGGCCGCCAGCGTCGCGCCGGTCAGCAGCAAACCGACCAGTAGCGTGAGCGCTCTGCGGCGCCGTTCCCGCACTCCGCGGGTGCTGTGGCCTCTCTCCCCCAAGGCGCGAGCAACATACCACCACGATCGCCCCCCAACTGCCACCACTTCCGCCTGCGCGAGCGGTCTCGGGGCGCGACGGTTGGGTGTTGTGAGGGCCTTTGGGCATCTGTACGCTCTCCAGACGGGCGGCCGGGTACGGGAGCCCAGGGAGAGCGATGGTCAGATCGGTAGCCGACAGGGCGTTCCTGCCCGCCAAGTCCCTCTTCGAGCAGGTCGGGAACATGATGATCCTGACCGGGAAGACCATTGCGGCTGCCGTCAAGCCGCCGTATCCCTACGGCGGCGAGTTCATCAGCCAGTTCCTGTTCGCGCTGCAGCTCTGCTGGTTCCCGATGATGATCTCGACGATCGCGTTCGGGTTCGGGGCGCCGGGTCTGCAGGCGGCGAACTTCCTGTCCCTGTTCGGCGCGCTCGACCGCCTCGGCGGCTTCTTCATCCTCGCCTCGGTGCGCGAGTTCGCGCCGTTCGTGACCGCCGTCGTCGTCGCCGGCGTCGCCGGCACCGCGATCACCGCCGACCTCGGCGCCCGCAAGATCCGCGAGGAGCTGGACGCCCTGCAGGTGCTCGGCGTCGACCCGATCAAGAACCTGGTCGTGCCACGCTTCCTCGCGCTGATGCTGATCACGGGGCTCATGGACATCTACGCCCTGCTCTTCGGCATCACCGGCGGCATCTTCGCCGAGCTCGCATACGGCCAGCCGCTCGGCGGGTTCTTCGCGACGCTCTTCAACAACGCGTCGGTCACCGACCTGTGGGGCTCGATCCTGAAATGCACCCTGTTCGGCGCGATCATCGCGGTGGTCTGCGCCTACAAGGGGATGAATGCGTCCGGTGGCGCCGAGGGCGTGGGCCGGGCCGTCAACCAGGCGGTGGTGATCGCCTTCCTCGGCGTGTTCGCGTTCAACTACGTGTTCACGCAGACTCTGCTGGCGACCCACCCGGAGATCTCGGTCATTAAGTGATGGGTTGGTTGGCTGTACCCAAGGACTGGCTCGCCTCGCTCGGCGACATCACGCGCTTCTGCGGGCGCGTGATGGGGATCGTCTACTCGGGCCGGGTCATGCGCTACTTCGGCGAGGCGCTGCGCCAGGCGGGCATCCTCATCCTCGGCTCGACCCTGGTCATCTGGGGTACGGTCTTCATCCTCGGCCTCACCTGCGGGATCGAGGGCGCCTACTTCAACCGCTCGGTGGGCGCGCCCGCGTACGCCGGCGTGTTCGCTGCGTGGTGCGACCTGCGCGAGGTGATCCCGTACGCCTTCGGCTACATGATGGCCGCCAAGGTCGGGACCGGCATCGTCGCCGAGCTCGGCGCGATGCGGATCTCCGACGAGGTCGACGCCTTGGAGGTCATGGGCGTGAACCCGATGATCTTCCTCTGCGGTACCCGCCTGCTCGGCGCCTGGCTGACGCTGCCGTTCATGTACCTGGCGGCGATCGGGGTCGGGTTCTTCGCGAGCTACCTCGCCGTCGTCGAGCAGATCGGCGAGGTCTCGGCGGGCGGCTACTTCCTGATCTTCTGGATGTTCCAGAACCCGCCCGACCTCATATTCAGCTTGATCAAGGCGATGGTGATGGCCACCGCTATCGTCCTAGTTGGCTGTTACTACGGCTACACCGCCAGCGGCGGACCCGTGGGCGTGGGCACGGCCACCGCGAAGTCGATGGTCCTGAACATCGTGCTCGTCCACATCATCGGCATGATGGGAACGCTCGTCTTCTGGGGGGCGAACCCGCGGGCGCCGATAGGCGGATAAAGGAGAGGAGAGTTGGCAGACAACGACCGCAGCGTTGAGCCCGAGCCCTACGTCGAGCCGGCGCCCGAGCTCGGACGCCTGCACCGCGACTACGTGATCCCGGGCGTCTCGCCGGACGAGGACAACCCGTACCGCTGGCACACCGGCGAGAAGCGCGACCACGGCGGCGAGGACGCGATCGAGGTCATCGACCTGGTCAAGCAGTTCGGCCGCACGCGGATCCTGAACGGGCTCAACCTGGGCCTGCCCGACAACCAGATCTCGATGGTGCTCGGCCCGTCGGGCACCGGCAAGTCGGTGCTCATCAAGCACATCGTCGGCCTGCTCTATCCGGACGCCGGCGACATCCTCGTGCACGGCGAGTCGGTTCCGAACATGACCGACGACGAGCTGTTCGAGATGCGCAAGAAGTTCGGCCTGCTCTTCCAGGACGGCGCGCTCTTCGGCTCGATGAACATCTACGACAACGTCGCCTTCCCGCTCCGGCAGCACACCGACAAGTCGGAGGAGGAGATCGGGGAGATCGTCAACCGGCGTCTGCGCGAGGTCGGCCTCGCCGAGGCGACGGAGAAGATGCCGAACGAGCTCTCCGGCGGCATGCGCAAGCGCGCCGGCTTCGCGCGCGCGCTCGTGCTCGACCCGGCGATCGTGCTCTTCGACGAGCCCGACTCGGGCCTCGACCCCGTCCGCACGGCGCTGCTCTGCGAGCTGATCCGCGAGGTCCACGAGGAGAACGGCGGGTGCTACATGGTGATCAGCCACGACCTCGGCACCGCGCGGCGGATCGCCGACTTCATCGCCGTCCTGTGGAAGGGCCGCATCGTGGAGTCGGGCCCCTCGGCTGAGCTCTTCGACTCCGACAACGAGTTCGTCTCGCAGTTCTTGAACGCGGAGACCGTCGGCCCGCTGGCGATGGACTGACGCCGCGTTGGCGGTGGGCACGGCCGGGATGGCCGCGCCCGAAACAACTACAGATGGGATGGGGGTTTCAATCAACCGATGGGACGGGTGCTGCCAAAGGGGGCATGGGTGGCGGTGGTTGCGCTCGTGGCGGGCGTGACGCTGCTCGGGCCGCCGCTCGCGCCCAGCGCTGAAGCGGGGACGTCACGCGAGAACGTGCGCTCGATCGCCTACGCGTTCCTGATCAACAAGCATGGCGGCTGGAGCGGCCCGACGCAGGGGCGCGATCCGCGGCCGGAGATCATCAACCGCATCATCCAGGCCGATCCTTCGCATCTGCGGATCACCTCCGCGGCCAACCAGTGCGATCGGCGCGCCTGCTACACGCTCGCGCCCAACCGGCCGTCGGTCCGGGACGCGCTGATGGCGCTGAAGGAGGCGGGCATCAAGCTCGGCGCCGCGATCAACACCGCGCGGACCGTCGGCGGCAAGCGCCGGACCGTGAAGGACGTCGTCGACCACGCGTGCCGGATGAAGAAGCGCGTCGGCCGCCTCTACGACTGGCTGTTCCTCGACTTCATGCGCTCCCAGCCGAGGCGCCTCGCGATCGCCAACCGCATCAAGCGGGGCAAGGGGTGCCCGGCCGGCGGCTGGAAGATCATCACCAACTCCTCGGGCTACAAGAAGAGCATCAGGATGCCGAGCGGCGCAGCGGCCCACGCGAAGCGCTTCAGCCTGCTCGTCGGGAATCGGAAGGTGGTGCGCAAGCGCCTGATCAAGGCGGCGCGCGGCAAGCGCTCGGTCCTGGTGGAGTCGGATCGCCGCTTCCTCCGCGACGTCAAGCGCAAGTACGCGGAGGCCTGGCCGATCCTCAAGCTCGAGGCCCCGAACCAGACCGGTGCCTTCTCGACGCTGTCCACGAAGGTCCAGCGCTCCCTGCTCAAGCGCTGGGCGGTTGCGAGCCGGCGGATGGGCTTCAAGGTCATCCACCCGCTGTTCGTCTATCCGGCGGGCAAGGGGCACACCGTGTACGACTCGGTTCGCGAGGGCACCTACGACCTGATCGCCGACTTGATCGCGCGCGACGGCTAGGGGGGCGCGCGGCGCGACGCGGCTCGCCGCGGGAATGCGAGCCGTAACCTGAGCGCAGGATGAGAGGGATCTTCGCCCGGATTGGCGCCGCGTGCGTGGAGCGCCCGGCGCCGGTCATCGCGCTCGCGATCCTGCTCGCCCTGCTCGGGCTCGTGGGGGCCCTGGGGCTGCGGCCCAACGGGGAGCCCGAGACGCTGGTCGACACCGGCTCGGAGGCGTTCGCCGCGACGGCGGAGTTCCAGGAGGAGTTCGGCGACGACCCCGTGGTCGTGCTCGTCCGCGGCGAACTCGACCGCCTCCTGCTCACGCGCAACCTCGGCCGGCTGCTGATTCTGGAGAGCTGCCTCGCGGGCACGGCGCCGCGAGACATGCTCACCGACCGCATCCCGACCCCCGAGCCCTGCCGCGAGCTCGCCGACAGCAAACCGGCGCGGGTCGTCTACGGGCCCGCGACGTTCCTCAACCAGTTCGCGCAGCAGGCGACCCGCCTCTTCCAGGAGAGCTCGCGCGCCGCGGTGGTCGAGGCGCGCGAGGAGGGCCAGAGGGCGTACCGGGAGGCGCTGCGCAACGGGCTCTCGCGCGAGGAGGCGGAGGCGGCGCGGCGGAACGCGGCGCAGTCGGTGGTGGTTCAGCTCCAGCAGCAGCTCCTGACGCTGGCCGCCCGCTACGGGCAGACGGGCCTGCCGAGCATCGACGACCCCAACTTCGTGAGCTCGGTGGTCTTCGACTCGCGCTTCGCTGACGGCACCCCGAAGGCGCGCTTCTCCTACCTGTTCCCGAGCTCGGAGGCGGCGCTGATCTCGATCCGCCTGCGGCCCGAGCTCAGCGAGGAGGAGCGCCGCGAGGCGATCGACCTGATCCGCGATGCGGTGGCGGAGCCCGCGTTCAAGTTGCGCGGGGGCGAGTACCTGGTGAGCGGGGTGCCCGTGATCGTCGACGGGCTCGCCAAGGAGCTCTCGAGCGGGTTCGCGGTGCTGCTCGCCGCGGCGGTGCTGGTGATGGCGGTCGTCCTGCTCTTGGTCTTCGGCCCGCCGCTGCGCATGTTGCCGCTCGTGGTCGCCCTCGCCGCCGCGGCGATCCTCTTCGGCGGCCTGGCGCTGGTTGGCGGCGAGCTCACGATGGCGTCGATCGCCGTGCTGCCGATCCTGATCGGCCTCGCCGTCGACTACGCGATCCAGTTCCACGCGCGCGCGGCCGAGCGGCGCGCCGCGGGGTCCTCGCCCGCGCGCGCGGCGGCGGAGGCGGCGGCCGTGGGCGGACCCGTCCTGGCGACGGCCTGTGCGGCGACCGCCGCCGGCTTCCTCGTGCTCCTGCTCTCGCCGATCCCGATGATGCGCTCGTTCGGGCTGCTGCTCGTCGCGGGTGTGGTCATCGCCTTCGCGCTCGCCCTCACCGCCGGCCTCGCGGCGCTCTCGCTCGCGCCGGGCGGCGAGGGCCGCGAGCAGCGCGGCGTGCTCGGGCGCCTGGCGGGCGCGCGCCGGCGCGCCGCGACGCGCGTCGACGCGTTCGGCAAGCGCGCGCTGGCCCGGTCGGTCGCGACGCCGGGGCGGGTGCTCGCCGTGGCCGCCGTGCTCGCGGTCGCCGGATGGCTCGCCGGGACGCGGACCGAGGTGATCTCCGACCTGCGCGAGCTCGTTCCTCGCGACCTGCCGGAGCTGCGCGACGTGGACGCGCTGCAGGAGGCGACGGGCGTCTCGGGCGAGATCGCCGTGACCGTCACGGCCGAGGACCTAACCGACCCGGACGTGATCGCGTGGATGCGCGACTACCGCCAGCGCGTGCTCGCGCTCGGTGGCTTCGAGGGGCAGTTCGCATCGTGCCTCGAGGACGAGACGAAGGTCTGCCCCGGGATCTCGCTGCCCGACCTCTTCGGGCAGGGTGAATCCGTGCCCAGCCGCGCGCGCATCCGCGGGCTGCTGCGGCTGCTGCCGGCGTACTTCGCGCAGGCGGTCGTGGAGGTCGACCCCGAGACCGGCGAGATCGGCGACACGGCCGTGCTCAGCTTCGGGATCCGGGTGATGCCGTTCGACGAGCAGAAGGAGCTCATCGACGACATGCGCGCGGCGATCGAGGCGCCCGAGGGGGATGAGCCGCTGCCGTCGGGCACGGACGTCCAGGTGGTCGGTCTCTCGGTGCTCGCCGCGGACGCGAACGCCGCGCTTTCGGGGAACCGCTACCTGCTGGCGGGGGCGGGCCTGCTCGCCGTGGCGCTCGCCCTGCTCCTCGCGTACCGGTCGGTGCGGCGCGCGCTGATCCCGCTCGTGCCGATCGTGTTCGCGACCGGTTGGTCGGCGCTCGTGCTCGAGGTCGCCGGGGTGCCGCTCAACCCGATGTCGGCGGCCCTGGGTGCGCTCGTGATCGCGATCGCCACCGAGTTCAGCGTGCTGCTTGAGGCCCGCTACCACGAGGAGCGCGAGGCCGGGCAGCCGATCGGCGGGGCGCTGCGGCGCTCGTACGAGCGCACCGGGGCAGCGGTGCTCGCCTCGGGGATCACGTCGATCGCGGGCTTCGCGGCGCTGATCGCCACCGACATCCGGATGCTGCGCGACTTCGGGTTGGTGACCGTGCTCGACCTGACGGTTGCGCTCGCCGGCGTGCTGCTGGTCCTGCCAGCCGTGCTCGTCTGGGCCGACGGCGGCGCGCGGCTGGTGCCCGGCTGGCTGGCGCGCCGGACGCGGCGCGCGCCCCGCCCAGCGGAACGGTGAGCGGCGGGGACGGCAAGGAGCGACGGCCGGGCGCCACCTATTCGGCGCTCGTCGGTCTCGTTTTCCTGGGCGTGATCGCGTTCGCGATCTTCAACACGGTGAGCAACGAGGAGGGTGGCGTGCTCGGCGCGGGGGCGGTGGAGCGCGGCTGGCCGCTGCCCGAGTTCGCTGTGCCGGACGCGCGGGGCGAGCTGGTCGGCGATGCGAACGTGTTCCAGGACGACTGCGAGACCAATGCCAACCCCTGTCCGCCGGAGGACTTGCGGGTGCCCGCCTGCCGGATCGACGAGCCCGGCGCGATCCGCATCTGCGACCTGTTCGACCGGCCGCTCGCGATCTCGTTCTGGTTCACGCGGGGCGGGGACTGTTTGCCGAGCCAGGACGCCTTCGACGAGGTGGCCCGGCGCTACGAGGGACGCGTCAACTTCCTCTCGATCAACGTGCGCGACGAGCGGGACGAG
This sequence comes from Solirubrobacterales bacterium, assembly GCA_036564135.1. Classification (GTDB taxonomy): domain Bacteria; phylum Actinomycetota; class Thermoleophilia; order Solirubrobacterales; family 70-9; genus RSA11. The sequence goes on from DATCLC010000129.1 coordinate 18,625, forward strand.
GTGCGGAGGATCATCGCGGAGCGCGGCTGGGAGGTGCCGGTCGGCTGGGACCGAGACGGGGCGGTCTCGAACCTGTTCCGGGTCGGCGTCTGCCCGACGGTTGCCTTCGTCTATCCCGGCGGCATCCTGCACGAAGCGCGGATCGGGACCGAGGCGGTGAGCGTCGAGGGGCTCGAGCGCGAGCTGCGCGACCTGCTCACCGCGTCGCGGCAGCGCGAGGGGCGCTGATGGAGGGCGGGCGGCCCGGCGATGACGAACCCCGGCTGCTGCGCGGCTGGGTGGAGGGCGGACTGCGCGCGGAGTTCCCCGCGCTCGCCCTGCGCTACGTCGTCGCGCCCGGCGGCGCCCGCCGCAGCCCGCGCGCGGTCAAGGACCGGCTGCGCGACCTAGCGGGCAGGATGGGCGGCGCGCAGGCCGTCAACCTGCGCCACCAGCCGATCCCCTGGGCCTACCGAGTCTTCTACCGGCACATCGGCCTCGACCCGGACGTGCAGCGCACGCCCGCCGAGGAGCTCGCGCTCGAGCGGATGCGCCGCGGCGGGTTCGCGAGCGCGGGGCTTCCGGCCGACGCCCTGGCGATCGCCACCGTCGAGGTGGGCGTCGCGCTGCGCGCGTTCGACGCCGACCGCGTTGAGGGGCGGCCCGGCATCCGCCCGTCCCTCCCGGGCGAGGCCCTGGCCGGTCGCCCCGGCGAGCTGCCCGCGGGCACGCTGGTGATCGCCGACGAGCGCGAGCCGCTCGGCCTGCTCTTCGGCGCGACGGCCACCAGCTGCGAGGTGACGCGCTCCACGACCGCGACGCTCCTCTGCGCGATCCAGGTGAGCGGCGTCCCCGACATCGCGGTCGAGGAGGCCCTCTGGCTCGCGACGGGCGCCCTGCGGGCCTGAGCGCCACGCCCCACGGGAACGGCGCCCCCCGCAGTGCCCGCCCCCCGCCGCGCCGCCCGAGCGAGGCGCTCCAGCCCAAGCCGCCCGCCACCCCGGCTTCGGTGCGCGGTATTCGTGGGCTTCGGGCTCGGTCCGCTGGAAAGGTGGGGCGCTGGGGCTTAGACTCGGCTGCAGGGAAGGGCCGATCGCAGATGCCAGCGCAGCTCGTCGATGAGCCACGGACTTTCGCCCTCGCGCGCGAGCGCGAGCGCGCCCCGGAGCGCCTGGTGCGGCGCCAACTTCGCGAGCAGATCGCCGCGCTCGAGTGGCGGCTCGGCGAGCTGTGGGCGAGCGCCTACCCGCGCCACGAGATCGACTGGGGCGTCGGGACGATCGGCGGGCCTCGGGTGCTCGACGTGGCCGAGCTCGAGCGCGTGCGAGACGCGCTCGCAGCGCGGCTGTCCGAGGTGCAGCGGGCGCTGGCCGAGCGCGCCGAGGCCCAGGAGGAGAGCCGGCTGCTGCTCGAGCGGATGATCGCCGAGCCCGAGCGCTACCCGTGGGTGCGGATCTCGAACGAGCACCTGGGGGAGCGCGGGTGCAGGCACTGGCACTCGCGACCGCGCTTGGGCCTGATCGGCATGCTGCTCGGCTGGTGGCGAGTCAAGCTCTCCTCCGGATGTCCGTTAGCGAGGGGGCGCGGCGAACGCCGCGCCCCGTGACCGAGCCCAAGCGTTGAGCAGCTCACGCAAGCGCAAGCGGCGCCGCAGGCGCCCGAGCGGCTCTGCGCCGCCCAAGCCGGCCCCGGCACCCGCCCCGCGGCCCAAGCGGGCGGCGGCGCGCACGCGCGTGGACGAGCGCCCGCCCGCGCCCTGGGGCTCGTTCCCCCTCGTCGAGATCTGCGTGCTGGTGGGCATCGTCTTCCTCGTGCTCGGCTTCGTCGGCGACGAGAGCAGGCGGCCGCTGTTCATCGGGACGGGGCTCGCGCTCGGCTCGCTTGGCGGGCTCGAGCTCTCGATCCGCGAGCACTTCGCCGGCTATCGCTCGCACTCCACGATCCTCGCCGGGTTCTGCGCGCTCGTCGTGCTCGGCGTCCTCTACTACCTCGCCCCGCGCGGGCTCGCCCCGCTCGGCCGCTTCGGGATCGCCGCGGCCGTGTTCGCGGTCGCGTTCGCGCTGTTTGCCCGCGCCTTCCGCAAGCGGGCGGGAGTGACCGTCAAGGTCCGCTGATTCCCCCGCAACGAGTCCCCCCAAACGGAAAAGCGGGCGGCTGCGAAGGCCGCCCGCCCGTCGTCTTCGGGTTGGCGCGCGGTCAGTTCAGGCGACACTTGGCCTCGAGGGCGTTGGCGAGCAGCTGCCGCTGGCGTTCGGTGAGGCGTCCGAGCTCGCGGTTCTCGTTGAGCGCGAGGCTTGCGAGGAACTTGCGCGCCCGCGTACGGCCCCAGCGGCGCTGGCTGCGCAGCAGCTCGCCCACCGTCATCGTCTGCACCTCCCAGGGGCACTCGCGGACGACGTCCGCCGTGTCGACGTCGCCGTTCGCCACCGACCGCTTGAGCGCGGCACGGGCGAGCCGGACCCGGTTGGCTTCGGCGAGCGCGCGCATGTGTTGCGGCATCGGGGCGTGGGCGATCGTCGAGGCAGCTTCCATCGACACTCCTCCTCTAGAGCATGGGCTTGACGTTGCAGGGATTGCTTTCGCCGGCCGCGACTCCACCGATCGTCACGATCGCCAGGGTCGGGGCGGGACCAGAATGCTCATCCAGTTCCCGTCCGCTCCCTGCCCCGGGATGCGTCCGGCGTGTGCGGCAACCTATGCGAGTTCGGGCGGAACAGTCAACGGCACAACCGGCCCCGAGGCACCCGGACGTTCGCTAAGAGCAGGTTTTTCGGGGCCCGGATTCCCTTGTCCAAAACTGGACAAGTCGGAACTACCCAAAAGGGGGCAGGGCCGCGGCCGCCGACCCGCGTCTACGAGTCGCGGGGCACGTCGGGGAACTGCGCGATCGTCCGCTCGAAGATCTCCAGCGCCCGGTCGAGGTGCTCGCGCTCGTGGGTCGCCATCAGCGACGTTCGCAGCAGCGCGCCGCCCGGCGGCACCGCCGGGTGGATCGCGACGTTGGTGTAGACGCCTGCGTCGAACAGCGCCTTCCACAGCAGCACGGCCTGCCAGTCCTCGCCGACGATCACCGGGACGACGGGGGTCGTCGCCTCCGAGCCGTCGGGGAGGGTGCCGGGCTCGACGACCCGCAGGCCGAGCTCCCGGAAGCCGCGGCGCAGGTACCGGGCGTTGTCAAGCAGACGGTCCATGAGTTCGCGGCCCTCGCTGCGGATCACGCGCAGCGCGCCGAGCGCGGCGCCGACCGCGGCCGGCACCGAGGCCGCCGAGAAGATGAACGGGCGCGAGCTGACCCGCAGGTACTCGATCACGTCGGCGGGGCCGGCGATGAACCCGCCGCACGAGGCGAGGCTCTTGGAGAACGTGCCCATGCGCAGATCGACGCGGTCCTCGAGCCCGAAGAGCTCCGCGCTGCCCGCGCCGCGCTCGCCGAGCACGCCGACCGCGTGCGCCTCGTCGACCATGAGCCGCGCGCCGTAGCGCTCGCAGAGCTCGACCACCTCGGGCAGGTTGCAGAGGTCGCCCTCCATCGAGAACACGCCGTCGACCACGACCAGCACGCCGCCGCCATCGCCCGCCGCCCGGTCGAGCATCTTCTCGAGCTTCTCCATCTGGTTGTGGCGGAACGGCCGCAGCTTGGCGCCGGAGAGCTTGCAGCCGTCGAGGATCGAGGCGTGGTCGGCCGAGTCGCAGATCACCGTGTCCTTCGGCCCGAGCACGGCGCTCAGCGCGCCGACGTTCGCCTGGTGGCCGGTCGTGTAGACGACGACGTCGTCGGTCTGCATCCACTCGGCGAGCTCGCGCTCGAGCTCGAGGTGCAGCGGCGTGGTGCCGTTCAACAGGCGCGAGCCGGTGAGGCCGGTGCCGTAGGTCTCCAGGGCGTCGCGCGCCGCCTGCTTGACGCGCGGGTCGCCGGTCAGGCCGAGGTAGTTGTTCGAGCCGAGCATGATCGTCTCGCGGCCCTCCATCGTCACGACGGGGCCGGCCTCCGAGGCGAGCACGCGGAAGTAGGGCAGAAGGTCGTGCTGCTTGGCGGCCTCGAGCTGCTCGCGGCGATCGTGGGTGCGGACCTTCTCGAAGACGTCCGCGGCGGGGCGTGTGGTCTCGGTCATGCGGCAAGTGTCGCAGGGAGGCGATACCGTGCGCGCGCTCATGTCTGTTGAGATCCATCCCGTTTCCGGGCGCCGCGAGCGCAACGAGTTCATCGAGCTTCCCTACCGACTGCGCCGCGACGACCCCCAGTGGGTGCCGCCGCTGCGCTTCGAGCGGCGCGAGTTCCTCGACCCGCAGCGCAACCCCTGGTTCGACCACTCCGAGGCGCAGCTCTTCCTCGCCCGTCGCGGCGGCGAGACGGTCGGGCGCATCACCGCCCACATCGACTACCGGTGGGACGAGTTCCGGGGCGGCAACGACGGGATGTTCGGGTTCTTCGAGTCCATCGACGACCCCGAGGTGGCCAAGGCGCTCGTCGACGCGGCGAGCGATTGGCTGCGCGAGCGCGGGCGCGAGCGCATGCTCGGGCCGATGAACTTCACGCTGAACGACGAGTGCGGCCTGCTGATCGAGGGCTACGACGAGCCCTCGATGATCCTCGAGCCCTGGCACCCGCCGTACTACCGGGAGCTGCTGGAGGGTCTGGGGCTCGAGAAGGCCATGGACCTGCTGATGTGGACCCTCTGGCTGGGCGAGCTCGCCGAGGGCAACCAGTTCACGCCGATGATCCACGCGGCCGCCAAGCACGCCGAGGAGCAGGGCGTCGTCGTCCGCCACATGCGGCGGCGGGACATGGAGAACGAGGTCCGGACCTTCATGGAGATCTACAACCAGGCGTGGGGCCGCAACTGGGGCTTCGTGCCGATCACCGAGGACGAGGTCCGCTTCCAGGCCAAGAACCTCAAGCCCGTGCTCGACGAGGACTGGGCGATGATCGCCGAGCGCGACGGCGAGCCGGTGGGCGCCGCGCTCACCCTGCCCGACATCAACCAGGTGCTCGCCCGCATGAAGGGCCGGATCTTCCCGTTCGGCTGGTGGTACTACCTGAACCGCAAGCGGTACATCACGCGCCTGCGCGTGTTCGCGCTCGGCGTGCTCCCCGAGCACCAGCACGCGGGCGTCGCCGCGGCGCTCTACCAGCGGCACCTCGAGGTCGCGCTCAACGGCGGCCTGCAGGGTGGGCACATGGGCTGGATCCTGGAGACGAACGAGCCGATGAACCGCGCCATGGAGGGCATGGGCGGCAAGGTCGTGCAGCGGTATCGGATCTACGAGCGCAGGTTGAGGGACGCGGGCGAGTAGTCGCCGGTCGCCGGTCGCCGGTCGCCGGTTGGGGCGCGACCTGGGTGGTGGGCGACCCCTGTGGCCGGCGAGGCACGACCGCGATCCGAAGACTGGCTGAACGACTTGTCCCTAGGGACCGACGACCGGTGACCGGCGACCGACGACCGGCGACCGGCAGCCGGCCGGCGGCTCTGCCGCTGGCCGCAGCTTTAGACTGCTCCGCATGCAGGACGAGGTGCTCGAGGCCGAGGCCGTTGAGGAGGAGAGCGACGCGGGTGCCGCGTCGCAGGCCGTCGCCAAGCCGGCGCCTCGGGGGCTGGCTCCGCTGAGCAGCGAGGCGCGGGCAGTGGCGATCGCGGCCGCCGGCGGGATCGTCGCGGGCGCGGCCACGGTGGTCGCGGCGAAGGCCGTGGCCAAGGGCTCCGGCAGGAAGCGGCGTTCGATCCGCCTCGGCCGGCGCGACCGGCGCGAGGTCGTCGCGAGCCGCTCCTTCCTCGTCGACGTCCACCTGCTGGGGCGCTAGGGGGCGGGCCGCCCTGGCCGCCGCCCTCGAGATCGAGGTCCGGCCGCCCTCGCCCTACCGCCTGCTCGTGCGCGGGCGGCGCGACGGGGTCACGCGCCTGCACCGCAACATGCTCACGCGCCTGCTCCACGTGGACGGCGAGCCGGTGGTCGTCCACGCCTGGCAGCGCCGCAGCGGCGAGGTGGCCATGCGCGCGGTCTCGGACGGCACTGCCGAGGCCCGCGAGCGCGCGCTCGAGCGCATGCGGTTCGCGCTGGGCGTCGACGACGACCTGAGCGGCTTCTACGCGGCGTTCCGGCGTGACCCGTTCCTCGGCCCGGCGATCCGCCGCCGTCCGTGGCTGCGGCCCACGCGCAGGCCGTTCGCCTGGGAGGCGCTGGCCTGGGCGATCACCGAGCAGCTCATCGAGTCATCGCGCGCGGCCGCAATCCAGCGCCGACTGGTGCGCCGCTGGGGCGCGGCCCTCGCGCCCCCGGGCGCGCGCGGGGCGGCGCCCGTGCTGCGCGACGTGCCCCGCCCCGACGTGATCGCGAGCCTCGCCCCGGCTGAGCTCGCCGCGTGCGACCTGGCGCCGGCCCGCGCCCTGGCGATGATCCGCTGCGCCCGGGAGATAGCGAGCGGCCGGGCCGACCCCGCAGACCCGGCCGCCGACGCCCGTTTTCTGCGCATCCGCGAGATCGGCCCGTGGACCCTGCAGTGCCTGCGGCTCCTCGGCCGTGGCGAGCCGGACGCCCTCCCGGCCGGCGACCTCGCCTACGTGAAGCTGGTCGGCGTGATCGCCGGCCTCGGGCGGCGCGCGATGGTGAGCGAGGTCGAGGAGTTCTACGCCCGCTACGAGCCCTATCGCGGGCTCGCTGGGATCTTCTCGCTCAGCCACTACGGGTGGACGCAGTCGAGGGCGCGCGGGCTGCCGCTCGCCCCCGACTACTACGCCGACGCGGCCTGAACCCACGGCCCCACCGCCGAGCGTGCGCTTCGGTGTAGTGCGCGACGTTCTCGCACGCTCGGCGCGGGTGGTCGTGCCTAGTCGGCGCGCGCGTTATCCGGCAGGAGCTCGTTCGTGAGCACCTCGTCGGCGCTGAACCGCGTCTCGATGAAGTGGCGGTCGACGAGGAACCCGGCGAACTCCTCCCATTCGGCGGGGCGCATGTAGCCGAACGGGTCGCGCCGCCGTTCCGGCAGGAGCAGGGGCAGCGTCGCCTCCACCTCGGCGCGCGTGAGCTTGGGGTCGAGGCCCTCGCCCGCCTCCAGCACTGCGCGGGCCGCCGCCTCGGGGTCGTCCACCGCATCGCGGGTGCCGCGCTCAAGCGCCTCGATGAAGAGCCGGATCGGCTCGGGGTCCTCCTCGATCGCGTTCTCGTTGGCGACCAGGACGAGCTCGTCGTAGGTGGGGATGCCGAGCTCGTCGACGGGCACGACGCGCGGATCCCGGCCGCGCTCCGCGAGGTCGACGCCCTCGATGTTGCGGAAGCCGCCGAGCATCGCGTCGGCGCGGCCAGAGAGCACCGCGGGCAGTAGGCCGAGGCCGACGTCCACGCGCTTGGCGTCGTCAGGGGCGAGGCCCTCGGATTCGAGGATCGCGTCGAGGAAGACGTCCTGGTAGGCGATGCCCGCGGTCACGATCGTCTTGCCGCGTAGATCGGCGGCGTCCCGGATGCCCGCCGCGGGCAGCGAGATCAGCGAGGTGAGCGGGTGGGGGACGAGCGCCGCCACGGCCTTCACCGGCAGGCCCTCGTCGCGCGCGATCAGCACCTCCGGCTCGTAGGAGACCGCGAGGTCGACCTGCCCGGCGGCGACCTGCTGGATCGGCGCCGAGGGGTCGGACGGCACGCGCGGTCGGACGTCGAGGCCGGCCTCCTCGAAGTAGCCCCGCTCGAGCGCCATGTAGATCCCGGCGTGGTCCGGGTTCACGTAGAAGTCGAGCGCGAGCTCGAACGGCTCCGCCTCGGCGCCGCTGGCCGTCGACTCGTCCTTCTCGCCGCAGCCGGCGACGACCAGCGCCGCCAGCAGCGCGAGCCCTCCGAGGATCGCTTGGACCCTTCTCGTCACATCACTCCTTTCGATCGACGGTCTCACCTCAACCCCTCCTTCCCCCACCAGGCGATCCGGCGCTCCAGCGCCCAGACGAGCCCGAACAGGGCGATCGCCATCGCCGAGAGCACGACCACGGCGGCGAACACGCGCGCGGCCTGGAGCTGGCCCTGCTCGACGAGCATCAGGTGCCCGAGGCCCTCGTTGGCCCCGGACCACTCCCCGAAGACCGCGCCGATCACCGCGACGGCGACCGCGATGCGCGCGCCCGAGAAGAAGAACGGCAGGGCGGCGGGCAGCTCGACCCGCCGCAGGATCGCCAGGCGGCCGGCGTCGAGCGTGCGCATCATCCGGATCGCGTCGGGGTCGACGGAGCGCAAGCCGTCGTAGGTGTTGACGGTCACCGGGAAGAAGCAGATCAGGGCGATCACGGCGAGCTTGGGACCGATGCCGTAGCCGAGCCAGATCACGAGGATCGGGGCGATCGCGATGATCGGGATCGTCTGCGAGGCGACGACGAGCGGGTAGAGCACCCGCCGCACGAGCCCCGAGAAGTGCATCGCGAGCGCGAACGCGACGCCGCAGGCGAGGGCGACGGCGAAGCCCGCCGCCACCTCGACCAGCGTCACCCAGGCGTTCTCGGCGAGCAGGCCACGGTCGTCCCAGAGCGTGGTGAGCACGTCGGTGGGCCCGGGCACGAGCACGTCGCGGGTCTGCTCGTCGATGCCGAGGATCGCGCCCAGGGCGCCCGTGCGCGTGAGCACCTCCCACAGCGCGATCAGGGCGAGCGCGACGAGCGCGGGTCCGATGGCGCGCCTCATCGGGCGCCCTCCCGCAGGGCCTCGAGCGCCCGCTCGCGCATGGCGGCGAAGGCCGGGTCGGTGACGGTCGCGGTCCGGTCGGCGGCCCGGGGCGCGGGCGGCGTCAGCTGGGCGACGATCCGGGCCGGGCGCGGGCTGAGCACGGCGACGCGGTCGCAGAGGTAGAGGGCCTCCTCGACATCGTGGGTGACGAGCAGCGTGGTGCGCGGCGTCTCGCCGAGCGCGCTGGCGAGCCAGCCCTGCATCTCGGCGCGCGTGATCGCGTCGAGCGCGGCGAACGGCTCGTCGAGCAGGAGCACCGGCTTGCCGGCGAGCAGCGTGCGCAGGAACGCGACGCGCTGGCGCATGCCACCGGAGAGCTCCCGCGGGCGCGCCTCGGCGAACTGGGCGAGCCCGAAGCGCTCGAAGAGCGGCATGGCCGCGGCGCGCGCCCGCTTGCGCGACTGACCGCGGTTGCGCAGGGCGAGCGCGGCGTTGTCGATCGCGGTCAGCCAGGGGAAGAGCAGATCGCGCTGGGGCATGTAGGCGCAGCGGCGCAGGCGCCCGGCCGCGTCGCGCTCGCCGCCGACGCTCACCGCGCCGGCGTCGGGCTCGATGAGGCCCGCCACGGTCTCGAGCAGCGTCGACTTGCCGCACCCCGACGGGCCGACCAAGCCAACCACCTCGTGCTCCGCCGCCTCCAGATCGAGGCCGTCGAGGACGCGCAGCTCGCCGAAGGAGCGGTGGACGCCGCGCACCGCGACCACGCCCGCGCCCGGTGCGTCCTCCGAAATCAATTCGGGCTCCGACGCGGGAGCCCGTGAATCAGCCGTCATGCTCCCTCCGCGCGCATTACCGCACAGGTTCTAAGGGTCAGCGCCGGGGTTCGGTGTCAGGCGCTATCTCAGCCCGCTTGCCCGCGAGCCCCCCTGTTGTTCGCGGCCAGTGTAGACCGTCATCGGCCGGGCGCGCTGCGCGGCACGCCGGGCGGCTCGACCGCTCCCGGGTCGCCCCCAGCCCGCCGACCGTGCGATCTCGTTGCTGTGCGCAACGTTTGCGCGCGCCCGGCACGGGGTGGGCGTGGCGGTTCCGGGTGGGCGGTGCCGTAGCGTTGCGCGCCGTGGCGAGCCCGGGAGACACCCTCTGCGAGCGCGCGCTCAACCGCGCCCTGCTCGCGCGCCAGGGGCTGCTCGAGCGGGTCGAGGCCACGCCCGCCGAGATGCTCGAGCGCCTCGTCGGCATGCAGAACCAGGTTCCGCTCGACCCGTATCTGGGGCTGTGGAGCCGTGTGCGGGACTTCGATCCCGACGAGCTCGGCGCGACGGTCGAGGACCGCGGGGCGGTGCGCATGCTGCTCATGCGCGGGACCGTGCACATGGCCACCGCGCGCGACGCGCTCACCTGCGTGCGCTGGTGGAGCCGGTGATCGCGCGGGTCTTCAAGGGCTCGCCGTTCAGCACGCAGATCGCCGGCGTCGACCACGACGAGCTGCGGGCCGCGGTGCGCGAGCTCGTCGACGCGGAGCCGCGCGGGCGCTCGGAGCTGGGCCGCCTGCTCGCCGAGCGCTTCCCCGGCGTCGACGCCAACCCGCTCGGTTACGCGGGCACCTACCTCGTGCCGCTCGTGCAGGTGCCGCCGCGCGGCGTGTGGGGGAGGGCGGGCCGGGCGCGCTGGACGACGGTCGAGCGGTGGCTGGGCGAGCCCGTGTCGGCGGAGGCGTCCCGCGCGGACCTCGTGCGCCGCTACCTCGCCGCCTTCGGGCCGGCGAGCGTGCGCGACATCCAGAACTGGTCCGGCCTGACGCGGCTCAAGGAGGTCTTCGAGGAGCTGCGCGGCGAGCTGCGAGTCTTCTACGACCAGTCCGGCACCGAGCTCTTCGACGTGCCCGACGGGCCGCTGCCCGACCCCGATGTGCCCGCGCCGCCGCGGGTGCTCCCCAACTACGACAACGTCCTGCTCGGCCACCAGGACCGCTCGCGGATCGTGCCGTCCGAGCCGCCCGCGCCGATGCTCCCGGACCACGAGGCGGACCGCGGCAGCGTGCTCGTGGACGGCTACTTCGCGGGGCTGTGGAAGCTCGACCGCTCGGGCCGCGACGTGACCATGCGGATCGAGCTCGGCTGGCGGATCCGCAAGCGCGACGAGCGCGCGCTGCGCCAGGAGGCGGAGCGCGCCCTCGCCTTCATCCAGCCGAAGGCGCGCACGCGCAGCGTCACGATCCTCTGCCGCGCCTAGCCCGCGCCGGTCCAGCCGCGCGTGTAGCAGGGCCTGCCGCCGCAGACGTCGACGACCTGGCCGCCGATCCGCAGGAACTCGGACTTCTGCACGCGCGCCGCGGGATCGCTGCGCGGGTCGGAGTGCGGGTCGCGCCCGTACTCGGGCGGCCGCGGCGGCACGTTCGCGGTCGGTGGCGCCACGACGCCCTCGTCGCCCGGGCGCGGCGGGCCGGAGTCGTAGTAGATGACCGCCGAGCCCTCGTACGGCCACGCGGTGATCCGCGGAATGCCGAAGAGCGGGTCGACGTCCGGGTGCCGGCCCGGGTCCAGCGGGGTCGGGTTGGTCGCCGCGCCGATCGTGCGCGCCTCCACCTCGGCCGTCCACATCGAGACCTGGTGGTCGCCGAAGGCGACCTGGAGCAGCACCTCGTGCGGCGGCGTATTCGGGAGCGGGTCCTTCGTCATGTGGTGGGCGTAGCCGTTCGCCTCGGCGCGGTCCCAGAGCATCTGCATGAGCGCGAGGATCAGCGGGCGCTCGAGCTCGTTCGGGTAGCGGTCGTACAGGCCGAGCCCGAGGTCGGGCAGGCCGTCGATGAACTTGCCCTCGGCGTAGGGCTCGAAGTCGACCGAGCGCCGCAGCAGCGTCGAGTAGTTCATGCCCGGCACGCCGAGCACGGCGCGGTCGAAGTCAGGCGCCACCGCGGTCAGCGCGCCGCCCAGGATCCCACCCTGGCTGTTGCCGTCGTAGAACAGCCGGTCGGTATCGATCACCGAGCGCCCGCCGAACTGGAACGCGGGGTGCGAGCTGAACCCCTGCGGGTGGATCATCGCCCGGCCGAGGAAGAGGAAGTTGAGCATCCCCTGCTGGGTCCGGTCGGGCAGCTTCGGGAAGTTCGAGAGGTCCTGGAGGATGAGCGCGATCGTCGGCAAGTCCTGCTCGGCGAACCCGGCCCAGTCGGTGGCGCAGAACACGAAGTTGTGCTCGTTCGCCATCGCCTTGACGTTGGCCGCTTCGACCTCGCCGTGCGAGCCGAGCAGCCCGTGCCCGTAGAGCGAGGGACGCGCCTTCCGCAGCTCGCCGTCGGCCACCACCGAGCGCGGGATCAGGCAGGTGAACGCGGCGAGCGTGACGTTACCGGGCAGCCGGTCGGGGATCGTGTCGGCGGGCGAGGAGTAGGAGAACTGCGAGAGCGTCGTGCAAAGGGGGAGGTTCGTGTAACAGGGGACGACGAGCTCGCCCTGGACCTTGCGCAGGATGCGGTCGTCCTCGGGCGCCATGCCGAGCAGCGGGCTCACGATCGAGGTGATCAGCCCGGTCACCGGGTCGAGCAGCGGCCCGACGATCGGCAGGTCGGGGAGCTGCAGGCCCGGCTCGCAGCCGTCGTCGCCGCACGGCTGGTAGTCGGTCACCGAGGTGATCACGAAGGTGGGGGAGCGGCCCTCGACCTTCATGTCGGCGAGGTCCGCGTCGCCGAGCTGGGCGAAGGCGTCGTCGCGGATCGAGAGCATCCGCTCGGTCAGATTTCGCTCGCTCGCCACCGTGAAGTCCCACGCGAGGTACAAATCCTCGCGCGCGATTCCCGCCTGGCGCAGGTCGGCGAACAGCGACTCGAAGTGCTCCCGTCGCGCCTCGACGAGCGGGTCGGAGGTCATGATCCGGTCGCGGTAGATCTGGAACGGCCGCTGGGCGGGGATGATCTCGCCCTCGGCGTTCCGCAGCTTGCGCAGGGCGACGATGTAGCGGTGGCCCTCCTCGAAGTTAACCGCCGGCCGGATGATCAGGTTGACGTCGGCCGGGTTGACCGGGTTCGCGTCGAGCTCGCTCCAGATCAGATGCCGTTCGTGCGTCTCCGCGTCGATCACCACGATCGGCTGGTCCGGATCGAAGCTGCGCGCGATGTCGGTGATCGGCACCGCGCCGGTGCGCTCGAACGCCTCCTGCGTCTCCAGGCCCGGCACCTTCGTGATCAGCATCGACCCGGGCGAGAAGCCGTCGTTACGGTTCCACTCGGTCGGGTCGATCGGTGCGCCGAGGTTCGAGCGCGGCATCATCGCGCGCCCGAACGCCACGCGGCGCCCGGTGTCCGTGCTCGGGTCGGCGACCGTGAAGTGATCGTTCGGGAAGGGCTGCAGGCAGACCGCCGGGTCGAGCGGGTCGCAGGGGCCGGCCCCCTGGAACGAGACCCCGAGCGGCTCAAAGCGCGTGCGCCCGCCCGCGCCGTAGGGCTCCGTGGGAACGCCCGAGCGCTTGACGTCGAGGCGGCCGTCGCGGTCGCGGTCCACGAAGACCACCGCGAGCGCGCACCCGTCGGTGCCGGTGACCGTGAAATCGAGCCGGCGGCCGGCGCGCACGGGGCCGACCTGGGTGGGCGCGCCGCTCGTGGGTTCCCCGGCGACGCTCGCAAGCGACGCCGCGACCGGGCCCGAGTCGACCGTGCCACCGCTGCGCCGGAAGGCGAGCTCGCGCCCGCGCCGTTTCGCGCCGTCGCAGGCGACCAGCATGAGGTGCACGCGCGGCCTCTTGATCCGCCGCGCTGAGAGCTCGCGCGGCGTGCCGTTCGCATGCCGCGCGGCACCGTCAGGCGCGATGCGCATCGTGCGCAGGGAGCGGCGCTTGCGGGCCTTCTTGCCGCGCTGCGCGGCGGTTGCGTGGCGCGCGTCGCCGGCCCGTGCCGCGGGTTTCTCGGCGCGCGCGTCGGCGTCGGCGGCCGGTAGCGCGAGGGCGAGCAGCGCGCCCGTGAGGGCGCTCGCGGCCGCTCTCCTCCGGACGAGGGCCCCCGAACCCATGGCGCAAGGCTAATCGCGGGCGCGGGGTCGTGCGCCGCTCAAATCGTCGCCTGGCGGCCGCCCGCGACGACGTTCACGAAGTCCTCCAGGTGCTTCGTCGTCCAGCACTCGAAGGCGGCCGTGCAGTGCGGCTCGTAGACGGCCATCACCGAGTCGCCGTAGTTCCAGTACAGGCGGGGCTCGGGGTTGAGCCAGAACGTGCGGCCGGCGCTCCGGGTGATCTCCGCGAAGGCCTCGGGGTGCGGGTCGCGGCCGTTCGTGCGCGCGTCGCCGAGGATGATCACCGTCGAGCGCGGGTCCAGGTCCTCGGCGATCTCGGCGGCGAACTCGCGCCACACGCGGCCGTAGTCGGTGTAGCCGGAGACGTCGGCGACGCCGCCCTCGCGGCTGATGCGCTCCGAGATCTTCCGGAAGTCGCGCTCGCGCTCGAACACCTCGGTCACCTCCGAGATCCGCTCGATGAACACGAACGAGCGCAGCTTGCGGAACGAGTCGTGGAGCGCGTGCAGGACCGAGAGGAAGAAGACGCTCGCCGACGTGACCGAGGTGGAGACGTCGCAGAGCACGTAGATCTCGGGCCGCCGCGGCCGCTGCGGGCGGTAGCGCAGGCGCAGGGGCACGCCGCCCGTCTCGAGGGATGCGCGCATCGTGCGGCGCACGTCGACGATCGAGCGCCGGCGCCGCCCGCGCTGGTCGTGGCCGAGCGTGGCGAGTCGGCGCTTGAGCTGGGCGACGGCGCGGTGCACGGCAGCCAGGTCCTGGGTCGGGCTCGTCGGCAGGGCGCGGTCGAGGTCGGCCAGGGGGCGCGCCGGCGGCAGCTTCTGCGTGCGCTCGATCTGCAGGCGCTCGAGCTCGCGCCTCAGGTGGCGCTCGAAGCGGGCGATCTGCGTGCGGTCGAGGGCGCGCTCGCCCGGCTTTACGTGCGCCTGCGACTGCAGGCCCAGATGGCGCCGGATGCGCTGCACGTCCACGCCCACCACTCCAGAGCCGTCACCCTGGCGGCCGAACGAGACCACGGCGAGCCGGGCGAGGTCGCGCATCTCCCCGTCGCGCCCCTCCGCGATCGCCTCGCGGACCGCCTCGCTGAGCCGGTCGAGGTCGATGCGCTCGCCGCCGGTGTAGCGGTGGCCCTCGCGCACGTCGCGCTGAACGGCCTCGAGCTCAACAGCGCGGAAGAAGAAGCGGTCGAAGACCAGATCGAAGATGCGCCGGTCCTCCTGGGACTTCGCGAGCGTCGCGGCAAGCGCCTCGCGGAAGTCGTTCGGCTCGGTCCACCGCACGGCCTCGAGCGCCGCAAACGCGTCGAGCAGCTCGCTCGTCCCGACCGACATCCCCTCCGCGCGCAGCTCCTCGCCGAGCTCGACGAGTCGGGCTGCCAGGCCGGGGGGAGGGGCGCTCAACCGCTCGCCTCGGCGCGGGTCGGCTCGCCGCCGAGCTGCATGCCGACGCGCTCGGCGACGAGGTCGAGATCGGTGCGGTGCTTGACGATGATCGACATCGTGCGGGTGAAGACGTCGCGGTCGATGTCGTCGGCGCCGAGCAAAAGCAGGGCGCGCGCCCAGTCGATCGACTCGGCGATCGAGGGCGGCTTCTTGAGGTCGAGGGCGCGGACCATGTTCACGACCTCGACCAGCTTGCGCGCAAGCGTCTCGTCGAGCTCAGGAGAGTGCAGCCGGACGATCTCCATCTCGCGCTCGACCGACGGGTAGTCGAGCCACAGGTACAGGCAGCGACGCTTGAGCGCCTCGGTGAGCTCGCGCGAGTTGTTCGAGGTGAGGACGACGATCGGGTGCGTGCGCGACTCGATCACGCCGAGCTCCGGGATCGAGATCTGGAAGTCCGAGAGCACCTCGAGGAGCATCGCCTCGAACTCCTGGTCGGTCTTGTCGATCTCGTCGATCAGCAGGACCACCGGGTCGGGGCTGGCGATCGCCCTGAGGAGCGGGCGGGTGAGCAGGTACTCCTCGGTGAAGATCCCGCCGGCCGCCTCGTCGGCCGCTTCGCCGGGGCTCATCTCCCCGCCGTCGCCCGCGGCGCGCTCGACGGCGCGCGCCTGGATGCTGAGCAGCTGCTTGCGGTAGTTCCACTCGTACAGCGCCTTGGACTCATCGAGCCCCTCGTAGCACTGCAGCCGCACGAGCTCGCGGCCGGTCGCGCGCGCGAGCGCCTTCGCGAGCTCCGTCTTGCCGACGCCCGCGGGGCCCTCGACGAGGACGGGCTTGCCGAGCGTCTGCGCGAGGAACGAGACCAGCGCAGCGGGCTCGTCGGCCAGGTAGCCGACGCGCGCGAGGGCCTCCTTGACCTCCGCGACGTCGGTGAAATTCGCGGTGGCATCCGCCATGGACACCAGCGTAGATGAAGGGCGAGGGCACGGCGTGCGTCCCGGCGCCGCCGCAGCCGCCATAGTCCCCCCATGCTCACCGGCATCGCAAGCAGCGTCACCGATCTTTTGCCGTACCTCGTCGTGATCGCCGCGGGCTTCCTCGTGGGCGCCTGGGGGCAGGTCGCGCGGGTGACGCTGGCCGTCATCGCCGGCATCCTGCTGATCCTGATCGGGGTGGCGGCCTTCTTCATCGACAACAGCTCCGGCGACCCGGGCATCCCGGGGCTCTGAGGCCTCGGCCGCGCCGTTCGCACGGGGCAGGGCGGCGAAGACGGGGGTGCGGACGCGGCCGGTGCGCGCGCCGAGCCGCCGCGGCGCGGGACGGCATTCGGTCCTGGTTGCCGGAATTCGGCAACGTGGGCTGAACGGAGTCGGCGGACTCGCGTGGGTTCAGCCCTGAATGCCGTTTTCCGGCAACGTGGGCTGAAACCACGTCGCGGGTCCGCCGCGCCCCCGGCCGTCCCTCGGCTGCGGTACGCTCGCGCCGCCCGGCGCGGTTTCCCCCGACACCGTCCCCGGGCCTGCCGCCGATGCCGGACAGTGACCGACAGGGACAGGGCCTTGGTAAGCCCCATCTGCGGGCCGTGGATCCCGCGGAGGAGCCCCCGCTGAGCGCCGCCGAGGAAGCGCGTCGCGCCGCCGCGGAGGTGAGCGCCGCGGCCGAGCGGGCGCGGGGCGAAAGCATTGCCGAGCTGGCCGAGGATCTGCGCCGCGCGCGCGGCGAGGCCCAGGCCCTGCGCGACGAGCTGCGCGCCGCGCAGGAGCGCGCCGAGACCGCCGAGCGCGCCCGCGCCGCCGCGGAGGAGCGTGCTGCCGCGGCCGAGCGGGAGGCCGATGAGGCGCGCGCCAAGGCGCGCGACGCCGAGGCGCGCGCCGAGGCCGCCCGCGCGGAGGCTGAGCGGCGCGTGGGGGAGCGCGCGAGCGAGCTGCGCCGCGAAGCGGACCAGCGCATCGCCGCAGCCGAGGAGGAGGCGCGCGCCGCGCAGCGCCGCGCCGAGGAGGCGATCGCCGCCGCCGAGGAGCGCGCCAAGGCCGAGGTCGAGTCCGCCCGCGCGGAGGCTGAGGCCGCTGCGGAACGCGCGACGGCCGCGGAGCGCGAGCTGGCCGAACGCAAGGAGGCGCTCGAGGCCGAGGCGGCCGAGCGCATCCAGCGCGCGGAGGCGGATGCCGCGGACCGCGTCGAGCGCGCCCAGGCGGAGGCGGCCGAGCGCATCGAGGAGATCGAGCGCGACGCGGCCGAGCGCGTCGAGCGCGCCGAGGCGGAGGCCGCCGAGCGCGCCGAGCGCGCCGAAGCGGACGCGGCGGAGCGAGTCCAGCGCGCTGAGGCCGACGCCGCGGAGCGCGTCCAGCGCGCCGAGGCCGAGGCCGAGGAGCGGATCGAGCAGCGCGTCGCAGAGGCGCGCGAGCAGCTCCGTGCCCGCGCTCAGGAGAAGCTTCGCGAGATCACGACCCGCCTCAAGCAGCAGGCGGCCAAGCGGGCCCGGGAGCTCGCGGCGAAGGCGGCCGCCGAGGCGCGCGAGCGCGCCGAGCAGGAAGCGGCCCAGCGCGTCGCCGCCGCCGAGCGGAAGGCCGAGGAGGCGGTCCGGAAGGCCCGCCGCGACATCGAGCTCGCCGCCGAGGAGGCGGACCGCCGCGTCGGCGCGGAGATCGAGAAGCGCACGAACGCCGAGCAGGAGGCCGTGCGCTGGCAGCGGCGCTTCGAGAGCCTCGTCGAGCGCATGGCGCGCGAGGCGGAGATGCGCGCCCGCGCCGAGGCCGAGGCGAAGATGAAGGAGGAGCTCGAGGAGATCCGGCGGCGCGCCGAGGAGGAGGCCGAGCGCGCCCGCGAGGCCGCCGAGCGCAAGGTCGCCGCCGAGATCGAGGCGCGCCTGCGCGAGGAGCAGGAGCGGGTGCGAAAGGAGGCCGAGGAGCGCGCCGTCGCCGAGGCCCAGAAGCGCCTCGAGGCGCTGGAGAAGAAGCTCCAGCGGCAGGTCGCCGTGCAGGCGCGGCAGCAGGCGCTCGAGGCCCGTAGGCTCGCCGAGCAGCGCCAGGCCGAGGCCGCCGAGCGGCTGCGCCAGGAGTACGAGCAGCGCGCCCGCGAGGCGGCGGAGCGCGCTCGGCGCGCCGCCCTGGGCGAGAACGACTGAGAAACCCCGCCGACGTCGGCCGGCGCCTCAGCGGTGCAGCGTGGGCGCCAGGATCCTGTAGGCCTTGATGCCGAGACCGAGCCGCTCGCGGTCGGCCCCGTTCGCAGGATCCAGGCCGCTCAGCTCCCGGATTCGCTGCAGCCGGTGCGCGACCGTGTGCCGGTGCGCGTATACGGCGCGCGCCGTCGCGTTCATGTTGCAGTCGTTGTCGAGGTAGGCCTCGAGCGTGCCGAGCAGGTCCGTGTGGTAGCGGCGGTCGTGCTCGACCAGCGGCTCGACGGTCTCCTCGTAGAAGCGGCGCACCTCGTCCGGGTCGCTCGCCAGTGCCCGGAAGAGCAGTCGGTAGACGCCGTCGCCCACCTCGCCCGCGAGCCTGTCCGCGAGCCGCTCGTCGCGCGCGACCACGGCGAGCATGAGCTCCGCCTCGGCGAAAGCGCGGCCGAGGTCGCCCGGCTCCTCGCAGAACGACGAGAACGCCGCCGGGCCGTGCGGGCGCAGGCGCCCGGCGAGGGCGCGCGCCGAGGCGATCGTCCGCTCCTCGGCGTCGGCTCCGCCGCGCGCGGGGAGAAGCGCGTACACGCGCTGGCCGCCCTCTTCCTCGCCCCACTCGAGAACCTCGGCGATCGCCCCCTCGTGCTCGCTGGTCAAGAGCGCGGCCGCGTGGCGCGGCAGCACGCTGCGGATCTCGGCGACGAAGGCGACCGCGCCCCGCGTCAGGTCGCAGCCCAGACGGGCCGCGCGGCGGACGATCTCGTCGGCGGAGACGGCCTGCGCCCGCACGTCCTCGAGCAGCGAGCCGCGCAGCTCGCCCGCGAGCTCGTCGCGCGCGTCCAGGACGGCGACCTCGGTGACCACCGCGAGCGCGGCGGTGCGCAGGACCTCGGCGATGTCGATGCTCGGCCGCGGCACGCCGTTGCGCGCCTGGAGCGCGAAGACCTCGCCGATCACCTCGTCGCCCACTCGCACGGGCTCGAAGTGGGCGACCCCGGGCGGGCGCTGGCCGCCCGCGGCGCGCAACGAGTCCAGGTCGACGGACTCGTCGGAAGCGGCGCTCAGGTTGCGGCTGGGCAGGACCACCGCGACCGGTGCCCCTGCCTCCGCGGCCGCGAGCTCGACGACGCTCTGGAGTCCCTCACCGTCGAGCAACGCCGCGAGCATCCTCGAGTGCAGATCCTGCATGCCGGCGCCAAGGGATGGGAGCGATGCCGCGCCCGGGGCCCCGCTGCTCCCGGGCGCGGCGTGTCGCCGATCGCTCCCTACGCGGGAATCTCCGCCTCGTCGTGGGCCTGGAGGACGATGTCGCCCTCCTCGCCGGTACGGATGCGGATCGCCTCCTCGACGGGGATCACGAAGATCTTCCCGTCGCCCACGGCGCCCGTGCGGGCGTGCTTGAGGATCGTCTCGACGACGAGGGACTTGTCCTTGTCCTCGACGACGACCTCGACCTTCAGCTTCGGCCGCACGTTCACCGTCAGGGTTGACCCGCGGTAGTGCTCGACGATGCCCTTCTGGCGGCCCGAGCCCTTCACCTCGGTGATCGAGAGGGAGGGAAATCCCTTCTCGAGCAACTCCGTGCGGATCGGCTCGAACGCCTCGTGGCGGATGTATGCCTCGATCTTCTTCACTTAGCTCACCTCCCCTCAGGAACTCGCCTGCTGGGCAGGGGTAGGTGTCGCCAATGGCGTACCCGCCACGTGCGGCTCGAAGCCGCTGTTGACCGGGTACTCCTCCTGCGGGATGAACGACTCGGGGTACCCGTACATCCCGTGGGTCGAGATGTCGAGGCCCGCGAGCTCCTCCTCCTCGCTGACCCGGAGGCCGATCGTCGCCTTGATCATGGCGAACGTCGCGTAGGAGAGGATGAACACCACCGCGAAGGTGAGCACCACCGCCAGCGCCTGGACCGCGAGCTGACCGAGCGTGCCGCCGAAGGCGACATCGCCGTTGAACAGCCCGTACCAGATGCCCGGGGAGGCGCCACCGTCGATGTCGACGAGCCGCGGGCTGGCGAAGATGCCGACCGCGACCGTGCCCCAGATACCGGCCAGGCCGTGCGCGGAGAGCGCGCCGACCGGGTCGTCGAGGCGCTTCTCGATGGCCAGCACGCCGATCACGACGAGCACGCCGGCGAGGAACCCGATGATCGGGGCCGCCCAGTACTCGACGAAGCCCGCCGGCGCCGTGATGCCGACCAGGCCGGCGATCGCGCCGTTACCGGCCATGCCGACGTCGAGCGAGCGCGTCTTCAGGTACACGGTCAGCACCGCGCCGAGCACGCCGGCCGCGGCGGCGAGCTGCGTGTTCAGCATGGCCTCGCCGAAGAACGAGTCGGCCGTGCCGAACGTCGAACCGCCGTTGAACCCGAACCAGCCGATCCACAGGAGGACCACCCCGAGGCCGACCAGCGGCATCGAGTGACCCGGGATCGCGCGCGGCTTGCCGTCGGGGCCGTACTTGCCCTTCCGCGGGCCGAGCAGCAGGAGCGCAGCTAGGCCGCCGACCGCGCCGGTGAGGTGGACCACGGAGGAACCCGCGAAGTCCATCACCGGCTTGCCGCCCACGTCGGCGAGCAGGCCGCCGCCCCACACGGAGTGGGCGATGAGCGGATAGATGACGGCGCCGAAGACGGCCGCGTAGACGACGTACGCGCCGAACTTGATGCGCTCCAGGGTCGTGCCCCAGACGATCGCCAGCGAGACCGCGGCGAACGCGAGCCCGAACAGCATCAACATGGCGTCGGAGCCGGCCACCTCGAACGCATCCTCGCCGCTACCGATCTCCTGGCCGAAGTGGAAGAAGAACCCGTCGGTTCCGAAGAAATCGTTCCCTGGGCCACTGATGCCGTAGCCGATGGCCCACCAGGCGATCGTGATCACAGCGAAGTTCACGAAGATCTTCGCCACGCCCGTGCCGACGTTCTTCTGCCTCGAGAAGCCGATCTCGAGGAACATGAAGCCGGCCTGCATGAGGAAGACGAGGATGCACGCGATGGCCACCCACGTCATGTCCAGCTCGAGGGACTTCGCCTCAAGCAGCTCTGCCGGATCCTGGGCGAATGCCGCCCCCGGCAAGATCAGCAAAGCCGCAAGCGCGCCAAGCGCGCCCAGGCTGAGCTTCTTCGTCATTAACTGCCTCCTTACCGCCGAGCGCGCGCCCAGCGGTCGCGGTGTACGGATCGCGACTGAAGGTAGGCCCGGGCGGAAGGGGGGTCTTTAGCCGCGCGTCGAAACTTGCGGCGCGGCCGTTGTACCGACGGTCGAACGGCCCTGGCCCCCTGCATGGACACCCTGGCGGGGGGCGCTCACCTCGATTTCATCGCCCTCGCGGGCCAGCGCGATCGCCTCGGGGTCGTGTCCCATGGCGCGCCAGCGCTCGGCGGCCTCGGCGGCCAGCGCGTCGAGCGTCTCGTCGGTGTGCAGGGGGTCGTGGTGGAAGAGCAGCGCCCGCTTCGCGCCCACGCGCTCGATGAACTTGAGCGAGTCGCCGAGCGCCGAGTGGCCCCAGCCGACGTGCGCGGGGTACTCCGCGTCCGTGTACTGGCAGTCGTGGATCAAGAGGTCGACGTCGCGGGCGAGGTCGTAGCCGGAGATCCACTCGTCTGAGAGCTCGTCCAGCGACGCACCCAGCGCGGGCTCGTGGTCGGGGATGTAGGCGAGCGTGGTCTCGCCGTCGCTGATCCGGTAGCCGAGCGTGGGCCCGCGGTGCGTGACCGCCTCGGCGTGGATCGTGACGTCGCCGATCCGCCACTCGCTGGCCGGCGCCTCGTTGAACGCGACCGAGCAGGGCAGCTCGCGCACCTCGACGGGGGAGAGCGGCGCGGAGATGTAGCGCGCGATGCGGTCCTCGAGCGAGGCCTCGGGCGAGGAGGGGCCCCAGATCGTGATCTCGCACTCGGGGCGGAAGCACGGGTGGAAGAACATCAGGCCCTGGATGTGGTCCAGATGCAGGTGAGTGAGCAGGATCGCCACCCTGGGGGCGCCGGCGAGCTCGAGGCCCAGCGCGCGGATCCCCGTTCCGGCGTCGAGGATGAGCTGGCTTCCGTCGCGGAAGGTCACCTGCACGCACGAGGTGTTCCCGCCGTATCGGTTCATCGTCGGTCCCGGCGCCGGGACCGAGCCTCTCGCTCCCCAGATCTTGACCTTCACGTCTTGCCGTTGTCCGTGCGCGTCCAGAACATGATGATGGCTCCTGAAGCCTTGTCTTGCCCAGCGACGATGGGCAGCGCCGCCGCCTCGATCGACCGGTACCCATCGGAGGCGGTCCTGATGCGAAGCTCGGTCTGCGCCGGCCTGCCCGTCTTGAGCGCCTCGACGAGCTCGATCCCGTCCAGCTCAAGCGGTGCGCCGTCGTCGTCGATCGGCGCGAACGCGCGAATCCACTCGTCGGCGCGCATCTGGCCCGCCTCCTCGAACGAGCGGCCGAGCAGCGCCGCCGCGGCCTCGTTGTAGAAGAGCAGCGTCCCCTCCCCGTCCACGAGGACGGCGGGCGTGGTGACGCTCGTCAGGAAATTGCGAGCCAGGATGAGCTCGAGTGGGCGTTGCGCACCTTCCATCGGACCGCGGCTTCGTCGGGCCGTGATCCCATTGTGGCACTCCGCACGCGCCGGATCGCCGCGCGGCGACGCCCTGTTACGCGGTTTGCGCTGGGGCCGGGGCGGCGAGCGCCCCGGCCGTCGTCAGTCCAGCTTGCCGATCTTGAAGATCTTGGTGCCGCAATCCGGGCAGACGCCTTGGATCGCCGGCCGCCCGTTCTTCATCGTGATCTGCTGGGCGTCCTTGATCTCGACCTTCTTGCGTTCCTTGACGCAGTAGCCCTCGGCCATCGGTCTCTCCTTTCGGGAGATGTCGCTTGCAGGCGAGCGCGACCCGCGCGGGGCCCTGCTGCACCTCTCGCTGCGTGCGACCGTAGACCCCCCGTCGGACGGGACGTTGTGCGGGAACGCACGAACCCGTCCCGCGGCCCCGAAGCCCAGCTTGACGTGGGCCTGATATATGCGTGGCCTCGTGATCGCCGCACACTGCAAGCGCATCGCGGATTCCGGGCTCTTCCAGGGGTTCATCCTGCTCGTGATCGTCCTCAACGCGATCGCGCTCGGAGTGCAGACCTACGACATCTCGCCCGGCCTCAACTCCGCGCTCACGACGATCGACGACGTCTTCCTCGCGATCTTCACGGTCGAGATCGCGATCCGCGTCGTGGCCTTCGGCAGGGCGCCGTGGGACTTCTTCCGCGACGGCTGGAACCTCTTCGACTTCGTCGTCGTGGGCGTCGCCTACGTCCCGTTTTTGCGCGAGAACATCACGATGCTGCGCGTGGTCCGCCTGTTGCGGGTCGTGCGCGTCCTCACCGTGCTACCCGACCTGCGGATCCTCGTGCGCGCGATGGTGCGCAGCATCCCGCCGATCGTGAGCCTTTTGGTGCTGACGATCCTGATCATGTACCTGTACGGGATGCTCGGGTGGATCCTCTTCGGCGAGGAGGACCCCGAGAACTGGGGGAACATCGGCGACGCGCTGATCAGCACGTTCACGATGCTGACCCTTGAGAACTGGCCCGCGCTGCTCGAGGCGGGAATGGAGATCCACCCGTGGTCCTGGGTGTTCTTCGTGAGCTACGTGCTGATCGCCTCGTTCCTCGTGATCAACATCCTGATCGCGATCATCATCAACTCGATGGAAGAGGTCCACGAGGCGGAGCGCGCCGCCGAGCGGGCCAAGCAGAGGGAGGAGGCCGAGGCGGGGGGGCGCGAGGGGGCGACCCTCGCCGAGCGCCTCGCGCACATCAGGGCCTCGATCGACGCGCTCGAGGCCGACCTGGCGCGCGACGGCGTCCCGATCCGCCAGCCCGAGCGCAGCGCGCGGCGGACGGCCAAGGGCGGCCGAGCGCGGGGCTGAACCCCGCAGGCGCGGGCCGCCTACGGCGAGTCGGAGTCGTTGTCGGAGCTCGAGCTCGAGTCCGCGTCCGGCGACTGAGACCGGAGCTCCTGGATGTCTGACTGCAGGTCCGCGATGTCGTCGCGCAGGTCGGAGATGTCGTCCTGCAAAACGGAGACCTCGCGCTCGGTGGACGAGCGGTTCTGGCGCAGGCTCTGCAGCTCCTGCTCGAGCGCGCTCAGGCGGTCGCCCAGGGCCTGAACCTCCTCCTGCGCAGCCTGCGAGGCGGACTGCTCGACCGCGCCGAGCTCCTCGCGCACCGCCTCGAGGTCTGAGTTCGTCGCGCTCTCCGAGCGCAGGCCGAGCACGAGCACGATGGCGACGATGCCGGCGGCCAGGGCGAGGACGAGCGCCGCGGCCCCGGCGTAGCTGCGGATCGCCACCTTGCGGTCGAGCTGGGCGAGCCAGGCGCGCAGGCCGTCCACCCGCCCGGCGAGGCCGGTGGGGGGCGAGATGCCGTCGCCCGCGTCGGCAGGCTTGCCGGGTCCGCCGTCCTTGGCCGCATCGCCGGGCTTCTCCTCGCCCGGCTTGGCCTCATCGGGCTTCGCGGGCGTCCCCGGCTTGGCGGCGTCGGCGGGCTTGGCGGCGTCGGCGGGCTTCGGCGCGGCGTCGGGCTTGGCCGCGGCGTCGGGCTTGGCCGCAACGTCCGGTGTGGCGCCGGGTGCCGCGGGGGCGCCGGACGCAGCAGCCGCGCCGACGGCCGCCGCGGGCGCCGGGGAACCCGCAGCCGCGCCGCCCGTCCCGGAGGCCTCGCCGGGCTTCGTGGCGCCGGGGCTCGCAGGGTCGCTTGGGGATGGGGCCGGCGCGCCGGGGGCAACCGCGGTCTCCGGCTCGGCTGCCTTGCGCTTGCGCAGCCGCGGCAGCTTCATCAGACGGGCAGAGGCTGCGCGATCTCGCCGCCCTCGGGCTCAAGGGGCAGCCCGGCCTCGACCCAGGCCGTGAGCCCGCCCTCCATGTTGTAGGCCTCGTACCCGGCCTGGCGGAACGCCTCCGCGGGCATCCCCGACCGGTTCCCGGAGCGGCAGTAGAAGACGATGGTGCGATCGCGTGGGATCGAGTCGGCGTTCGCGCTCACGTCGTTGATCTCGATGTGGCGCGACCCCGGGACGTGCCCCGCCTCGTACTCGTAGTCGCGGCGGATGTCGATCACCACGGCCTCGCCGCTCTGCAGGAGTGCGTTGATGCGGGCCGGCTCGAGGCTCAAGACAGCTTCGGCTTGGTCGGTCATGGCACCGCAGCTTAGAGCGTCCGCGGCGAGCGCCAGGTCCCGGTCGACGTTGATTGACTCGCCAATCAACGGCGATCGGTAACTTCCCCGCCCCGTCCACACGAAGGAGGCCAAGCGATGCCTGAAGCAGTGATCGTCGACGCAGTCCGCACCCCGATCGGGCGCGCCTTCAAGGGGTCTTTGGCCCAGCTGCGCCCGGATGAGTCCGTCGCCTACGTCGTCGACCGGCTGCTGGAGCGCAACCCCGAGGTCGACCCGGCCGCGGTCGAGGACCTCTACTGCGGCTGCGGGATGCCGCAGGGCCTGCAGGCGTTCAACATCGCGCGCATCGCCGTGCTGCTGTCCGAGAAGCTCACGCAGGAGACCACCGGCACGACGATCTCGCGCTACTGCGCCTCCTCGCTGGACGCGATCCGGCACGCCGGCAACGCGATCAAGGCGGGCGAGGGCGACGTGTACATCGCCGCCGGGGTCGAGTGGGTGAGCCGCTTCAACGAGCGCACCGAGGTGGCGGGCGGCGACGACCAGAACGAGCGCCTGCAGGGCAAGCAGGAGGGGCAGCCCGACGCCTACATCGCGATGGGCCATACCGCCGTGAACGTCGCCAAGCGCTACGAGGTCTCACGCGCCGACATGGACCGCTTCGCGCAGCGCTCGCAGGAGCTCGCGGTCGCCTCGCAGGAGTCCGGGTTCTTCGACCGCGAGATCGTCCCGATCCCCGACCACGAGGGGAACCTCGTCACCAAGGACGACGGCCCGCGCCCCGAGTCGACGCTCGAGAAGCTGGCCGAGCTGCCCGAGGCCTTCGGCGGCGGCGGGGTCACCGCCGGCAACTCGTGCCCGCTGAACGACGGCGCGGCGGCGGTGCTGATCATGTCCGACACCAAGGCGAAGGAGCTCGGGGTCGCCCCGAAGGCGCGCATCCTCGCCGCGGCGACCTGGGGCAACGAGCCCGAGTACATGGGCGTCGCGCCGATCGGGGCGATCCGAAAGGTGCTCGAGCGCACGGGCATGACGATCGACGACGTCGACGTCGTCGAGCTCAATGAGGCCTTCGCGGCGCAGGTGATCCCGATCATGAACGAGTGCAACATCCCGCTCGAGAAGCTCAATACGCACGGCGGGGCGATCGCGCTCGGCCACCCGTTCGGGATGACCGGCGCGCGGATCATGGCCACGCTGCTCAACGTCATGGAGACCGACGACCACCAGATCGGCCTCGAGACCATGTGCGTCGCCGGCGGACAGGGCGAGGCGATGCTGGTCGAGCGACTGAGCTAGGCCACGGCCGCGATCCGCGCGTTTCGCTGCGGCCCTGCGTGGTAGCAGGGTGACGATGACGCGTGCCGAGACAAGGGACGCCGTGATCGCGAAGATCCGGGCCCACTACGCGCGCATGGGGATCCCGCTCGACGACCTCTCCGATCGCGAGATCGAGCTCGGCGTGCGCCAGCTCGCGGTGGCCTCGCGCGAGTCCGGGATGACGAGGGAGCAGATCACCGAGGCCATGCGCAAGGCGGCCGAAGAGGCCAGGCGCAAGCGCTCCGATCAGTCGAACAGCGCGTAGCCGTACTCGCCGCGCTTGTAGGCGAGCTTGGCGATCGCCTTCATGCGCTCATCGTCGTTGTGCTCGATCTGCCGGAAGTTGGAGCGCACGCGGTTCGCGGCGCGCTCGCAGAAGGTCTCGGCGATGTAGCGCTCCTGGCCTGAGGGCTCGACGCCCTGGTCCTCGAAGATCGAGCTCACGCGGGAGAGCACCGCGATCTGGGCGAAGATGTCGGCGACGGCGTCGGCCAGGCGCTTCTGCGCGAACTGCGCTGTGACGATGTCCTTGCGGTGGCGCCGCAGGAGCGACTCGCTGACCGAGCGCAGCTCCTTGATCTGCTCGGCGACGTCGTCGGCGTGCTTGCGCAGCTCGTCGTGGACCCGGGTGAGCCGGTCGGGGCGCAGCTCGCGCTGGATGCGCCCGCCGACGTAGTCGAAGAGCACGCCGATCGTCCGGATCGGGTCGCTCAGGTCGATCTCGCCGACCTCCTTGAGCCGCTCGCCCAGGGGCTTCAGCCCGGAGAGGGCGACGAACGCGCGCAGCACGTCGTTGGCGCCCTCGAAGATCGGGAAGATGCGGATGTCGCGAAGCACCTTCTCGTAGGGCTCGTCGCGCATGTAGCCCGCGCCGCCCTTGAGCTGCATGGCCCGGTTGGCGGCGTACCAGAGGAACTCGGTGCCCGCGATCTTGCACATCGCGGACTCGAGCGAGTAGTCCTCGATGCCGCCGTCGACGAGCCCGCAGGTCAAATAGCACATGGACTCCAGCCCGAACAGGTAGGAGACCATCCAGCCGACCTTGTCCTGGACGAGCTCGAAGTCGGCGAGCGGCTGCCCGAACTGGCGACGCTCCTTGACGTGGTCGATGGTCAGGTCGAGCAGGTACTTGGCCGCGCCGACCGAGCCGGTGCCGAGGCCGATGCGCCCGTTGTTGAGGACGTGCATCGCGATCCGGAAGCCCTCCCCTGGCTCGCCGATCACGTTCTCCGGCGGGATGCGCACGTCCCTGAAGTGGAGGCGGCGCAGGTCGTTGCCGCGCAGGCCCATCGTGTCGTAGCGCTCGCCGACCTCGAAGCCCTTCATGTCCTTCTCGACGAGCAGCGCGATGTGGCGGTCCTTGCCGTCGACCTCGCAGCGGGCGAACACGGTGAGCACGTCGGCGCGCGAGCCGTTGCCGATGTAGCGCTTCTCGCCGTTCAGCAGCCACGAGCCGTCCGGCTGGCGCACCGCGCGGCTCTCGATGTTGTACGCGTCGGACCCCGCGTTCGGCTCGGTGAGCGCGAAGGCGGCGAGCTTGCGCCCGGAGCACAGGTCCGGCAGCCAGCGCTCCTTCTGCTCCTCCGTGCCGAACAGCGTGATCGCCTTGTAGCCGATCGACTGATGGACGCCGAGGACGATCGCGAGCGTCGCGTCGATGTGGGTGAAGGTCTCAAAGACGCGCGCGTAGCCGGTCTGCGAGAGCCCCTGGCCGCCGTAGCGCTCAGGCACGTGCAGGCCGAGCAGCCCGGCCTCCCCGAGCTCGCGCAGGAGCTTCTGGGGCACCCACCGGTCCTCCTCGATGCGCCGCGAGTCGACCCGCTCGCCGATCTCACGCGCTGCCGCGATCAGGCTGCGGACCTTGTCCTGCTCGGCGGGGTCGGGCTGCGGCCACGGCAGCACGAGCTCCTCGTCGATCTCCCCCAAGAACAGGGACTTCGAAAAGGAGGACACCGGGCGCTTGGCGCCGTCGCCGTCGGCCCCCGAGCCCGGCTGGGTCCGCGCGTCGCCTGTCCCGGCGCTGGCTTCCACGCGCTCACGCTACCCGGTCGGGAGGGGTGGCACACGCCGGCCCCGCCCTCGCGATCGAGTTTCCTAGTCAGGGAGACCAGAAACCTCGATCACCGCGACCGCCGCCCACCGGCGATCGAGTTTTCTCGTCTCTGGGACCAGAAACCTCGATCACGAGGGCGCGCGGCGGCTTCCGTTCGGCCCCGAGGCCCCTCGACCGCGCGGCGAACACCCCCGGCGAAAGTCTCGACCGCGCGCACATGGCCGGGTAGGCGTTCCAGTCCCATACTCCGCTGCGCAAGAGAGGTCAGCGAGGCGTGCGGAAAGGTGGTGTGGGGATGACGATGAAGCTGCTTGAAACCGGCATCCCCGGCGTGGTCGCGCGCCGCGCTCGGCAGATCGTGGCGTTCGGCGGCGGAGGGTTCTCGATGGAGGCGGGCAACCCGCTCCTCGACGACTACGTGCTCGAGCTCACCGGCCGCGACCGGCCGCGGGTCTGCTTCCTCGCCACGGCGAGCGGCGACGCTGATGACTACGTCGTGCGCTTCTACAAGGAGTTCGCCGGCGGTCGCGCGGAGGCCTCGCACCTGGGGCTCTTCCGGCGGCGCCGCGGGGTCAGCGACGTGCGCGCTCATTTGCTCTCGCAGGACCTGATCTACGTGGGCGGCGGCAGCCTGCTCAGCCTGCTCGGCGTCTGGCGGGCGCACGGCATCGACGCGATCCTCCGCGAGGCGTGGGAGCGCGGGGTGATCCTGTGCGGGCTGAGCGCGGGCGCGCTGTGCTGGTTCGACACGTCGCTCACCGCCTACTACGGGTCGCCGGAGCGCGTGAACGCCCTCGGCTTCCTCCCGTGGAGCTTCACGGCCCACTACGACTCCGAGCCGGCCCGCCGCGAGGCCTTCCACCGGGAGCTGCGCGCCGGCATGCAGGCGGGATTCGCCGCCGACGACGGCGCGGCGCTGCACTTCGTCGGCACCGAGCTGCATCGCGTGGTCTCGTCGCGGCCGCGGGCGCGCGGCTACGCCCTGCGGAAGGTCGACGGGCGAGTGGTCGAGGAGGAGCTCTCCACCGACTATCTCGGCGCGCCCGCCCACGAGGGTCGCATTCGCGTCCGTCCCTACCCGGCGCTCCAGCGCGCCTTCACCGCGGGGGCGGCGGCATAGTGGCGCCCCGGCTGGTCGCGCTCGGGGGCCACGAGTTCCGGGCTCGCTCCGACGAGCTGGCGATCGTCGAGCACCTGCTTCGCCTCACCGGCAAGGAGCGCCCGCGCGTCTGCCTGCTGCCGACGGCGAGCGGTGACCCGCAGGAGGGCATCCAGCGCTTCTACACGACCCTCGACCGCTTCGACTGCGAGGCGAGCCACGTCTCGCTGTTCCGGCTCGAGCGCGAGCGCGTCGACCTGCGCGAGCACCTGCTCTCCCAGGACCTGGTCTACGTCGCGGGTGGCTCGATGCTCAACCTGATCGCGATCTGGCGCGCGCACGGGCTGTTCAGCGTGATGCGCGCGGCGTGGGAGCGGGGGGTGCTGATCGCCGGACAGAGCGCCGGAGCCATGTGCTGGTTCGAGCACGGCATCACGGCGTCCGCCGGTGATCCCAAGGTCGCCGCCGGGATGGGCCTGCTGCCGGGGAGCCTCTGCGTGCACTACGCGCGCGACCCGCACCGGCGCACCGCCTACCTCAAGGCGATCCGCGACGGGCTCGCGCCCGGGTTCGCGCTCGACGACGGCGCCGGCCTGCTGTTCGAGGGCCGTCGCGCGGTCGAAGCCTTCGCCTCGCGCCCCGACGCGCGGGTCATCCGGGTGCTCGCCGGCGGCGTCGAAGTGCCGCTGCGCCCGATCGCGCTGCAGCACCGGCTCGCGTGGAAGCGCGACCCGGCCGTCGATGAGCTGCGCGAGCTGCGGCGGGCGCGCGAGCAGCTCCGGGGCGTGCGGGCGCGGGCGTTCGCGCGGTAGCCCAGCCAGTTGCCAGTCGCCAGTTCGTGAGCCCGGCCGCAGCGGTCACCCGCGGCGCTGTATACCTACGATCCACCCGTGGCCCTCCCTCTCAAGCCGCCGATCAAGCCGCAGCTCGCTCTCTCGCGCAAGGCCCTGCCCGAGGGCGAGCAGTGGGCGTACGAGCCGAAGTGGGACGGCTTTCGCGCGATCGCGTTCGTCGACGACGGCGAGCTCTACCTGCAGAGCCGGGGCGGCAAGCCGCTGCACCGCTACTTCCCCGAGCTGCGCTTCCCGGCTGGCCGCTACATCCTCGACGGCGAACTGGTGATCCTCGGGGGGGACGGGCGCGAGCAGTTCGACGCCCTGCAGAACCGCATCCATCCGGCGGAGTCGCGCATCCGGATGCTCGCCGAGGAGACGCCCGCGATCTTCCGCGCCTTCGACGTGCTCGCGGTCGGCGACACCGACGCGCTCGCCGTGCCCCTGCGCGAGCGCCGGCGAACGCTGGAGGAGCTGCTCGCCGGCTTCGGCGACACCGGCTCGATCGAGCTCACCCCGTTGAGCGCCGATCCCGCCGACGCCGAGCCCTGGCTCGCGACCGGGGAGGGCGTGATCGCCAAGGACCTGGACGCGCCCTATCGCCCCGGCGAGCGCAAGGGCATGGTCAAGATCAAGCGCCTGCGCACGGCCGACTGCGTGGTGGTCGGCTGGCGGCCGGGCAAGGAGGAGGGCACGGTCGGCTCGCTGATCCTCGGCCTCTACGACGGCGATGAGCTGCGGGTCGTCGGCCACACCTCGGGCCTGCGCGCCAAGGAGAAGCGCGAGCTGGTCGCGAAGCTCGCCCCGTACGAGACCGGCGAGCGCGGCTCGGCCGACCCGAGCCGCTGGGCCGGCGACCGCGACCTGGAGTGGGTCGCGCTGCGGCCCGAGCTCGTGATCGAGGTGACCTTCGACCACGTCTCCGACGGCCGCATCCGCCACGGCTCGAAGATCGTGCGCTGGCGCGAGGACAAGGACCCGCGCGCCTGCACCTTCGACCAGCTCGATCAGTAGGCCCCGCGCCGCGCGCGCCCGATCCGCGGCGCGACCCAGCACGCGACGAGCACGCCCGCCGTGTCGGTGAGCACGTCGAGCACGTCCGAGACCCGGCCCTCGACGAAGCGCTGGTGGTACTCGTCGGTGATCGCGTAGAGGATCGAGATCGCCGCCGCGACCGCGATCGCGCGCCGGCCCTGGCTCGGCGCCAGCGCCCAGATCCACAGCGACGCGAGCAGGAAGTACTCGGTGAAGTGCCCGACCACGCGCATCCACGCGGGCAGCTCGGGGCCAACGCTCGGCTGATCGGAGAGGTAGAAGATCACCGCCATGAGCGCCAGCGGCGCCAGCGCCCGCGTCGCTGTTCGCGCCACGCTCAGGGTCAGGGGACGCGGTGGATCTCGAAGAGGTTCGTGCCGAGCTCCATGCCCGGCAGCCCGGCGGTGATCCCGATCAGATCGCCGGACTCCGCAACGCCCGTTTCCAGCGCGTGCTGGGCGCAGTCGTCGATCAGGTCGGTGAGGCTGGTCGCGTTCTCGGCGTGCACGCAGCGCACGCCGAACAGCAGGTTGAGCCGGCGCACCGTCTCGATGCGCGGCGAGACCGCGACCACCGGCACCTTCGGGCGGTGCGCGGAGACGAGCCGCGCCGTGCGCCCGCTCGTCGTCGGCACGACCAGGGCCTTGAGCCCGAGCGTGTAGGTCGAGCCCACCGCCGCGCGCGCCACGGAGGCGGCGACGTCGTTGTCGGACGCCGCGCGGGTGAAGACCCACTCTCCGTACGGCAGCTCGGGCTCGGTCGCCCGCGCGATCTGGTCCATCACCCGCACCGCCTCCACCGGGTACTCCCCGACCGCCGTCTCCTCGGAGAGCATCACGGCGTCGGTGCCCTGGTAGATCGCATTGGCGACGTCGGAGACCTCGGCCCGCGTCGGCCGCGGCGAGGACACCATCGAGGCCAGCATCTGCGTCGCCGTGATCGACGGGCGCGAGTGCTTGCCGGCGACCGCGAGCAGGCGCCGCTGCACGTTGGGCACCTGCGCGAGCGGCAGCTCGATGCCCAGATCGCCGCGCGCCACCATGATCCCCGAGGTCGCGGCCTGCGCGATGCTCTCGGCGTTCTCGGCCGCCTGCGGCTTCTCGATCTTCGCGATCACCGGGATGTCGGCGCCGCTCGTGCGGATGCGCCGCTCGACGGGCTCGAGGTCCTCGACCCGGCGCACGAACGACACCGCCAACAGATCGACCCCCTGGCTCACGGCGAAATCGACCCACTCGAGGTCCTCGCGCCCGGCGGAGGGGAGCGCCACGTCCGCGCCCGGCAGGTTCAGGCCCTGGTGGGAGGCGATCGGGCCGCCCACCTCGACCCGACAGCGCACGCGCTTCGCATCCGTCTCCAGCACGCTCAGCCGGATGCGCCCGTCCGCGAGGTACACCTCGCCGCCGGGCTTCACCGCCGTGGGCAGCCCCTCCCAGGTGACCGGGAGGAGCTCGGCCGTGCCCATCACCTCCTCGGTGGTGATCGTCACCTGCGCGCCCTCGTCGAGCTCCACGAGCCCGCCCTCAATCTCGGCGAGGCGCAGCTTCGGCCCCGGCAGGTCGCCGAGCAGCCCCACCTCCTTGCCGGTGCGCTTCGCCGCCTCCCGCGCGAAGGCGACGGTCTCGGCGTGGTCGTCCTGGGTGCCGTGCGAGAAGTTGAGGCGGAAGACGTCTGCGCCCGCCTCGATCAGCTCGCACATCTTCTCGACGCTGCGGGTCGCGGGCCCGATCGTGCAGACGATCTTCGTTCGGCGGTGCTCGCGGGTGCTCATGGCCGAATCCTTTCAGTCGGCGCCTCGGCGGCGACGGATGGCTGCGGCCGCGCGGTGTGCGTGGGCCCGGGGTGTTCGCCGCTCTGCGCCTCCTCAGGGGCCTCGAGCTGCTGGACGTACGGCAGGCGCCAGGCGGCGGCGGCGACGAGCAGGCCGATCGCGACCGAGAGCAGCGCGAGGAACCACTGGCCCCCGCTCAGGACCTCGAGCTCGAAGAAGTTCCGGATGGGCTCCCACGCCAGGATCAGCGCGAACAGAGCGCCGAGGGCGGCGATCATCGCCAGCATGTAGCTCTGGATCGTGATGTGCTCGCGTCCGGGGCCGCGCTCGAGCAGCAGGATGAAGCAGAAGCCGAGCACGATCAGCGTGGTGGTCGCCGCCGTGCGCCCCTCCTCGACCGAGCCGCCGAAGAGCGAGTCCACGAAGAAGAACGAGAGCATCGATCCGGCGGCGATCCCCACGCCTGCGGGGACGGCGAACGCGGCCAGCGCGCGCAGCAGGCGCCCGCGGTAGAGCGGCCCCTCGCTGGGCGCGAGCGCGAGCACGAACGACGGCGCGCCGATCGTGAGGAACGCCGCCACCGTCAGGTGCCGGGGCAGGAACGGGAACGTGAACCCGAGCACCGACGTGAGCGTGATCAGGATCGCCGCGTAGACCGACTTCGTCAGGTAGAGCCGTCCCAGGCGGTGGATGTTGCGCGCGATGCGCCGGCCCTCGGCGACCGCGCGCGGCAGCATCGAGAACTGGTCGCGCAAGAGCACGATGTCGGCGACCCCCTTGGTGATCTGGCTTCCCGATCCCATCGCCACGGCCATGCGCGCCCGCTTGAGCGCCGGCACGTCGTTCACGCCGTCGCCGATCATCGCGGTGAACCGCCCGCGCTCGCTCATCGCGCCGACGAGCGCCTTCTTCTGCTCGGGCGTGATCCGGCAGAAGATCGTGTTGCGTTCGGCGGCCTCGGCCAGCCCGGCGCGGTCGGTGGGCAGCTGCGGCCCCTCGATCACGCCCGCGTCGCGCGGCACGCCGATCGCGTACGCGACCGCGGTCACCGTGGACCGCGCGTCGCCGGAGATCAGCTTCAGGTCGACGTTCTGCTCGCGCATGAACGCGATCGTCTCGGCGGCGTCGGGCCGCAGGCGCTCGGCGAGCACGACCAGCGCGCGCGGCTCGAGCTGCGGCGGCGGGGCGGCGGCGGGGTCGGAGGGCAGCGGTCCGCGCGCCTCGCCGAAGGCGACCACCCGCCGGCCCGCAGCGGTGTGCTTCTCGAGCGCCTCGGCAAGCGCCGCCGGCAGGGTGAGCGCCCCGGCGCCGGCCAGGATGTCGGGCGCCCCCATCACGTAGCTGCGCGCGCCGCCCGAGCCGTCGAGCGTCACCCCGCTCCACTTCCAGGCGGACGAGAACGGGACCTCCGCCCGCACGCGCTCGGGGCGGCCCGGGAAGCGGTCGGCGATCACCTGCAGCGTGCGGTTGCGCTCGCCCATCGAGTGCGCGAAGCGCGCGAGCGCCTTCTCGGTCTCGGCGGCCTGGGCCGGGTCGGCGGGGATGATCTCGACGAGCTCGAGCTCGCCGTCCGTGAGCGTGCCGGTCTTGTCGACGCAGATCGTGTCGACAGCGGCGAGCGCCTCGGTAGCGGCCATCTGCTGGACCAGCGTGTTCATCCGCGCCAGGCGCATCGCGGCGACCGCGAGCGTGACGCTCATCAGCAGCACCAGGCCCTCGGGGATCAGCGTCACAAGCCCGGCCGTCGCCGTCTGCGCCGCTTCCTGGAAGGGCGTGTTGCGGAGCGAGAGCGCGAGCAGCACCAGGATCCCGAGCGGCACGAGCACGACCGTCGTCGCCCAGATGATCCGGTTGACCTCCTCCTGCAGCGGCGACGGCGGGTGCCGGAAGGCGCGGGCCTCGCCCGCGACCTTCGCCGCGTAGCTCTCCTCGCGCACCGCGTCGACCTCGTAGTAGCCGGAGCCCGCCAGGCAGAACGAGCCGGAGAGCACGCGGTCCCCGCGCCGCTTGCGGATGCCGTCCGACTCACCGGTGAGCATCGACTCATCGAGCGTCAGGCCCCGCGAGTCGATGACGTGTCCGTCGGCGACGAGTTGGTCGCCGGGCTCCACCCGCACGACGTCTCCCGGGACGACCTCCTCGGCGCGCAGCTCGACGGGCGCGCCGTCGCGGATCACCTGCGCGCGCGGCGCGACGAGCAGGGCGAGCTCGTCCAGCGTCCGCTTGGCCTTCAGCTCCTGGCGGATGCCGATGTACGAGTTGAGGGCGGCGATGAATCCGAAGATCGCGTCGGCCCACAGGCCGAGCGAGAGGATCAGGATGAAGAAGGCCCCGATGATCGCGTTGAAGAGCGTGAAGACGTTCCCCGCGACGATCGACGCGACCGAGCGGCTGCTTTGCGGCTCGGGCTCGCCGAGTGCCGCAAGCCGTCGCGCGGCCTCCGCGCTCGACAACCCCCTCGGGTGAGAAGCCTCCATCGCCGCCATTGTTAGCAGTGGTGTACCCGCTATACGATCGCGGCGAGTGCCGGCGGCGAGGGACACGGGCGAAGTGAACGAAGCGACGGCCCTTCCGGTGTCCTACCGCGCCGCGACGAAGGTGTACCCCGGCGCGTCGCGCCCGGCTGTGGACGAGCTCACCCTCGACGTGGACGCCGGGGAGATCTGCGTGCTCGTCGGGCCCTCCGGCTGCGGGAAGACGACCGCGATGCGCCTGGTGAACCGCATGGTCGAGCTCACCTCGGGCGACGTGCTGGTCGGCGAGCGCTCCGTGCGCGAGCGCGATCCGGCCGAGCTGCGGCGGGAGATCGGCTACGTGATCCAGCAGACCGGCCTCTTCCCGCACCGCACGATCGCCGAGAACATCGCGACGGTGCCCCGGCTGCTCGGCTGGGACCGCGAGCGCATCGAGGCGCGCGTCGACGAGCTGATCGAGCTGATCCGCCTCGACCCCGAGCTGCGCGACCGCTACCCCGCGCAGCTCTCGGGCGGCCAGCAGCAGCGGGTCGGGGTGGCCCGGGCGCTCGCGGCCAACCCGGGCGTGCTGCTCATGGACGAGCCCTTCGGAGCGGTCGATCCGATCAACCGCGAGCGCCTGCAGAACGAGCTCTTGCGCCTGCAGGCCGAGGTGCGCAAGACGATCCTCTTCGTCACCCACGACATCGACGAGGCGATCAAGATGGGAGACCGGGTCGCCGTGATGCGCACCGGCGGGCGGCTCGCGCAGTACGCGACGCCGGCGGAGCTGCTCATGGAGCCCGCCGACGCCTTCGTCGAGGACTTCGTGGGCGCCGACCGGGCGCTCAAGCGGCTCGCGCTGCTGCGCGTCGGGGACCTGGACCTCTGGGAGGCGCCGCTCGCCTACGTGGGGCAGCCGACCGCCGAGGTGCGCGCCAAGCTCGCCGGCGCCGAGGTGCCGCACGCGCTGCTCGTCGACTCGGAGCGCCGCCCACTGGGCTGGCTCTCGGAGTCGGACCTGGCCCAGGAGATGGTGCCCAGGGTCCCCGACAGCTCGCCCGACCCGGTGATCGACGTCTCGGACATCCTCCGCGACGCCCTCTCCGATCTTTTGCAGGCGGAGAGCCAGTACGCGCCCGTCGTCGACGGCTCCGGGCGCATCGCCGGGGTGCTGTCGGTGGAGGTGATCTCCGACTTCCTGGGCTCCGACGAGGCGCGCGCGGACGAGCACAGCGCCGTCGACCGCGCACCGGGGGCCTGACGGCGTGGCGGCGCTCGTCGCGCAGCTCGACCCCTCGTTCTTCCGGGACCGCTCGGAGTCCGACTGCATCCGCGAGAACGGCGCCTTCTGTCTGGACTGGGCGCTCGACAACCTCGACCGCTACGTCACGCCCACCCTCGAGCACCTCGTGCTCGTCGTCGTCTCGGTCGCGCTCGGCTTCGCGCTCGCCTTCGCGATGGCGCTCTTCTCGCACCGCCGCCGCTGGCTGGTGCCGCCGTTCCTCGGGCTCACCGGCGTGCTCTACACGATCCCCAGCCTGGCCTTCTTCTTCCTGCTCCTGCCGATCACCGGCCGCGGCGCCGACACGGCGATCATCGCGCTCACCGCCTACAACCTGCAGATCATCTACCGCAACGCGATGGCGGGCCTCGCAAACGTGCCGGCCGACGCCAAGGACGCGGGACGGGGGATGGGGATGACCGAGCGCCAGCTCACGTGGCGCGTGGAGCTGCCGCTGGCGCTCCCGGAGATCATCGCCGGCGTGCGGATCGCGACGGTCTCGACCGTGGCGATCGCGACCCTCGCGGTGTTCGCGGGCGGCGGCGGGCTTGGCTCCGAGCTGATCGCGGGGTCGAACATCACGTTCCGCACCGGCGTCGCGATCGCGGGCGGGATCGCGATCGCGATGGCGATCGCCTTCGATCTCCTGCTCGTGCTGGTCCAGCGGTGGCTTGTGCCGTGGCGGCTCGCGGTCGAGCGCCGCAGTCGCGAGGGCGCCCGCTTCGCCTCGCTGGTGCGGCGCGTCAGGGGGGCTGTGCCGTGAGCCTGCCGCTCGCCTTCCTCGACGCCGTCGGCGGCGCGATCGACTTCATCTTCAACCCGCGCGAGTCGCTGGGCGGCGGCACCGAGGTCGGCGGCCTGGGGCAGGTGGGCGAGCTCACGTTCGACCACCTCGAGCTCACCTTCGCGGGGCTCGCGGTGTCGCTCGCCGTCGCGCTGCCGCTGGGGCTGTACCTCGGGCACCGCGGGCGCGGCGAGTTCGTGGCGGTCGCGGTCGGCAACGCGGGCCGCGCGATCCCCGAGCTCGCCCTGATCGCGTTCCTCGTCGCCTACGTCGGCACGGGCTTCCTCAACGTGACGATCGCGCTCGCGATCCTCGGCATCCCACCGATCCTCACGAACGCGTTCGTCGGCGTCCGGCAGGTCGACCGCACCGCGGTCGAGGCGGCGCGCGGGATGGGCATGAGCGAGCTCGGCATCGTCACCAGGGTCGAGCTGCCGCTGGCCGCCCCGACCATCATGGCCGGGGTGCGAACGGCCGCGATCAACGTCGTCGCC
>DATCLC010000130.1:0-4501 GCA_036564135.1 Solirubrobacterales bacterium
CGGGATAGGCCGACGCGACGAGCGCGGCCCTGCCGTAGCGGATCGCGTGGCGCACCCCGCCGCCGACGATCGACTTGCCCGCGGGGCAGGGCACCGTGCGGTGCCGGCGGGCGCGCTTGGGCGCCCGGTAGCGGCGGCCGACGTAGGCGAGCCCGCGCACCGGCGCGCAGATCGCGACCACGGTGACCGCGCGGCGCCTCGAGTCCATGTTGTCCACCACGACGCGCCAGCCGTCGTCGGGGCGCCCGCCGCGGTCGCTGGAGTCGAACGGGAAGCTCGCGACCAGCCGCTGGCTGCGCTCCGGCCCGGTGAGCAGCGCGCCCCCCGCCAGCACGTGGCGCCGTCCGCGGCACCGTGCCGACGTCACGGTGCGCCGGTGCGGGGGCGTACCCGTGCGGCTCCGCGGATAGGAGGTCTTCAGGTTCGAGGCGCAGACCGTGGTCTCGTAGGCCGCGAGGTCGGTGGAGGAGGGGAACCGGTTGTCGGCGATCTGCCACGTCGAGTCGGGGCCGGCCTGGGAGGGGACCTGGTCGGCGGTGAAGATCGCGACGTGGTGCGCGTCGCCGAGCGGGAACGAGCTCGGCGGCATCGTCGTGTCGGCGGAGTCCAGGACCGCAGCGCCGATCCCGGCGAGCCGCTCCGCGCCGACGCACGGGGAGTAGGTCCTCTGCTCGCGGCGGATCTCGGCGCCCCAGTTCGTGATCGTCGCCGTGTGCCTGAGCTCCGGTTGGCCGCCGGCGAGCGCCTGGCCGGGCGCCGCCGCGAGGCAGGCGCACGCGAACGCGAAAGCTGCGAGGAGCGATGCAGGGGGCCGCATTCAGGCAGCCTAGGTCGCGGCCGACGGGCCGCAAGGGGGAGGATCTGACCGGTCGGGCGGCGCTAGGCGGCCTTCGCCTGCGCCTTCGCGCCCGGCCCGGGCACGGCGTAGGCGTCGCGCACCTCGAGCTGCGCGCCGCAGCGCTCGCAGATCCGCCGGTCGTTCACGCGCCCGCCACACTCCTTGTGGAGGATCAGCACCGGCGGCCCCTCGGGCCCGGCCAGGTACTTGTCGCCCCAGCCGATGAGCGCGACCAGCACGGGCCAGAGGTCGAGGCCCTTCTCGGTCAGGAAGTACTCGTAGCGCGCCGGGCGCTCCTGGTAGGTGCGGCGCTCGAGGATGCCCTCGTCGAGGAGGCGCTGCAGGCGGTTGGAGAGCACGTTGCGCGCGACGCCGAGCGACCTCTGGATGTCGTCGAAGCGCCGGTTGCCCATCAGCACGTCGCGGATCACCAGCAGCGTCCAGCGCTCGCCGATCAGCTCGAGCGTGCGAGCGATGGAGCAGTTGAGGTCGTATTCGCGGCGGAGCACTTTGTGTGATGTTCGCACACTGGGTTGCTTGGAGCAACTTATGATGGTAGCCTCGGTTTCGTCAAGCAACTGACGTGGAGGCACCATCCATGGCAACCCCAACCCTCATCCGCTCCGCCCGCGCCCGCTCGCGGCGCGCGGCCCGCTCCGTACGGCACGCGCCGGCGCGCGCGGTGAGCCTGCCGCCGGTGCGCGTCGAGCTCACCGTCGACGAGATCCTCGACGACCTCGCCTACCCGGCGCGGGCCCCGAGGTCGCGGTGAGCGACGCCGCCACCCGGGCGGCGCTCGCGTTCGCCGAGCGCGCGCCGGAGGCGACGCGGACCCGCACCATCACCTGGCAGGACCCGCTCGCCTCGGCGGCGCAGGCCGCGGGCAAGACCGGGCTCGAGTACATGCGGGCGATCGCGGCCGGCGAGATCCCGCCGCCGCCGATCGCGGTCACCCTGCGGATGTCCCTGGTCGCGATCGAGGAGGGCCGGGTGACGTTCGAGGGCGCGCCCGGCGAGGAGCACTTCAACCCGATCGGGACCGTGCACGGCGGCTACGTCGCCACGCTGCTCGACTCCGCGATGGGCTGCGCGGTGCACACCACGCTGCCGGCGGGCGTGGGCTACACGACGCTCACGCTCGAGGTCAAGTACGTGCGCGCGATCGGGCTCGACGCCGGCCCGCTCACCTGCGCCGCCGAGGTCGTGCACGCCGGCCGCAGGCAGGCGACCGCGGAGGGCAGGGTGACCGGTCCCGACGGGCGGCTCTACGCCCACGGGACGACGACGTGCATGATCCTGAGGCCGGCGAGCTAGCCGGCGAGCTCGCGCGCGAGGTCGACCAGGAGGCGGACGCCGTAGCCGGTCGCGCCCGAGCCCACGTAGGGACGGCCGACGTCCCAGGAGGTGCCCGCGATGTCGAGGTGCACCCAGGGCTTGCCCTCCACGAACTCCTCGAGGAAGGAGCCGGCGTAGATCGTGCCCGCCTTGCGCTTGGCGGCGGAGTTCACGAGGTCCGTGACCTTGCCGCGGGTGAGCTCCTTGTACTCGGGGTGGAGCGGCAGGCGCCAGGCGAGCTCGCCCGTGCGCTCGGCGGACGCCGCGACGCGCGCCGCCCACTCGTCGTCGTTGGAGATCAGCGCCGCGTAGGTCGAGCCGAGCGCGATCAGGACCGCGCCCGTGAGGGTCGCGAGGTCGACGATGCGGTCCGCGCCCATCTCGGTCGCGCACCAGGTGAGCGCGTCGGCGAGGATCAGGCGGCCCTCGGCGTCGGTGTTGGTGACCTCGACGGTCTTGCCGTTGAGCTGGGTGATGATGTCGCCGGGCTTGAGCGCGGTCCCCGACGGCATGTTCTCGGTGGAGGGGACGACGGCGACCACGTCGAGCCCCAGGCCGAGCTCGGCGATCGCGGCGACGGACTCGAGCACGGCGGCGCCGCCCGACATGTCCATCTTCATCTCGTGCATGCCCTGCGAGGGCTTGATCGAGATCCCGCCGGAGTCGAAGGTGACCGCCTTGCCGACCAGGCCGAGCACCTCGCCGCTGCCACGGCCGCGGTAGCGCAGGCAGATCAGCCGCGGCTCCTCGGCGGAGCCCTGGGAGACGGCGACGAGGCCGCCCATGCCGCGCTCGGCGATCTCGCGCGGCCCGAGGATCGTCGCCTCGACGGCGTCGTGGGCCACGGCGATCTCCTCGGCGCGGGCGGCGAGGAAGCTCGGGGTCGCGTGGTTGCCCGGCAGGTTCTGCAGGTCGCGAGCGCGGTTCGCGGCCGTGGCGGCGACGCGCGCGGCGCGCGCCGCCTCGGCGACCGGCTCGCCGTCGGCGCCCGCGAGCGCGAGGCGCTCGAGCTTCGGGCGCGGCTCGTCGCCGGCGCTCGGGCGGAAGCGGTCGAAGCTGTAGGAGGCGAGGATCGTGCCCTCGACGAGCGCGGCCGCGGCGGCGGGGGCCTCGACCCCCGGCAGCTCGGGCAGCGCCCAGGCGAGCGAGCGCGCCTCGAGCTTCGCGGCCTCCTTGGCGACGAGCGCCGCGGCGACCCGGAGGGCCTCGGCATCCGCCTCGCCGGCGTCGCCGAGCCCCGCGACGAGGACGCGCGCGGGCCGCTCGCCGCGCAGGAGCGTGAGCTTGCGGGCCTTCGTGCGGACGTCTTCCGCGCCCGCGAGCCCGGCGAGCGCGGCCGAAATCTCGGCGCCCTCGGGGAGCGCGAGCGCGTGCACGTCGGCCTCAAGCTCGCTCAGGGACTCGGCGTGCAGGCTGACGTCCACGGCGGCGAGTCTACTCGCGACTCCGCCGGTGGCCGAGGTTTATGGTTCGGCGCGGCGCAAAGCGCCTTCTCAGTGGGTAGGACAGTCAACGTTTGAAAGGCGATTCATGTCGAAGACCGTGATCCTCGGGACAGCTCGGACACCGTTCGGGAAGATGGGCGGCGCGCTCGCGTCGAAGGGGGCCCATGAGCTCGGCGGCCACGCGATCGCGGCGGCGCTGGAGCGCGCGGCGGTCGATCCCGAGCAGGTGCAGCAGGTCGTGTTCGGCCAGGTCCTGCAGGCCGGCCAGGGGCAGATCCCCTCGCGCCAGGCGCAGATCGAGGCCGGGATCCCGCGCGAGGTCCCCTCGGAGACGATCAACAAGGTGTGCGCGTCGGGGATGCGCGCGGTCGGCCTCGCCGACCTGCAGGTGCGCGCGGGCGAGCTCGAGGTCGGCGTCGCGGGCGGCATGGAGTCGATGTCGAACGCGCCCTATCTGTTGCCCGGGGCGCGCTTCGGCTTCCGGATGGGCGACGTCAAGGCGGTCGACGCGATGACCCACGACGGCCTCACCAACCCGTTCACGGGCAAGCAGATGATCAACGAGGCGAGCGAGGTCGCGAACGAGCTCGAGCTCACCCGGCCCGACATGGACCGCTGGGCCGCGCGCTCGCACCAGCTCGCCGCGAAGGCGACCGAGGCGGGCCTGCTCGCCGAGGAGATCGCCCCGCTCACCGTCAAGGTCAAGCGCGAGGAGCGCGAGGTCGCGACCGACGAGGCGATCCGGCCGGACACGAGCGTCGAGGTGCTCGCCAAGCTGCCCGCGATCGGCGGCGAGGACGCCAACCACACCGCCGGCAACTCGCCGGGCGTGAACGACGGCGCCGCGGCGGTCGTGGTCGCCTCCGAGGACTGGGCGCAGGCG
>DATCLC010000131.1:0-26103 GCA_036564135.1 Solirubrobacterales bacterium
GCGGCTTTCTGCAGGATACGACCGAGATTTGACGCGCTGCGAGCGTGACCCCAGAGGCGCGCGGCGGCGGAATGGGTAGGTAGAAAGAAGTGAAAGTTCGAGCGTCAGTGAAGCCGATGTGTGAGCGGTGCCGGGTGATCCGCCGGCGCGGCCGCGTCCTCGTGATCTGCTCGAACCCCCGGCACAAGCAGCGCCAGGGCTAAGGAGAACGGCAGGCTAAGGAGCGCATGGCACGTATTGCAGGAGTAAATCTCCCTCTCAACAAGCGGGTTGAGATCGGGCTGACCTACATCTACGGGATCGGCCGCTCGACCGCCAACGAGGTCCTCGAGAAGGTCGGCATCGACCCCGACACCTACGTGAAGGACCTCACGGAGGAGGAGACGATCCGGCTTCGCGACGAGGTCGAGTCGCGCGAGGTCGAGGGCGACCTGCGCCGCGAGCGTGCCCAGAACATCAAGCGCCTCTCCGAGATCGGCTCCTACCGCGGCATCCGCCACCGCCGCGGCCTGCCCGTCCGTGGCCAGCGCACGAAGACCAATGCCCGCAGCCGTAAGGGGCCGCGGCGCATGAGCGTCGCCGGCAAGAAGAAGCCGGGGAAGAAGTAGGGAGGCGAGGAACTAGATGCCCCAGCCGCGCAAGGGACGCTCTCGCCGTCGGGTTCGCAAGAATATCCCCTACGGCATCGCGCACATCAAGACGAGCTTCAACAACACGATCGTCACCATCACCGACCCCGAGGGCAACGTGATCGTCTGGGAGTCCGCCGGCTCGGCCGGTTTCAAGGGCTCGCGCAAGTCGACCCCGTTCGCCGCGCAGGTCACCGCCGACGCTGCCGCCCGCAAGGGCATGGAGCACGGCCTCGAGCGCGTGGAGGTACACGCCAAGGGCGCCGGCTCCGGGCGCGA
This sequence comes from Solirubrobacterales bacterium, assembly GCA_036564135.1. GTDB lineage: Bacteria > Actinomycetota > Thermoleophilia > Solirubrobacterales > 70-9 > RSA11. The sequence continues at coordinate 909 of DATCLC010000131.1, forward strand.
TACGGCGATCCGCTCGCTGCAGGCGGCCGGTCTGCAGGTGACGACCGTGAAGGACGTTTCCCCGCAAGCCCACAACGGCTGCCGCCCGAAGAAGCGGCGGAGGGTCTGAGATGGCACGCGATACCGGACCGGTCTGCAAGCAGTGCCGCCGGGAGGGGCAGAAGCTCTTTTTGAAGGGCGAGCGCTGCCTCACCGACAAGTGCGGCGTCGAGCGCCGCTCGTACCCGCCGGGTGAGCACGGACGCGGCCGCGTGCGCGCGTCGGAGTACCGCAACCAGCTCCGCGAGAAGCAGAAGGCGCGCCGCTACTACCAGATCCTCGAGAAGCAGTTCCGCTCCTACTACGAGAAGGCGGCGCGCCAGGAGGGCGTGACCGGCGAGAACCTCCTGCGCCTGCTCGAGCGCCGCTTCGACAACGTTTTGGTGCGGCTCGGCTTCGCGGCTTCCCGCCGCCAGGCGCGCCAGCTCATCAGCCACGGTCACTGGCTGATCAACGGCAAGCGCGTCGACATCCCGAGCTACCAGGTCCGGCCTGACGACATCATCTCGATCAAGCCGGACTCCGCCGCCGCCGACGTGGTGCGCGCGGCGACCGAGCTGACCGCGGCCGTTCCGCCGTGGCTGCAGGCCGATCACGATGCCCTGACCGCGAAGGTTCTCCGCCTGCCCGAGCGCAGCGAGATCGAGACCCCGGTCCAGGAGCAGCTGATCGTCGAGCTCTACTCGAAGTAATCGAGCTGAGCTCATCCGAACCCGCGACAACCGGAGAAGCCCCATGACCACCCTGCCCGAGTTTCAAGTTCCGAAGATCACCAAGGAGGACGCCGACGAGAGGCGCGGTACGTTCGTGATCGAGCCCCTCGACAAGGGGTTCGGCTACACGTTCGGCAACAGCCTGCGTCGCGTGCTGCTCTCCTCTCTGGGCGGCGCGGCCATCAAGAGCGTCCGCATCGAGGGCGTCGCGCACGAGTTCTCCACGATCGAGGGCGTCAAGGAGGACGTCACGGACATCGTCCTCAACCTCAAGGACATCGTCGTGCGCATGCACACCGAGGCCGACGAGGTCGAGGCTCCGCTCGTCGCCAGCGGTCCGGGCGAGATCACCGCGAAGGACATCGACCTGCCCGCGGGCGTCGAGATCCTCAACCCCGACGCGCCGATCGCGACGCTCGAGAAGAAGACCAAGCTCGAGATGTACCTGACGATCGGGCGCGGTCGCGGCTACTCGCCGGCCGAGGAGAACAAGTCGGACGATCAGCCGATCGGCGTGATCCCGATCGATTCGATCTTCTCGCCGATCCGGCGCGCCGCGTACCACGTTGAGTCCGCGCGCGTGGGGCAGCGCACCGACTTCGACAAGCTCTCGCTCGAGGTCGAGACCGACGGCTCGATCGAGCCCGGCGCGGCCGTGCGCGAGGCGGCGGAGATCCTCATCAAGTCGCTGGCCATCTTCACCGACGCCGACCGCGTCGAGGAGCTCACCGCGCGTGAGAACCGCGAGGAGGCGGAGGGCGACGGCGCCGGTGCCGGTCAGGCGACGGAGGGCGACGACCGCCTCATCGAGGAGCTCGAGGTGGGTGTCCGCGCCTACAACTGCCTGAAGCGCGCCGGCATCCAGACCGTCGGCGACCTCATCCAGCGCTCCGAGTCGGAGCTCAACGCGATCCCGAACTTCGGCAAGCGCTCCACGGAGGAGGTGAAGGACGCCCTCGCGCAGCTCGGCCTGAGCCTGCGGGAGGAGTAGGGCGAAGCGCGTATCCGCGGGCGCGGGCTAGGATTGCTCGCGCCCTCGGGGCGACCCTCTCAAAGCCATGCGCCACGCAAAGCAAAAGGGAAAGCTCTCGCGCTCCAGCGCGCATCGCAAGGCGCTCCTGCGCAACCTCTGCCGTGAGGTCATCGACCACGAGCGCATCCGCACGTCCGAGGCCAAGGCGAAGGCCGCGAAGCCGCACCTCGAGAAGCTGATCACGCTCGGCAAGCGCGGCGACCTGCACGCGCGCCGGCAGGCCCTCGCCGAGCTCGGCCAGGACAAGTTCCTGGTCCACAAGCTCTTCGAGGAGATCGCGCCCCGCTACGCCGACCGCGACGGCGGCTACGCGCGCATTGTGAAGCTCGGCCCGCGCCGCTCGGATTCCACCGAGATGGTGCTGCTCGAGCTGGTCTGAGCCGCCGTCCAAACCTCCCCTAGCTGGGCACGCCCGGGCGCGTTAGCCTGTCGCGTTCTCGCAGGCGTATCCCCGCCTGCGCGCAGGAGGTCGCTGGTTGCGAGGAGCGTGCTTACGGGTGGGCGTGCTCGCGCTGGCGTCAGGCGCGCTGGGAGCTGGGGGGTTGCCCTGCTCGCGCCGACGGCAAGGCCCTGTACCTGCTGGCGGGAACGGCGACGCGCTCGGCGTCTCCGGGCGCCCGCGGACTACGTGACCGACATCCAGGGCGACAAGCTCGTGGTGCTCAAGCGCCGGCGGTGATCGCCCCTGCCGCGCGTCCCACCGGGGCCGACACCGGGCGGCCTGCCTACGCTTGCGGGTCGTGGCGAGCTGGAAACTCACGATCGCCTACGAGGGCACGCGCTTTGCGGGGTGGGCCCGCCAGCCTGGCCTGCGCACCGTGCAGGAGGAGCTCGAGCGCGCGGTGGGGCGGATCCTAGGCGGGATCGAGGTCCAGCTCACCGTCGCGGGGCGCACCGACGCGGGCGTGCACGCCACCGGTCAGGTGGCGAGCTTCGAGACGGACCGGGAGCCCCCGGATCGCTTCGCGGAGCGGATCAACGCGGTGCTCCCGCGCGACGTCGCCGTGCTCGCCGCCGAGCGTGCGCCCGACGGCTTCGACGCGCGCCGCTGGGCGCGGCGGCGGCGGTACCGCTACCGGGTGCTGACCGGCGCGATCCGCGATCCCTTCGAGGAGAGGCGGGCGCTGTGGTGGCGCTACCCGGTCGAGCGGGCCCGCCTGGACGCCTGCGCCGAGGCTCTGATCGGCGAGCACGACTTCACCGCGTTCACCCCGACCAAGACCGATCACGTGCGCTTCAACCGCGTGGTCACGGAGGCCCGCTGGGAGGAGGAGTCAGAGCGCGTGCTCGCCTTCCGGATCGAGGCGGATGCGTTCATGCGCAACATGATCCGCGTGCTCGTCGGCACGATGCTCGAGGTGGCGAGCGGGCGGCGCAGCGTCGAGGACTTCGCGAACCTGCTCGAGGGCGCGCCCCGCGAGCGCGCGGGGGAGACCGCACCCGCCCACGGCCTCTACTTCGAGGGCGTCGCCTTCGGCGACGGCCCGCTCGTGATCGACTACGAGGCCGAGGCGGCGCCCGAGTGAGGCGCGGGGTCAGCCGACGATCCGCACGCGCCCGAGCTTCACTCGCTGCTGTCCGCCGAGGCTCTTGGCCGACACGCGCACCCGGGCGCGCACCCGGCCGCCTTCCCGCAGGGCCCTGCGGGCCGCGCGGCGCGCCATGGCGGGGATCCCTGGCGCGAGGGGCGTCGCGGTGTCCGCGCTGAGCGCGCGCCGTTCGGCCTCGAGCCCGAAGCGCTTGGGCTTCGAGCCGGGCCTGCGGACCTCGATGCGGCCGAAGGCTCGAGCCGTGCAGTCGAGGTTCCGGCAGGTCGTGCCGACGCGCACCGCGCGCAGCGACGACTGGCGGCGCTCGAGCGAGACCGAGAGCCCAAGGCGCGGGAGCTCCTCGACGCGGATCTCGACCGGCTCCGAGGTGATGCGCGAGGGTCCGTTGCAGTAGGCGGTCTGGCCCGTGAACGGCGAGGCGAGCCCGAGATCGAAGAACTGGGGCAGCGGCGTGCAGCCGTCGCCGTCGTCGACGGTCACGGTCGCCTGGTAGGTGCCGGGCTCGGCGTAGACGTGGGCGCGGCTTGGTGTGTCGGTCGCAGCCGACGCGCCGTCGCCGAAGTCCAAGGCGTAGGTCGCGATGCTCTCGTCGTCATGGGACCCGGATGCGTCGAGGGTCACGGGAACGCCGGCGTAGGCGGTGGCGGGGGCGGAAAGCTCGGCCACCGGCGGCTGGTTGGGCACGATCGCGATTTGATTCTCCGAGGCGAGTCCGTGATTCGGTAGGGCAAGCGGGGAGCCCGCCTTGCCTGTCGCTGTGTCTATCGGGGTGATCGTGTGGGCGGGGGAGCTATAGACGTACGCCGACCTGCCGTCCGGGTTGATGACCAGCTCGATCGGGGAGTCATCGACCGGGACCTCTCCCGCGACGGCGTTGGTCTCTACGTCGATGGCGTAGACCTTGCTTGGCGTGTCCCAGAGTGCGACGTAGACGGTCTTCCCGTCGGGCGTGACGCGAGCGACGAGGGGACGGCCGCCAAGCGAGATCGTCTTCACGACGTCCTTGGCTCGAGTGTCGATCACTTGTATCTCGCCGGTGCGGATCAGGGGGACGTAAGCGAAGTTGCCGTCAGGAGTCAGGGTGATCCTCAGTGGCTCCGCGCCGACATCGATCAGCGCGCGCTCGCCGGTCTTCGCGTCGATCGCTGCGACGGTGCCCGTGCCGGCGTTCGCCACGTAGAGGGTGCCGCCGTCTGGGGAAACCGCGATCGCGAAGGGAAAGGTCCCTCCGGTCGCGTAGCTTGCGACGACGACGTTGTCCTCCGGATCGATCACGTGGACGGCGCCGTGCATGGGGTCGGACACGTACACGGACTTTCCATCGGGGGCGAACGCGATCCCGTAAGGGCTGGTGTCCGGGATCGTGATGGTGTCGACGACCGCGTTGCCCTGCGTGTCGATCACGGCGACTGCGGCCGCGTTGGAGAGCGTCACGTAGGCGCGCTTGCCGTCGGGGGCGACTGCGATCCCGGCCGGGTGATCCACCGTCTGCGGATCCCCGACAGGGATCGCCTGTCCGGGCTGCATCGTGTCGAGGTCGACCGGGACCACCACGTCCAGCGCGCGATCGACGACGTAGGCGGTGCGGGCCTGGGCTTCGGCAGGGGGACCGGCCGCAAGCAGCCCCAGGGCCGAAGCCAGGGCCAAGGTGAAAGCCGCCAGCGACCGGCCCGCCGTCCGGCGCCGCTGGCCAAACCCGCCGAAGGTCCCCCCGTACTCGTTGTGCATGATCCTGTGACTCCTCGTTACGTGAAGTATTGCCGCTACGCGCCCCGCGCGAACGCCCGATGTCCGGCTTGCGGCCCCGCTTGCGCCCGCGCTGGTCGCGCTTCGGGGTGCTCCGCTTGTGTGTCTTGCCGATCGCCGGGCTGCCCTTCCTGAGCGCGATCGTCTCGGTCGGCCCCCGTTGCGCTCGAGTGGGCCCAGCCGGGGGTTCGCGGCGACGAGGTCGCCCGGCCCGCTGAACCCCTGGCGCCCACCGTCCGTAGTGGAGATCAGGTTGTGGCCGAGCGAGGTGATCGGGTCGCCCGCGCGGTCGTTCGCCTGGGGGCCGCTGAGGTTGAGGGCGACGAGGCCGTTGCGGACCTCGATCGCCGCGCTCCCCTGCCTGTAGAGCTCGCCCCCGACCGGGCCGAAGCCGTCGTCGTCAGCTTCGGCGACGTTGCGGGCACCGTGGCCGCGTGTCCGTGCCCGGATCCAGCCAGGGGCCGCACCGCCGGTGACGCTCACCTCGAGTCGGCCGGGGCCGCCTCTCCAGCCGCGCCCGGGAACTCGCCCTCGCCCAGGGACGCGGGTCGGCCGGGGAGGAAGATCGAGCTGCCGGTGGCGAGCGCGATCGGCTTGTCGTCGGCGTTGCGGATCTCGGCGCGCGTGATCGCGAGCGTGCGACCCGCGTGGACGACCTCGGCGCGCGCGGTGAGCTCGCGCCCGTCCGCCACCCCGGGGCGCAGGTAGTTCACCTTGAGGTCGAGGCCCGCGACCGCGGTCCCCGCGGGCGCGATCGAGACGACCGCGGACTGCATCGTCGTGTCGGCGTGCATCGCGATCGCCCCGCCCTGCAGCAGGCCGGTCGGGCTCGCGAGCCACTCCGACGCGGGGAGGGTCATCATCGCCCGCCCGTCGGCGGCCTCACGCAGGGTCAGCCCGGTCAGGTAGTGGAGCGGGGGAGAGGGGAGGGCGCCACTGATCTGGTCGGCGAGCACCTCGGCGCCGCTGCGCGCGCTCCACTGCGACTGGTCGATTGGCTCGCTGGCGACCGGGCGGCTCGTCATCGGCTCGAGCGCGCGTAGGCCCTCGGATGGCTGCGGGGTGCCCTCGGGCAGCTCAGGTACGTCCTCGAGCTTGGGCAGAAGCGCGAGGCGCGACGTGCCGTGCGCGATCAACCGGTCGCCCGGGCCGAGCACGAACGCCTCGGTGAGCCCGATGGTGCCGCCGACGTGGATCGCCTGCCCGTGGGCGTGCAGCTCCGCGCCGATCGGCGTCGGCCGCAGGAACGTAAGCGAGAGCTCCGCCGTGGTGTAGGGGGTCGCGGGCGGCAGGCGGGTCTCCGCCGCGCATCCGAAGGCGATGTCGGCGAGGATCGCGAGCGTGCCGCCGCCGATCACGCCCGCCGAGTTGACCAGCCACGGTGACGCGGGCATCGTCGCTTCGGCGGTGCCGTCGCCCACGGCGATCGGGCGCGCGCCCGTCAGGTGGGTGAGCGGCGGTAGCGGGCCCTCCGCGGGCCAGCGCCGCAGGCGCTCCAGCCCTGCCAGCCGCATGATCCCGGGAGGCGGGTACGACCCGCGCACGGGCTCCCGCCACACGTAACGCGGGCCCTTCGCATCCCCCGCCGCCGACAGTGCGCTTTCGTTGCTCATTTCAACGTTTTCGCACACTCGGCGGGACGGTGCTGACGGGGGCGCGGCGTCCGCGATGCAGACGCGCCTACCCTGCGTCGCGCGCCAGCACGTCCGCCGGGCCCTCGATCCACACCTGGACGCGGTCGCCAGGGTGCCACTGCGGGAAGCCGAGGCGGCGCGAGCGCAGGCGCTCGCCCGTGCTGAGCTCGAGCTCGACGAGCTGGTCGTGCCCGTAGAACTTGCGCGAGACGACGGTGGCGGTCGGCGATCCCTGCGGCCCGTGCAGCCCGATCGCCACCGACTCGGGGCGCACGAGGACGTCCACCGGGCCCTCTACGCCGCTGTCGGCGGGCAGCGTGCCGAGCACGCAGTGCGCGCGGCCTCCGCGCGCCTCGCCAGGCAGCACCTCGATCTCGCCGATGAACTCGGCCATCCAACGCGTCGCCGGGCGCGAATAGATCTCCTCGGGCGTGCCGACCTGCTCGATGCGCCCGTCGCGCATGACCGCGACGCGGTCGGCGATCGAGAGCGCCTCCTCCTGGTCGTGCGTGACGAAGAGCGCGGTCACGCCCGAGTCGGCGAGGATCGCGCGCACCTCCTCGCGCAGCCGCTCGCGCATCGAGGCGTCGAGGTTGGAGAAGGGCTCGTCGAGGAGGATGAGGTCGGGGGTAGGGGCAAGCGCCCGGGCGAGCGCTACGCGCTGCTGCTGGCCGCCGGAGAGCTCGTGCACGGGGCGGTGCGCCTCGGCCTCCAGGCCGACGAGCGCGAGCGTCTTGCGTACGCGGTCGGGGTCGGGGTTGCGGCCGAGCCCGTAGCCGACGTTGCCGGCCACGTCCATGTGTGGGAAGAGCGCGTAGTCCTGGAAGACCATGCCGATGCGGCGGCGCTCCGGCGGGACGAACGTCCCCGGGCCGTTGAGCTCGCGCTCGCCCAGCGCGATCGTGCCCGCGTCGGCGCGCTCGAGCCCGGCGATCAGCCGCAGCGTCGTGGTCTTGCCGCAGCCGCTCGGCCCGAGCAGCGCGCAGATCGTCCCGGCGGGCACGTCGAAGTCCGCGCCCGCCACGGCCTCGACCGTGCCGAAGCTCTTGCGCAGGCCACGGACCGCGAGCGCCTCGCCGACCGCCGCGCTCACGCCGTCACCGTCCCGCGCTCGCTCAGCAGGTACAGGGGCGGCGCCGCGATCGCGACGAGGACGAGGGCCGGGATCGCGCTCGCCTCGTAGAACCCGAACGTCGTCTGTTCCCAGATCTCGGTCGCCAATGTCTCAAAGCCGGTAGGGGCCAAGATCAGTGTGGCAGGGAGCTCCTTGATCGCGTGCAGGAAAACGAGCGCCGCGCCGGCGAAAACGCCGCCGCGCACGAGCGGCGCGGTGATCGTGCGAAACACCGTGAGCTGCGAGCGCCCCAGGTTGCGAGCCGCCTCCTCGACGCGCGGCGAGACCTGGCCCAACGCGGTCGCGATCGGGCCGATGGCGAGCGGCAGGTAGTGCACGGTGAGCGCGAAGACCAACAGCCCGACCGTCTGGTAGATCCCGGGCGCCGCGCGCGTCGCGAAGTAGACGAGGCCGAGCGCCACGACCACGCCGGGCAGCGCGTAGCCCGCGTGTCCCGCGCGCTCGACCCAGCGGCTCAGCGGGCTCGAATAGCGCGCGGCGAGCACGGCGACGATCAGCGCAGCGATCCCGCCCGCGAGCGCCGCGAACGCGCCCGTCATCAGGGAGTTGAACGCGAGCGCCCCGGCGAGCTCGCTCGACATGGCGCCCGCGCTGATCCCCTTCGACGCCCAGTAGATCAGCACGCCGACGGGCAGCACCAGCGCGACCAGAACGACCGCGGCGCAGAAGGCGAGCGCCGGCCAGCGCCAGGGGCCGAGCGCGTACGGGCGCGCCGGGCGCGCCGTGCCGGGCGTGGAGCGGTACAGGGCCTGCCGGCGGCGCACCCGCCCGTTCAGCCAGAGCAGGACGAGCATCAGGAGCACGAGCACCGCCGCCAGGCTTGCCGCGCCGGTGCGGTCGAACGAGGAGCGGTACTGGACGTAGATCTCGGTCGTGAACGACTCGAAGCGCATGATCGAGACCGCGCCGAAGTCGCTCATCACATACAGGGCGACGAGCAGGCTGCCGGCCGCGAGCGCGGGCCCGAGCTGGGGGAGGATCACCGTCCGGAAGGTCTCGGCCGGCGTGCGCCCCATCGAGCGCGCCGCCTCCTCGAGCTGCGGGTCGAGGCGCTGCAGCGTGGCGCGGACCGGCAGCAGGACGAGCGGGAAGGTGAACAGCGACAGGGCGAGCCAGGCGCCGGGGAAGCCGTAGATCGAGGGCAGCCGCTCGACGCCGAGCGCGTCCTGGAGCATGCCGCTCGGCCCGAGCGCGGCGACGATCAGGTACGCGCCCACGTAGCTGGGGATGACGAGCGGGAGGGCGGCGAGGGTCGCCCAGATGCGCCGTCCCGGCAGGTCGGTCCGGCTCGTCAGCCAGGCGAGCGGCAGGGCGATCGCGATCGCCGTCAGGCAGACCGCGGCGGTCAGCCCGAGGCTGCGCAGCACGACGAGGGCGGTGTCGGTGGTGAGCGCCTCGTCGAGCGCCGCCCCCAGGTCACCCCCGACGACGACGAACAGGTAGGCCGCGGGCAGCACGGCGCCGAGGCCCACGATCACGCCCGCGACGAGGAGCGCGGTGGGCGGGCGCTGCCGGCCGAGCAGCGCGCCGACCATGGGCTAGAGCGCCCCCGCCTCTTGCATGAGCTCGATGGTGTCCTGAAGCTCGGAGACGTCGGTGCGGTTCCCGGGCGGGGACGGGATCTCCGCGAGCGGGACCTCGAGGGACGGATCGGGCTCGACCCCCTTGGCGAGCGGGTACTCCTTGGAGCTGCTCGTGAAGAAGGTCTGCGTCTCCTCGGAGAGCAGCGAGCGCACGAAGTCGAAGGCCTCCTCCTTGCGGTCGCTGGACTCGAGCACGGCGGCGCCCGCGATCAAGACGAGCGAGCCCAGGCCCTCGGGCGGGAAGTGGACGCCGACCGGGTAGTCCTCGCCCTCGGCGGCCACGGCCTGGGCGATGTAGTAGTGGTTGAGCAGGCCCACGTCGATCTCGCCGGCGGCCAGCGCGTCGCGGATCGCGACGTTGTTGGGGTAGGCCTGCGCGTCGTTGGCGACCATGCCCTCGAGCCACTCGCGAGTTCGCTCGTCCCCGTACTCGAGGCGCAGCGCGGAGACGTACTCCTGCAGCGAGCCCGTCTGCGGGCCCCAGCCCACGCGGCCGCGCCACTCGGGGTCGGTGAGCTCGAGCGGCGAGTCGGGCAGCTCCGAGGGGTCGACGTTCTCCTTGGAGTAGCCGATCACCCGCGCGCGGCCCGTGACCCCGACCCAGCGCCCCTGCGGGTCGCGGTACTCCGCGGGAACCAGGCGCAGGATGTCGTCGGGGAGCTTCGCGAGCAGGCCGCGATCGGCGAGCGCGCTGAGCGCGCCTGGTTCCTGGGCGAAGAAGACATCGGCGGGCGATGCGTCGCCCTCCTCGACGATCGTCGCGGCGAGGTCGGCCGTGTCGGCGAAGCGCACCTGAACGTCCTTGTTGACCTCGGCCTCGTAGGCGTCAACGGCGCCGCCGATCGCGGCGGCGATCCGGCCCGAGTACAGGGTGATCCCTTCTTCCTCAGGCTCAGCGGGACCTCCGTCGCTGCTGGAGGTCGAGGCGCCGCAAGCGGCTAGCGTCAGGCAGGCTGCGATCCCGCCCAGCGCGGTGAAAAGATGCCGGAGGGCCATTAGGGATGCCGAATTCTACGCTGAGCACACGGGCACGGAGCGGCCCCGCCGCCGCCCGCAGGCAGCCGTGGACCCGCTCCGCTACGCCGTTTGCCCTCGCGGCGCTCGCGCTCGGCGGGCTCGCCGCACTCAGCCTGCTGGCGCCCTTTGCCCCGGTGTTCGACCCGTGGGGGTGGCTCGTGTGGGCGCGCGAGCTCGGTCAGCTCGAGCTGGACACCTCCGCGGGGCCCTCGTGGAAGCCGCTGCCCGTGCTGATCTCGGTGCCGTTCGCGTGGGTGAGCGACCTTGCCCCGGAGCTCTGGCTGCTGATCGCGCGCTGGGGCTGGCTCGCGGTGGCGCCGCTCGCGGCGACGCTCGCGTGGCGGCTTGAGGGGTCGGGCGGCCGCGGCGCCGCGGCCGCGGCCGGGCTCGCCGGGGTGGGCACGCTGTTTTTGCACGACGGGTTCACCCCGTGGGCGCGGCAATTTGCGGGCGGGCTCTCGGAGCCGCTGCTCACGGCGCTGGTGCTCGCCGCGGTGCTCACCGCGCTCGCGCGCAGGCCCGCGCTCGCTGCGGGCCTGGGTTGGCTCGCGTGCCTGATCCGCCCTGAGGCGTGGCCCTTCGCGGCTGCCTACGCTTGGCGCGAGGCGCGCGCGGGCCATTTGGAGGCGCTGCCGGTGGTGCTGGGGGCGGTCCTCGTCGGGGCGCTCTGGTTCGGGCCCGACCTGTTGGGCGCGGGCGATGCGCTCGAGGGCGCGCGCCGCGCGCGCGAGGGCACGGGCTCCCCCCCGGTGGAGGCGCTCGAGGTCCTGGGGCGCGCGGCCGCGCTGGTCCCCGTCGCCCTCTGGGTCGGGGCGCTCGCCGTCGGCGCGCTGGCGTTCGCCGCCGCGCGGGCAGGGGCGGGCGGCGAGCGCGAGCGGGAGATCGCCGTGCTCGCCGGCGGGACGCTCGCGTGGATAGCGCTCGTCGCCGTGCTTGCTGCGGCGGGCTACGCGGGGCTGCCGCGCTTCATGGCGCCGGCGGGCGCGCTCGCCTGCGCGCTCGGCGGGGTGGGACTCGTCCGGCTCGCCGGCGCGCTGCTGGAGCGGCGGCGCCGCGCCGCGCTCGGGGTCGCGGCCCCGGCGCTCGCGGCACTCGTGCTCGTCGCGGGACTCGTGGACGCGGGGATGCGCGCAGGTCGCGTCCCCGGGCAGCTCGCGGAAGCGCGCGACTTCGCCGAGGGGGTGGACGAGCTCTTCGCGCTCGCCGCGCGCGACCGCGAGGCGCTGCTCTCGTGTCCGCCCCTCGCGACCTCTGATCTGGTCGTCCAGACCGCGCTCGCCTGGCGGCTCGAGGTGCCGCTGAGCGGCGTCGCCTACTCGGGGCCCGTCGTCCCGCGGCGCGGCACGCTCGTCCTGGGCCCGCGGGCAGCTCCGGGCGTGGCCACGCTCGCGCGGCTGCGCGGGCAGCCGGTCGGCGCCGAGGGGCGCTGGGAGGCCTACCGGGCGGGAGCCTGCGCGGGCTCGGGCTCGGCGACGCCTTCGACGGCGGGGGTGACCGGGGCGCGCCGGTAGGGGTGCTCCTCCGGCAGCGCCTCCTCGTGGTAGACGCTGTCGGCGTTCACGGCCCAGATGTCGTGGGCGGTGCCGTCGCAGAGGTTCTCGACGGCGCGCAGGGCGGTGAGCATCGAGTGATCGGAGTTGTTGTAGCGGTGCAGGCCGTTGCGGCCGATCTGCTGGAGGTTGGGGAAGCGCTCGAGCCAGGCGCGGATGACTGCGACGCGGTCGGCGTAGCGGGAGTCGTAGATCGGGTAGGCCTTGGGGACGCGCACGACGTAGCCGCGCTCCACCCGGCCGGGCTCGACCAGGCCGGTGCGCTCGAGCTCCGCCGTGGCGAGCTCGACGAGGCGGTCGTCGTCGGTCTCCCAGAGCTCGTCGCCCTCGAAGCAGAAGTACTCCATGCCGACGCAGGAGCGGTCGGGGTCGGGGACCATGTCCGGGCTCCAGGCACGGAAGTTCTGGATGCGCCCGACGCGCACCTCGGGGTCGTGGACGTAGACCCAGTTGTCCGGGAAGGGATCGGCGCCCTGCACGACGAGCGCGACGGTGAGGAAGTCGCGGTAGCGCAGCCCGCGGGCGGCCGCCCTGACCTCGTCGGGCGCGGCCGGGTCGAAGCACGCGACGGCCTCTGCGAGCGGGAGCGAGGAGATCACCGCGCGCGGCTCCACCCGCTCGCCGGCGGCCCGGACGGCGGTGATGCGCTCGCCGTCGTGCTCGAGCGCGGTCACCGGGGCGTGGAGGTGCACCTCGCCGCCGAAGCGCTCGGTCGCTGCGGCCATCTCCTCCCACATCTGGCCCGGGCCGAGGCGTGGGTAGTGGAAGCGGTCGATCAGGCTGTGCACCTCGCCGCCGTCGCCCAGCAGCGCCGCGCGCACGGCGCGGCCGAGCGAGAGCTCGCGGATGCGCTGCGCCGCCCACTCGGCGCGGATCTCACTGGTCGGCACGCCCCAGACCTTCTCCGTGTACGAGCGGAAGAAGAGCTCGAACAGGCGCCGCCCGAAGCGCTGGGTGACCCACTCCTCGAAGGTCTCGGCCTGGCGGCGCGGGCGCGCGACCGCCGCCGCGTACGAGGCGGCGCAGCGCACGAGCTCGACCGGGCCGACCTTGCGCATCACGTCCCCCAGCCGCAGCGGATACTCGATGAAGCGCCCGCGCCAGCGGATGCGCGAGAGCCGCGGGCGCACGAGCAGCTCGGCGCCAAGCACCTCGTGCCATAGCGCCTCGACCTCGGCGCTCTTCGTGAAGAAGCGATGGCCGCCCAGGTCGAACCGGTAGCCGTCGCGCACGACGGTGCGCGCGAGCCCGCCGACGACCTCGTCGGCCTCGAACACGATCACGGGCTCGCCGCGCTTCGCGAGCGCGTAGCCGGCCGTCAGGCCCGCCGGCCCAGCGCCGAGCACGGCGACCGGCTGGTCAGCAGGGGAGTTAGGCATCCCTAATAACCCTACGGACAGCGTGGCGCGCGCGCGTCGCCGGGCACACCGGAGCCGGAGCGGCCCCGTCGCCACCTGCGCCCGGGCTCACGCCGCAGCGCCCGCCCGCCACCCGCTCGGCGTCACCCCGAACTGCCGGCGAAACGCCGTCGCGAAGTACTGGCTCGAGCGGAAGCCGCACTCGAAGGCGATCTCGGTCACCGACGCGGATGGCCGCTCGCGCAGGAGCTCGGCCGCACGGGAGAGCCGGCGGAAGTTGAGGTGCTCGATCGGCGACATGTTCGTGAGCTCGCGGCAGTAATGGCTGAACTGCGTGCGCCCGAGCCCGCACGCCGATGCCATCGAGGCGAGCGTCCACGGCTCGCCCAGGCGTTCGTCGAGCTCCTCGAGGAACAGCGCCACCGAGCGACGCGGGGAGGCGAGCGCCTCGTCGCGCTCGATCCGCTCGCCCTCGAGCATCTCGAGCACGGCGAGCAGGACCTCGCTGATCGCGATTCGCAGCTGGGACTCCGCGCCGGGGTCGCGTCCGGGGACGCGCTCGACGAGCCGCACGAGCCGCTCGAAGGCGGCGGTCACGGCGGGCGCGCCGCGCCAGACCGGGTGCTCGTTGTACTGGAGGAGCTCGGTGAGGCGGGCGGCGTCCTGCGGCGCGAGCGCGGCCCACTCGGGCCACACCCAGGCCTGGTGCGGGCGCCGCACGCCGACGTCGAGGATGATCCAGGCGAGCAGGGAGGCGTCCACGCGCGGGTCGCCGACGCGGTGCTCCTGCCACGGGCGCGTGACGGTCACCGCGCCCGGGTCGAGCCGCCACGCGCCCGAGCGGGTCGCGAAGCCCACGTTGCCGTGCAAGAGGCAGGTGATCTCGATCCCCTCGTTGCGGTGCCAGTCGAGGCCCCACGTCTGCGGCCGGGAGGCGTCCCAGAGGCCGACGCTGCGCAGGCCGGGGAGGGTGCCGTCGGTGAGCCGAGTGCCGGGGTAGGTCCCGCGCGCGAGCGCGCGCAACTCGACCTCGCCCCGCGCCGCCGCCGCGGCCAGGGGCGCGCACGTGTCGGCGTGATAGACCGCGTCGCGATCGATGAAGCGCGGCGCCTCGGCTGTCGCGGTCGGGGCCACGGGATGTTCATTATCTACCGGCCGCAACATCAGGCAAGACGGCGCGCCGGGTCAGCCGAATACTCCACCTCGTCATCGCCGAAGTGCGGGGAAGGAGGCAGCGTGGCTAGCTACAGGATCGCGGTCAACATGGAGTTCGTCCGCAGCTCGGACCTGGGCTTCAGGGCAGGCGTCAAGGTGGCGGCCGAGCTCGGCTACGAGTGGATTGAGCCCATGGTCCACACCGGCTGGGAGCTGCTCAGCGAGGTCGAGTACTTCCACTCCTTCTCGATGGAGGAGGACCCGCTCCTGATGAAGGAGATCTGCGACGAGGCAGGCGTGAAGGTCGCGTCGCTCTCGGCGCACAGCCCCCTGATGAAGCCCGAGGCCGCGATCCCGCGCCTGACGCGCGCCGCGGTGCTGGCCGACTACGTCGGGGCGGAGTTCCTCAACACCGACGAGATGGTCAAGCCCGACTGGATGGACGACGAGCGCGCGCACGAGGCGATGCGCTACACGCTCTCGAAGGTCGCCCAGGTGGCCGAGCGGCACCGCAAGTACATCTGTGTCGAGCCGCACGGCATCTACACGAAGACCAGCGAGGGGCTCCTGCGGATCGTGGAGCTCGTGCCCTCGCCGTGGATCGCGGTCAACTGGGACACCGGCAACGCCTACCTCGCCGCCGCCGAGGACCCCTACGAGGCGCTCGAGCGGGTCGCGCCGCAGGTGCGCCACGTGCACGCGAAGGACATCTCCTTCGAGCACGCGGAGCGCGAGCGCGGCAAGGTCACGGGCACGCCGGTGGGGTGCGCGTGCGGCGACGGTGTCGTGGACTGGGAGCGGGTGCTCTCGATCCTCGACCCGCTCGACCGGGAGCTCACGCTCTCGGTGGAGTGCGGGA
This sequence comes from Solirubrobacterales bacterium, assembly GCA_036564135.1. GTDB lineage: Bacteria > Actinomycetota > Thermoleophilia > Solirubrobacterales > 70-9 > RSA11. The sequence continues at coordinate 16,281 of DATCLC010000131.1, forward strand.
CCATCGAGCAGGCCGAGCGCAGCCTGGCCTACCTGAGCGATCTATTGGCGCGGCGCTAGGGCGAAGCGAGACGCTCGCGGGCCCTCGACGGAGAGCGTTAACGTTGGCCGCCGGCCGGGGCCGGCCGTCTTCTCATGCTCTCCGTCATCGTTCCAGCGACAGACTCGCCCGCAACGCTCGAGCGCTGCGTCGCGGCGCTCCGGGAGGCGCTGCCCACCGACGCCGAACTGATCGTGGTCGCCGACGCGGCTGCGCCGGGGCCGGCCGCCGCCCGCAACGAAGGGGCGCGCAGGGCGCGGGGCGACGCCTTGGTCTTCGTGGACGCCGACGTGGCGGTGCACCGCGACGCGCTCGCGCGCATCGAGGCGGCGTTCGCGTCCGATCCCGGGCTCGGGGCGATCTTCGGCGCCTACGACGACCGCCCCGCCGCGCCCGGGCTCGTCTCGCGCTTTCGCAACCTCCTCCACCACCACATCCACGCGGGCTCGGCGGGGGAGGCGGAGACGTTCTGGGCCGGGCTCGGCGCTGTCCGCCGCCGCGAGTGGGACGCGGCGGGCGGCTTCGACGAGCGCCGGTTTTCGCGGCCGTCGGTCGAGGACATCGAGCTCGGCATGCGGCTGCGCGAGAACGGGGCGCGGATCGTGCTCGACCCGGGGATCCGCGGCACGCACCTCAAGCGCTGGACGCTCAGCGGGATGCTCGTCACCGACTTCGCCCGGCGCGGGCTGCCGTGGATGCGCCTGCAGCTCGAGCGCGGACGGCTCGCCGGCACGCTGAACTTGTCCTGGCGACAGCGGGTCGCCACCGGCGCGGCGGCGCTCGCCGCGCTCGCGCTGTGCGTACGCAGGCCGCGGGCGGCGCTCGTCCTGGCTGCGGCGAGCATGGCCCCGAACCTGCCCTTCTACGCGCTGCTCGTGCGGGCCGGGGGCGCGCGCCTCGCGCTTGCGGGCGTCCCGCTGCATTTGATCCACCACGCGACGGCCGCTGCGGCCGCGGGCGCGGCCCTCGCGGAGCACGGCGCGCGGGAGTGGGCGCGCGCCCGCGCGGACCGAACCGGGGAGGTCGAGCGGGCGTGATCCTCGTCCCCGCCAGGCTCGGGCTCGTCGGCTGCGGCCGGCTCGCGGAGGTGGGCTACGTGCCCGCGGCCGGGCTCACGCCGACGGTGGAGTTCGTCGCCTTCGCCGACCCCGAGGCCGAGCGGCGCGATCTATTGGCCGGCGCCGAAGCCCGGGCTCACGCGACCGCGGAGGAGCTGATCGAGGCGGGGGAGATCGACGGGCTCGTGGTGGCCTCGCCGCCGGACACGCACGAGGGGGTCGCCGAGCTCGCCGCCTCCGCCGGGCTGCCGTGCCTCGTCGAGAAGCCGCCCGCGCCGGATCTGGAGGGTGCGCGGCGCCTGGCCGCCTTGGAACCGGCGCCGTACGTCGGGTTCAACCGCCGCTTCTCGCTCGGCCGCGGGCTGCGCGACGGCTTGCCTGAGGGCGGGACGATCGAGCTCCAGCTCAACTACCGCCGCTTCTCGTGGGCGCCGCTTGAGGTGCGCGACCCCGCGCTGCTCGATTTGGCCCCGCACCTCGTCGACCTCGCACTGCGCGCCGGGCTCGGCGCGCCGCGCTCGCTGGCCGCGACCTCACCGCGGCCCGAGCGGGTGCGGATCGACATCACGGGTGAGCGCGGGCGCGCGCGGATCGCCTGCGCGTGCGACCGGTTCCACCGCGAGCGCGTCGTGGTGCGCGACGCCGAGGGGGAGGTCGTCGAGCGGCGCGCCGTGGGCGGCCTCGTGCGCGGGGTGGCTCAACGGCTGCGCCCGGGGCCGCACCCGCTCGTCGCCTCGCTCGCCGCCCAGCTCGCGACCTTCGCGAGCGCGGTCCGCGGGGGCTCGCCCGGCGAGCTCGCCACGGCCGAGGACGGCGCGCGGGTGATGGCGGTGATCGCGTGCGCGGCCCGCTCGCTCGCGCTCGGGGGCGAACGGGTCGACTGCGCGGAGGGAGCGGTACCGCTGTGATCTGCGTGCTGCAGTTCGACGCGGCCAGCGTGACGCTGGTCGAGCGCATGCTCGCGGAGGGGGAGCTCCCCGAGCTGGCGGCGCTGCGCGAGCGCGGCCGGCACACCGAGCTCGAGACGCCCGCGGTCGACTTCGCAGCGGGGGCCTTCTACACCCTTTACAGCGGGCGCGAGCTCGGCGACCATGGGCTCTTCTACCCGTTCCAGTGGTCCGCGGTCGAGCAGCGCGCGCGGTACGCCCGGGCGTTCGACGCGCCCGCGCCGGTGTGGGAGCTGCTCGCGCGCGCGGGCCTGCGCACGCTCGCGATCGACCCGTACGAGAGCCGCCCGCCGGGCGAGTGGCGGGCGGAGTGGGGGACCCTCGTGTGTGGGGTCGGCTTCCGCGACCGGGTCGTGCTGCCCCGCTGGGCGGCGCCGGCGGAGGCGGGCCGGCGCATCGGGCCCGGCCCGCAGGCCACGGAGATCTTCGGCCGGCCGACCACCCGCGAGCTGCTCGGGCTCAAGGCCAAGCTCGTGTCGGCGCCGGGCCGCGTGGCCGACGCGGCCCTCCGCCTGATGGGCGAGGGGCGCTACGACCTCGCCTGGCTCACCTTCAGCTCGGCGCACCTCGCGGGACACCAGTTCTGGGACCTCTCGCAGCTGGGCGACGAGCCGCCGGCGGGCGAGCGGGCCGAGCTCGAGAGCGCTCTGCGCGAGGTCTACCGCGCGGTGGACCGGGCGATGGGACGGGTGGTGCGCGCGCTGGGCGACGCCGATGACGTGATCGTCACCTCCGCGGTCGGGATGGACGTGAACACGAGCCGCGCCGACCTTCTGCCCGGCATGCTCGCCGCGGTCCTGCGCGGCGGGCCGCTACCCGAGGACGACGCGGCCGGTTGGATCTGGCGGCTGCGCGCCGCGTTGCCCACGCGCTGGCGCGGGGCGATCGCCAACGCGATCCCCGACCGGCTCGCGCTCGAGCTCACGGCGCGCCTCGAGCTGCGCGGCCTCGACTGGAGCACCACGCGGGCCTTCGCCCACCCCGCCGACAATCAGGGATACATCCGCCTGAACCTGCGCGGGCGCGAGCGCGACGGGATCGTCGACCCGGCGGATGCCGACGCGCTGTGCGAGGAGATCGAGGCGGGCCTGCGCACCTTCCATGACCCCGACGGGGAACCCGCCGTCGAGGAGGTCGTGCGCGTGCGCGACCTCTACCCCGGCGAGCGCGCCGACCGCCTGCCCGACCTCAGCGTGCGCTGGAGCGAGCGCCCCGCCACCCGCCTCGACCGCGTGATCTCCGAGCGCTTCGGCGAGGTGCGCCGCGCGGGCACCGGCAGCGGCCGCTCGGGCAACCACACCGCGGGCGACGCGTGGGCGGTGGTGGCGCCCGGCGCGTCGCGTCTCCGCGAGCCCTCGCGCCCGGCGCGGCTGGTGGACGTCGCGGCGACGATCGCGGGGGTGCTGGGAATCGATGATGCGGGGCTGCCGGGGGAGGCGTTGCTCGAGCGCTGAGGTCGGCGCCGCCGACGTTTGGGGTCTGTTCGCGATGCGGGACGGGGCGCGCGGCCCAGCGCTCCCGTTCCGGGGGCACCGGCGGTTACTGTGAGCGCACCCATGCCCCAGGCCGCGCCCGAGCCACCTGCACCGGACCCCGCCGAGGGGGGGTCGGCCGTCCCCGAGGAGGCTCACGCGCGCGGGACCGAGGAGTTCTCGCGGGTGATCGCGTTCAGCGACGGGATCTTCGCGATCGCGATGACGCTGCTCGTCGTCGAGGTCGCCGTGCCGGCGCTGAGCGACGCCGAAAGCGTCCGCGAGCTCGCGGACAAGCTGAACGAGATGAGCGAGCAGATCGTCTCGTTCTTCATCAGCTTCGCCGTGATCGGGCGCTACTGGCTCGCGCACCACTCGTTCATCGGCGAGCTCGCCAGGATGGACACGGGCCTCATCTTCCGCAACCTGGTCTACCTGGCGTTCATCGCCTTCGTGCCGTTCCCGACGGCGCTGCTCGGCGACTACTTCTACAACCCGCTCGCCGTCTCGATCTACGCCGTGGTGATCGCGGTGGTCAGCGGCCTGGAGGTTTGGATGTTCCGCCACGCCTACCGCAACAACCTCCTGCGCACGCCGCCGACCGCGGAGTCCTACCGCTGGGACATGCTGCAGTCGCTGGCCCCGGTGGCGTTCTTTTTGGTGTCGGTCCCGCTCGCCTTCTGGAGCTCGGTCGCCGCGGTCGTCGCGTGGTGGCTGGTGGGCCCCTTCGAGGCGATCGTCAGCCGCCGCCGGAGGGCGCTCGGCCAGTAGCCCGATCCCATCGCTCGCGAGCTGACGCTCTGCTCAACGCGCGAGTACTGTCATGCCTCGCAATGACCTCGCAGCGCGATCAGGCCGTTGATGTTCTCGTCGAGCAGCTCGGCTCGGACGCGATCGATCCGGCTGAGTTCTACGACCGGCTCTGCGCTGCCGTCTGCCGGCTGACCCGGCTCGAGCGGGCGATCCTGATGCTTTACGACCCCGCCTACCGCGCCGTGCGCACCGTGGGTTCGGCCGGGGTCGACCCCGACCTCGCCCGCCAGGTGGAGGGCACGCTCGCCGACGCGCCGCTCGCCCAGCGGGCGCTCGAGCAGGACGACGTGGTGATCGCGTCGGGCGATCTGAGGGGCGAGATCCCGGTCCGCTTCGCCGACACGATCGGCACGAACGCGGTGGCCTGCGTGCCGGTCTCGGCGGGTGGGGCCTGGCTCGGGGTGATCTTCGCCGACTGCAACGGCGCCGAGTTCGAGCTCGACGAGTCGGAGCGCCTGCCGCTGCGCACTCTGGCTCGCGGTGCCGCGCTCGTCGCCAGCGTCGAGCGCTCGACCAGCATGCGCGAGCGCGCCAACCGCCTCAGCGAGCGCATCGCGCTCGCGCGCGAGATCCACGACCAGGTGATCCAGCGCCTCTTCGGGCTCTCGCTCGTGCTCGGCGCCGAGGGCCCGCTCTCCGACGAGGACCGCAAGCGGGCCCATGCCGAGGTGCGCTCCGTGCTCGCCGAGCTGCGCGGCTCGCTCGAGCGCCAGCTCGCGCCGCCCGAGCACGAGACCAAGACGACCCTGCGCCGCATGCTCGAGCGCCTCGAGGAGCACGACCCGCGCGTGCGCGTCGACTGGCAGGAGGGAGTCCGCGTCCCCGCGCGGCTCGAGGCGCTCCTGCAGTCCGTGCTCGCCGAGGCGATGCGCAACGCGGACAAGCACGCGAACGCCTCGGAGATCAACGTGGTGCTGACCCATCGCGACGGCGCGCTCACCCTGCAGATCGTCAACGACGGCGTCCACGGCACGCGCCAGGCCGAGGGCGGCCTCGGCCTCAAGCTCGCCGGCATCGAGGCGCTGCAGCGCGAGGGCGTGCTCGAGTACGGCCCCTACGACGACGGGCGCTGGCGCGTGCGGATCGTCTGCCCGATCGGGGAGGGCGACGCGGATGGATGAGCGCCTGCGCGTCCTGGTGGTCGACGATCACGACGTCGTCCACTGGGGCTTCCGCCTGCTCCTTGAGCGCCAGAGCTGGGTGGAGAGCTGCGCCGCCGCCACGAACGGCCGCGAGGCGCTCGCCCAAGCCGAACGGTTGCGCCCGCACGTCGCGCTGGTCGACCTGTTCCTGCGCGGCGAGTCGGGTGCCGAGGTGGCCGAGGAGCTCCACCGCGAGCACCCCGGGATGCGCATCCTGCTGATCTCCGGCGCGGGCCGGATCTCGCCGGCGGTCGCCCGCGCCGCGGGAGCCTCGGGCTTCGTCTCGAAGGACTGGGGCGCGGCCGACGTGGTGCGCGCGGTGCGCATGGTCGGCCTCGGCCAGGAGGTCTTCGCGCCGGCCCCTGACGCGAGCGGCGCCAACCTCACCGAGCGCGAGCGCGAGGTGATCGCGCTCATCGCCCAGGGGCACACCAACGCCGAGATCGCGAAGGAGCTTTACCTCTCCCCGCACACCGTCAAGGAGCACACGAGCTCGATCTACCGCAAGCTCGGCGTGCGCAACCGCGCCGAGGCCGTCAAAGCCGCCCAGCGGCTCGGCCTGATCACCTAGCAGCCCGCCCTTCGGGGGGTTTGGGTTACGCCCCACCCCCCGCCTCTCCGCGCACCCCCCTCCGAACGGGGGGTATGCCCGCGCGTCCGCGTGACCAACGCCGGGCCGAGGTGAATTATCGCCGTGATGAGTCGTCTCCAACGCACCGCGCTGCTCTTCCCCGGCCAGGGAAGCCAGGAGCCCGGGATGAAGGAGAAGGTCGCCGCGCAGTGCCCGGAGCTGCTCGAGCTCGCGAACGAGCTCGTCGGCGACGACCCGTTCGAGCGCGTGAACGACGGCACCCGCTTCGCGCAGCCCGCGATCTACTGCGCGAGCATCGCAGGCTGGCAGGAGGCGGGCAGCCCCGAGGCCGAGTGCATCGCCGGGCACTCGCTCGGCGAGCTCGCCGCGCTCGCGGCGGGTGGCGCGATCTCGATCGAGGACGGCCTGCGCATCGCCGCGACCCGCGGCACGCTCATGCAGCGTGCCGCCGAGGCCGACGGCGAGAGCGGCATGCTCGCCCTCTTGGGTCCCGGCGAGACCTCCCGGGAGATCGCCAAGCGCCACGGCCTCACGCCCGCGAACGACAACGCGCCCGACCAGCTCGTCGTCGCCGGCCACGACGACGACCTGGCGGCCGCCCGCAAGGACGCCCGCGCCGCCGGCCTGCGCGCCGTGCGTCTGCCGATCCGCGGCGCCTTCCACTCGCCGGCGATGGAGCCCGTGGTCGGCGAGTTCCGCGCCGCACTCGACGAAATCGACTTCAGCGAGCCCAAGGTCCCCGTGTACTCGTGCACGGCGGCGGCGCCCTTCACCGACCCGCGCGAGGAGCTCGCCGGCGCGCTCGTCCGCCCGGTCCGCTGGCGCGAGACCATGCGGGCGCTCTGGGCGCGCGGCATCGAGCGCTTCATCGAGACCGGGCCGGGCAAGGTGCTCACCGGGCTCGTCGAGCGCAACCTGTCCGAGCGACCGGAGGCGGCCCATGCTTGACACGACCGCGGCGCCGGAGGCCACCGAGCGCACCGCGGCGCCCGAGCCCGGGCGCATCCCCGCCGCCTTCGCATCGATCGCCATGGCCGTGCCCGAGCGGGTCGAGGGCAACGCCCCGATCGCCGAACGCATCGGCGTCGAGGAGAACTGGATCGTCGAGCGCACCGGCGTGCGCGAGCGGCGCGTCGCGGCCGACGACGAGACCCTCCTGGACTTCGCGACCGGCGCGGCCCGCGGGGCGCTCGAGCGCGCGGGCCTGGCCCCCGCCGACGTCGACCTCGTGCTCGCCGCCACCATGAGCCACGACCGGATCACCCCGAACCTCGGGCCGCTCGTCGCCGCGGAGCTCGGCACGCCCAACGCGGGCGCGCTCGATGTCGGCGCGGCCTGCAACGGCTTCCTCGCCGCGCTCGCGGTCGGCGCCCCGCTCGTCGAGACGGGCCGCGCCCGCGCGGTGCTCGTCGTGGGCGCGGATTTGATGACCCGGATCATCGACCACAACGACCGCTCGACGGCCGCCCTCTTCGCCGACGGTGCCGGCGCCGCGGTGATCGCCCCGGCGCGCGACGGCGGGCGCATCGGCCCCGTGCTGATGGGCAGCGACGGCGCGCGCGGCGACCTGGTCGTCGCCGAGCGCGCCGAGGGCATCCTGCGCATGGAGGGTCAGGACACCTTCCGCGAGGCGGTGGCGCGGCTCACCGACGTCACCCGCGGCGCCGCTGAGGCCGCGGGCGTCGAGCTCGAGGACATCGACGCCTTCATCTACCACCAGGCCAACGCCCGCATCCTGCGCGCCGTCGGCCAGCGCCTGAAGCTTCCGGCCGAGCGCGTCGTCGAGTGCATCTCGACCTACGGGAACACGTCGGCCGCCTCGGTGCCGATCGCCCTCGCGCGCGCCGTCGAGGACGGCCGCGTGCGGCCCGGCTCGCGGGTCCTGCTCGCCGCCTTCGGGGGCGGGCTCACCTGGGGCGCAACCGTCGTCGAGTGGGAGGGAGCTACGGATGACTGACGCAACCGTGCAGGCGAACGGCGCGCGCGCCGGGGCCGAGCGCCCCGTGCGCGAGGGCTGCGCTCTGGTCACGGGCGCCTCCCGCGGCATCGGCGCCGCCACCGCCCGCGCGCTCGCCGCCGAGGGCTGGCCCGTGGGCATCACGTTCCGCGCCGACCGCGAGGGCGCGGAGGCGCTCGCCCACGAGATCGAGACCGAGGGCGGCATCGCCGTGCCGATCGCGGCCGACGTCACCGACGCGGACGCGATGGAGGCCGCCTTCGCCCGCCTGGAGGCCGAGCACGGCAGCGTGCTGGTGCTCGTCAACAACGCCGGCGTGCGCGACGACAACATCGCCGCGCAGCTCGACGACGAGGCCTGGGAGCGCGTCGTCGACACCAATCTCAACGCCGCCTTCCGCGCCACGCGCCGCGCGCTGCGGCCGATGATCCGCGCCCGCTGGGGCCGGATCGTGAACGTGGCGTCGGTGGTCGGCCCGCGCGCCAACGTCGGCCAGGCCAACTACGCGGCTGCCAAGGCGGGGCTGATCGGGATGACCAAGACGGTCGCCGTCGAGGTCGCCCGGCGCGGCGTGACGGTGAACGCCGTTGCCCCGGGCTTCGTCGAGACGAAGCTCACCGAGGACGTCAGCGCGGAGACGCTGGGCGCGATCCCCGCCCGGCGGGCGGGGACCCCCGAGGAGGTCGCCGCGTGCATCCGCTTCCTCGCCTCCGAGGAGGCGAGCTACGTGACCGGAACGACCCTGGTCGTCGACGGCGGCCTGAGCGCATGAGGCGCCGGCCGTCGCCGAGGGAGATCGAGAGAGCGAAAGGAGCAAGGAGATGACCACCAAGGCAACTGACGAGGCGGTCCAGAAGGTGATCTTCGACGGGCTCGCCGAGGTCGGCGCGGACCCGGACCGGATCAACCGCGACGCGACGTTCGAGGAGCTCGACGTGGACTCGCTCGACGTGGTCGAGCTCGCCCAGATCGTCGAGGACGAGTTCGGCGTGCGCCTGGAGGGCGACGACCTCAAGGGCCTCGAGACGGTCGGCCAGGTGATCGACCTGGTGGTCGAGCGCGCGAGTTAAGCGCGGAACGGCTCGACTTCTCTCTCAAAACGGCAAACGGAGGTGCTGCGATGACCAGACGAGTAGTGATCACGGGCGTAGGCGCGGTGACACCGCTCGGCCTGGGCGCCGACGCGCTGCTCGACCGCTGGATCGCGGGCGAGTGCGGGATCGTCGGCGGCGTCGGCAGCTGCTCCGACTTCGACCCGACCGACCACTTCTCCCGCAAGGAGGCGCGCCGGGCGGACCGCTTCACCCAGCTGGCGGTCGTCGCCGCCAACGAGGCGATCGCCGCGGCGGGGTGGGAGGACGAGCTCCCGTACGACTCCGAGCGCATCGGCTGCGTGATCGGCACCGGCATCGGCGGCCTCGGCTCGCTCGAGGAGCAGACCGAGGTGCTGCGCAACCGCGGGCCGAAGGCGGTCTCGCCCCTCTCGGTGCCGCTGATGATGGGCAACGCCGGCGCGGCCTCGGTGGCCATGCGCCACGGCCTGCACGGGCCCACGTACGGCGTGGTCTCCGCCTGCGCGGCGGGCGCCCACGCGATCGGCGACGCGATGCGCATGATCCGCTCGGGCGACGCCGACGCGGTCGTCTGCGGCGGCGCGGAGTCGACGCTCACTCCGCTCGCCACGGCGGCGTTCGCGGCGATGGGGGCGACCTCGCAGATCGGCATCTCCCGCCCGTTCGACAAGAACCGCGACGGTTTCGTGATGGGCGAGGGCGCGGGCGTGCTCGTGCTCGAGGAGGCCGA
>DATCLC010000132.1:0-6423 GCA_036564135.1 Solirubrobacterales bacterium
CCGTCCGGGCGCACCTCGCTGATCGTCGCCTGCAGGTCGACGTCGGGCTTCGCGGAGTGCACCCACAAATGCACGGCGCCGCGGCCGATCACGACGATGTCGCGGTCGAGGGGCTCGGTTATCCACGACGCGGACGTGCCGGCAGGGTGCTCCTGCCAGTCGTAGGTGGGCGAGGCCGTCCAGAGGTTTCCGGCGCCCGTGTCGCCCTCGAAGTTGGTCGGCTTGCCCGCGTGCGGGGCGGCCTTGAACGAGCTCTTGGCCGCGCCCGCCGGCTTGCTGTCGGCGAGCTTGCCCGCCTTCCGCAAGAACCAGGTGCGCGCCTGCCTGCGCGGGGGCGGGAAGCGGTCGAACGTCGCCTCCCAGCGCGGGTAGGGCAGGCCCGGCGAGCCCCCTGCGCCGTTCTCGAACAGCACGCGGACCTGCGGCAGCTTCTCGAACGCCGAGCGCGCGAGCTCCAGGGTGGGTAAAAGCTGGATCTGGTCGAGCGGGAGCGTCACCCCGGAGATCCCCATCGCCTCGTCGTAGACGATCGGCGCCGCGGCCTGGATCACGGCCATGCTCGTGAGCGGCGCCTGTTTGGCCACGTAGATCTTCAGGAAGTCGTAGAGGCGGTTGAAGATCCACGGGCTGAGCGCGTCGACGTGCGTGCCGTTCGTGAACGTGAACCACTTCTTGTCGGTGCCCGTGAAGCGGTCGGCGAGGTTCGGGCAGAAGCCGCCCGTCTGCTCGTCGGTCCACTGGCAGACGAGGAACGTCGGCACCTCGATCTTGTCGACGAACTTGGCCGGCGTGAGCGGGTCGGCGATCTTCGGCTTGTAGGTGCGGTTGTTGCGGATCTTGCGCAGCAGGTCGACGGCCTGGCCGTGCAGCGCCTGGTTGCGCTTGCAGATCTGGTCGCCCTGCTGGATGCGCTCCCACGCCCAGGGCTGGCCGCTGTCCGGGCCCGCGGGCTTCGCGTCGGCGATACGGTCCTTGGCCCACTCGAGGGCGAAGCCGGTGTTGAGGATGCCGCCCGGGAAGAGCGTCGTCTGCACGCCCTCGATCACCGAGAGCGGCGTGATCGCGGCGAGGCTCGGCGGGCGGGTCGCCGCGGTGAAGAGCTGGCTGATCCCGCCGTAGGAGATGCCGAGCATCCCCACCTTGCCGTTCGCCGCCCAGGGCTGGCGCGCGACGGTCTCGATCACGTCGTAGCCGTCGAGCGCCTGCAGGGGCTCGAAGAAGTCGAAGGCGCCGCCCGAGCAGCCGGTGCCGCGCATGTTCACGTCGACGACCGTGAAGCCCATCAGGTTGGCGAGCAGCGAGATGCCGCTCTCGGGGCCGTCGGGGTCGGCGTACCCGTAGCCCGCGTACTCGATCAGCACCGGCCGCTTCCCGCCCAGGCTCGGAAGCTCGATGCCGAACGCCTTCGTGACGTCCTCGGCCGGGTGCACGTAGGCGGCGAGCTTGGTGCCGTCGCGCGTCTCGATGTACGTGTAGCCCGAGCTCGGCAGGCTCTGGTTGTAGATGCTCTCGTCGGGCGGCTCGGGACGCTCGGTCAGCACGCGCAGCGGCCCGGACGTGCCCTGGCCCTTCACCCGCACCCGGTAGCCGCGCCCGGGCTTCACCCGGCGGAAGAGCACGCCGCCCTCCGGGGTCGCCCGCTTGCGCTGGATCACCTTGCCGCGCCGGTCGAGAAGCGCGACCTTGGCGCGCGGCGGCACGTCCACGGAGTAGACCTGCTTGACGCTCCCGCGCGCCTCGAACGAGGGCGCGGCGTTCGCGGGCGCCGCCGCGGCGAGCGCAACCGCGATCGCGACCGCGGCGAGCCCCGCAAGACGAACCGGATGGCGCGCGCGCAGCCTCATCCCTAACTCCCGTGCGCACTACTACCACCGGCCGCGGCCCCGCGCGCCGGTTCGGCGCGGGCGACCGCCAGGCGCCGGTGATCAGAGGTCGAGCCAGGCGCCCCGCCGCATCACCCGGCGGACCTCGAGCTCCTCGCTCCAGACCACGAGGTCGGCGAGCGCCCCCTCGCGCACGCCCAGCTCGAGCCCGATGAGCCTGCCGGGGCGCACGGACGCGGCGTTGAACGCCTCGGGCAGCGGCGCGCCCGTGTGGCGGACCCACCGCCGCAGGCCCTCGGCGAGGTCGATGCAGCTCCCGGCGAGCCGGGGCTCGCCGCCGGCGGAGTCCCGGAGCACGCGCTCCCCCCGCCTGCGGACCTCCACCCCGCCGAAGCGGTACGCGCCGTCCGGCGCTCCGGCGGCGGGGCTCGAATCGGAGACGAGCACGACGCGCGGGCCAGCCAGCGCCCGCACGAGCCGCAGGAACACCGGCGCGACGTGCACGCCGTCGGGGATCACCCCCACGGCCACGCGGGGTTCCTCGAGCGCCCAGCCGGCGAAGCCCGGGTCGCGGTGGTGCAGCCGGGGCATCGCGTTGAAGATGTGTGTGACCGCCCGCGCCCCGGCCTCGACGGCGCGCTTGGCCTCCTCGGGGCCCGCCCCGGTGTGCCCGAGCGACACCGCGACCCCGCGGCGGGCGAGCTCCCGCACCGCCTCGGCCGCGCCGGGGAGCTCGGGGGCGAGCGTGACGAGCCGCGCCTCGGGCCGCTCGTACCAGGCCGGGAGGCCGTCGATCGCGTCGCGCAGGTGCTCACGCGGGTGGATGCCGCGCCACTCCGCGCTCAGGAAGGGTCCCTCGAAGTGGATGCCGCAGACGCCCGTCCGCGGCGCGCGCACCGCCGCCGCGATCGCCTCCAGCCCCGCGGCGACGGCGTCGAGCGCCCGCGAGGTCACCGTCGCGAGGTAGTTCGTCACGCCCTGGCGCAGCTCGTACTCGTCGATCGCGGCCAGCGCCTCGGGCCCGTCGACGACCTCGCGGCCGACGGCGCCGTTCACCTGCAGGTCGCACAGCCCGGGGGCGATCAGGCCGCCGACCGCCTCCGCCGGGCCGGGCGGGTCGCCCTCGCCGACGGCGCGGATCCGCTCGCCCTCGATCTCGACCCAGCCGGCCGCGACGCGGTCGGGGAAGACGACTTTGCCGGCGAGCCTCGTCACGTCGTGGGTCAGTTGTTTACCCACCGGGCGGCGAGTACCCGTTGATAGAACGCGCTACGAACCCGCGGGCCGGACGGCCGGCGGCACCCGCCAACGCGAAAGGAGCGACCATGGCTGAGCAACGAATGGCCACGCCCCACACGGCGCCCGCGGGCGGGCCGACCGGGTGGGCGGTGTTCGCCGGGATGCTGCTCGTGATCCTCGGCTTCCTCAACTTCTTCTGGGGGCTCGCGGCGATCCTCGAGGGGGAGAACGTGATCGTCGGCGGGGAGGGCGTGCTGATCGTCGACCTCACCGCCTGGGGGTGGGCGGCGCTGATCGTCGGCGCGGTCCAGGTGATCGCCGGCGGCGGGCTGTTCGCCGCCCGCGAGTGGGCCCGCTGGCTCGGCGTGTTCTTCGCTGCGGTGGCGGCGGTCGGCCAGATCGGCATCGTGACCGCGTTCCCGATCTGGTCGGTGATCGTGGTCCTGCTGTCGGTCCTCGTGATCTACCACCTGACCGCGCGCTGGGAGCCCGCCGCCTGACGCCCGGGCCCGGGGCGAGCGCGGCGCCGCCGAGCCGCGCTCGCTCGGCCGCAGGCCGCTACTTCTTCGGCTTCGCGGTTAACCGCGTCGTGCCCTGGCAGACGTAGATCTTCGGGTTGTAGAGGTCGGGCACAAGGAAGCTGAAGTTGAGCGCCAGCTTGCCCTTGACCTTCTTGCCCTTCCGGGTCAGGTTGACCGTGTAGTTCTTGGTCACCTCCCAGCCGGCCACGGCGCTCGGCTGGAGCTTGGACTGCTTGACCTCCTTGCCGATGCGCATCGCCTTGGGCGGCTCGTAGAAGTCGATGCCGCTGCGCGGCGTCGAGGTCTGCAGCGACACGCAGTTCACGAAGATCATCGTCTTCAGCTTCGAGACCTTCTTGCCCTTCTGCTTGAAGGTGATCTTGGTGCCGCCCTTGGTCTCGCCCACGTACTTCTTCGTGGCGGCCTCGGCGGGGACCGCGGCCAGGGCGAGCGCGACGGCGCCCAGGGCGAATGCTCTCTTCAACGGGGGAAGCTCCTTTCGATCGTCGTTTGCAGCCGTGACGATCGCGCCCCAGGCGCCCCGTGACATCGAGGGGAACCCCAAACCCGCACCCCAGTATCGCCGGGCGGCGTCCCGTCGCCACGATGCTGGATGCTTCCAGGATGGCGAAGAAGGCGGAAGACGCTTACGTCGATGCCGGCGGGCGCGAGGTGCGCGTCTCGAACCCGGGCCGTGTGATCTTCCCCGCGACCGACCGGACGGGCGAGATCACCAAGCTGCAGATCGTCGAATACTACCTGGCGGTCGGCGAGGGGATCATGCGCGCGCTGCGCGAGCGGCCGACGACGCTCGAGCGCTGGCCCAAGGGCGTGCGCGAGGGCATGACCCTCTCCACGCGCGACGGCCACAAGGGCGACGCCTTCTACCAGAAGCGGGTCCCTAAGGGGGCGCCCGAGTGGGTGGAGACCGCCCGCATCCAGTTCCCCTCCGGACGGCACGCCGACGAGGTCTGCCCGACCGAGCTCGCGGTCGTCGCGTGGTGCGCGCAGATGGGAACGCTCACCTTCCACCCCTGGCCCGTGCGCCGCTCGGACGTCGACCACCCCGACGAGCTGCGCATCGACCTCGACCCACAGCCCGGCACCGACTTCGACGACGCGGTCGAGGTCGCCGGCGAGGCGCGCCGCCTGCTCGAGGAGCTCGGGATGCGCGGCTTCCCCAAGACCTCGGGCGGCCGCGGCATCCACATCTACGTGCGGATCGAGCCGCGCTGGGACTTCACCGACGTGCGCCACGCCGCGATCGCCTTCGGCCGCGAGCTCGAGCGCCGCATGCCCGACCGGGTGACGACCAAGTGGTGGAAGGAGGAGCGCGGCCGCAAGGTGTTCGTCGACTACAACCAGAACGCCCGCGACCGCACGATCGCCTCCCCCTACAGCGTCCGCGCCAAGCCCGGCGCGCCGGTCTCGGCCCCGCTCGACTGGGACGAGCTCATCGCGGTGCAGCCCGAGGACTTCACGGTCGAGACGATGCCCGCCCGCTTCGCCGAGGTGGGCGACCGCTTCGCCGAGATCGACTCGGTGCACCACTCGATCGAGCCGCTGCTCGAGATGTACGAGCGGGACGAGGAGGGCGACATGCCCTACCCGCCGGACTACCCGAAGATGCCGGGCGAGCCCAAGCGCGTGCAGCCGTCGCGGGACCGGGATCGGAAGCAGAAGGGATGAGGCGCCGAGGCGCGGGCGGCCTCAGTCCCCGAGGAAGAACGCGACCTCGTCCACGTAGCACCAGCTCCAGTTCTCGCCCGGCTCGGCCGAGCGCACGATCGGGTGGCCGCTCGCGGCGGCGTGCTTGCTCGCGTGCCGGTTCGGCGAGCTGTCGCAGCAGCCGATCTGGCCGCACGTCTGGCACATCCGCAGATGCAGCCAGCTGGAGCCGATGGCGAGGCAGTCCTCGCAGCCGGCGATCTCGGCGGGCAGCTCGCGCACCTTGACGCTGTCGAGGTGTGTGCAGGACGGGGGCATCGGTTATCGCCCTGGCGCCCACGTTAGACGGCCGGGGGCCGCAGCGCCAGTCTGGCGCGGGCCCGGTACCGGCGCCCCACGCCCGCCGGTGGGTTCGCGCGCGCGAGCCGGGCTCGTCGAGCGGGCGCGCGCCGAGGCCGTCTTCCGCGTCGACGTGACCCCGCCCGAGACCAAGCTCGCCGGGCACCCCCCTGCCCGGCGACCAAGGGCCTCCGCGTGAAGCAGCCGCGGTGCGTGTCGCGGGCGCGGCGGCCCGCGGCCCCGCGGGCCGCCGCGTCAGCGCGCCGCGCGCAGCCGCCGCTCCAGCCGCTCCAGCTCCGCGAGCAGCTCGGGCGGCTCGTGGGCTGCGAAGTCCACGCCGAGCATGAGCAGGCGCAGGGCCAGCCAGCCCACGTCGTCGTCGCTCGTCGCGTACTCGCAGCTCGCCTCGTCGATCGGGGTGATCGTCCCCCAGGACGCGGCGAAGCGGCGCTCGGCCTCCTCCGCGGGCACCTTGAGCGTCACCCGTGCCCGGTAGCGGTAGGTGGCGGAGCGCAGGCTCGCGGTCACGGCCGCGGCCGCGTCGTCGCCCGGGATCGGCCGCGGCTCGAAGCGGGCCCCCAGCGGCGTCGGGTCCGTGATCCGGTCGACGCGGAACGTGCGCCAGTCGCCGCGCGCGCGGTCCCAGGCGAGCAGGTACCAGCGAGTGCGGTCGTTGACGAGGGCGTGCGGCTCCACCTCGCGCCGGGACTCCTCGCCCGCCCGGTCGCGGTAGCCGAAGCGCACCCGCTCCCGGCCCCTGCACGCGGCGCCGAGCGTCGCGAGCGTCTCGGGGTCGCTGCGAGGCCCTCCGCTGCTCGTCGTCGCGACCGCGC
>DATCLC010000133.1:0-4954 GCA_036564135.1 Solirubrobacterales bacterium
GATGGTGCTCACCAACGTGCTCGGCGCCGCCTACACGATCCGCGCCACCCTCCCCCACATCCTCGAGCGCGGCACCGGCCACTACCTGCTGACCAGCTCGGTCGCCGGGCGCGTCCAGATGCCGGGCTCGCTGTATTCCTCGACCAAGTGGGCGGTCACCGGGATGGGCGAGTCCCTGCGCCGCGAGCTGCGCCTGATGCACAAGAACGACCGCATCCGCGTCACGCTGATCGAGCCGGGCATGGTCGACACCCCGTTCTGGGACCAGCGCACGGACGAGCTCGAGGCGGCGCTCACCGCCGACGACATCGCCCGCGCCGTGATGTTCGCGCTCACCCAGCCCGACCGCGTCGACATCAACGAGCTGCTGATCCGGCCGACCGGCCAGGCGAACTGACCCGGGGCCTCCGCGACCGCGCGCGATCGTCGGCGCGCGGGGTTAGGCTGCGGTTGGCATGGACGAAAGCGTCGCGTTCGCGGGGGCGTATGAGCAGGCGCGGCTCGTCCGCAACGGGGAGGTCACGCCGACCGAGCTAGTCGAGCTCTACCTGGGGCGGATCGAGCGCCTCGACCCGAAGCTGAACGCCTACCGGGTCGTGTTCGCCGAGCGCGCGCTCGCCGAGGCGCAGGAGGTCGAGCGCCGGATCGCGGCGGGCGAGGGCCCCGCGATGCCGCTCGGCGGCGTGCCGATCGCGGTCAAGGACGTCGAGGACATCGAGGGCGAGGTCACGGCCTTCGGCTCGGCCGCCTTCGACCGGCCCGCGTCGGCCGACAGCGAGCACGTGCGCCGTCTGCGCCAGGCCGGCGCGATCGTGCTCGGCAAGACCAACGTGCCCGAGCTCACGATCTACGGGTTCACCGAGAGCTCCGCCTTCGGCGTCACGCGCAACCCCTGGGATACGAACCGCAGCCCGGGCGGCTCGAGCGGCGGGTCCGCGGCCGCGCTCGCCGCGGGGCTCTGCGCGGCCGCGTCGGCGTCCGACGGGGCGGGCTCGATCCGGATCCCGGCGGCGTTCACCGGGCTGTTCGGGCTCAAGCCGCAGCGCGACCGGATCCCGTTGGCGCCCGCCCGCGACAACTGGCACGGGCTCTCCGTTCTCGGCGCGCTGACGCGCACCGTGCGCGACACCGCGCTCTGGCTCGACGTTGCCGCGAACCCGCCCTCGATCCCGCCCGATCCGGGCCACAGCTTCGTGGAGGCCGTGATGGCGCGCCCGACGCCGCTGCGGATCGCCTACTCCACCAAGGCCCCGCTGATCATGGCCCCGCCGAAGGTCGCCGACGAGGTCGCGGCCGCGGTGGAGAGCACGGCCCAGCTCCTGCGCGATCTCGGCCACCGCGTCGAGCGCTGCGACCCCGACTGGGGCGCCATCGGGATGAACCTCGCGCCGCGCTACCTGAACGGGATCGCCGCCGCGGCGCGCTCCGCGCCCCACCCCGAGCGCTTCGAGAAGCGCACCCAGGGGATCGTCCGCCTCGGCCGGCTGCAGGGCGGGCCGCTCCTGCGGCGCTCGCGCCGCCGCGAGCCGCGCGACGCGCGCCGCCTGCTGCGGATCTTCAACGACTTCGACGTGCTGATCACGCCGGTCACCGGCGAGCCCCCGATCGAGATCGGCCGCTGGGCCGGCAAGGGCGCGGTGCGCACGCTGCTGGGGATGACGCGGACCTATCCCTTCTGCGTGCCGTGGAACCACTTGGGGGTGCCCGCAGCGTCGGTGCCCGCGGGCTTCACTCCCTCGGGGCTGCCGCTCGCGGTGCAGCTCGTCGGCCGCCGCGACGACGAGGGGACGCTCCTGCGACTCGCCGCCCAGCTCGAGGAGGCGCGGCCCTGGAGCGACCGGCGCCCGCCGGTCTCCTAGCTACTTGCGCTTCGGGGACAGCGAGAGCGCGTAGGCGACGCCGGTCTCGACCCACTCAGCGAGCGCCTCGTCGCCTTCGAGCTGCTCGCCCGAGACCACGACCATGTTGCGCGCCACCCGGCCGGTGAAGTCGAAGACGCGCGTGTCGGGCTCGGCGAGGGCGCGCTCGTAGTCCTCGGGGTCGACGCGGACGAGCAGGTCGTCGCCCAGCATCCCGCAGGCCATGTTGCCGCGGATCATCCACGCGATCCCGCCGAACATCTTGCGCTCGGTGAGCTCGTCGCCGTGGAGGGCGAGGATGTCGCGGACGCGCTCGGCGGTCGTCTCGTCGTAGGCCATGCGCCGCCACGGTAAACCGAGCGGCGGCGCCTTTTCAAGCAGCGGCCTCGCCGCGGGGCTAGCTGACGCGGTAGCGGACATGGACCGCGTACGGCGAGGGGATCACATCGACCTGCTCGAGCCTCGCGTCACCGACGTTCTCCAGCAGGCGCCGCCCGCCGCCGAGCACGACCGGCGCGACGTGGAGGAAGAGCTCGTCGACGAGCCCCGCGCGCAGGTACTGCTGGACCACGTCGGCGCCGCCAGCGAGCATCACGTCCTGGTCGCCCGCCGCCTCGCGAGCGCGCTCGAGGGCGGCCTCGATCCCTTCGGTCACGAAGTGGAACGTGGTGCCGCCCTCCATCTCGAGCGGCTCGCGCGGGTGGTGGGTGAGCACGAACACGGGCGTGTGGTAGGGCGGGTTCTCGCCCCACCAGCCCCGCCAGTCGTCCTGCCAGGGGCCGGGCCCGCCGCCGAACATGTTGCGGCCCATGATGTAGGCACCGATCCCGCGCACCATGTCCTCCACGATCTCCGAGTCGGTGCCGTCCTCGCCGCCTTCGTAGCCGTGCTGCTCGCGCCAGGACCGGGTCCGCACCACCCAGTCGTGGATGCGCTCGCCGTTTCGGCCGAGGGGCTCCTCGAGCGTCGGGTTGGGTCCGGCCACGTAGCCGTCGAGGGACACGGAGATCTGGCACTTCAGTTCACTCATGCCCCTATTGACCGGCCCTGCGCCCGGAACTCATCGGCCGCGGCGCCTAGGGCCCGGGCGGACGGTCCTGCTCGGGCGGAACCGGCTCGTCCGGATCAGGCGCCTCGCGATGTTCGAGCGCGATCGTGTCCTCGCGGTCCACCCCGCCCTCGAGCTCGCGCCCGCGCTCGAGCTCGGCGTTGAACGCGGCGCCGAGCAGCATCGCGATGTTCGTGATCCACAGCCAGACGAGGAAGATGATCACGCCGGCGAGCGCGCCGTAGGTGGCGTTGTAGGAGCCGAAGTTCGAGACGTAGATGGCGAACAGCCCGGACGCGGCGATCCAGATGACCACGGCGAGCAGCCCGCCCGCGGTGATCCAGGAGAAGCCCTCGTGCTTGACGTTGGGCGCCGCCCAATACAGCACGGCGAACATCCCGACCACGACGAGCGCGATCACCGGCCACTTGGCGATGTCCCAGACGTCGAGCGCGGTCTGACCGAGGCCGATCACGTCGCCGATCGCCTCGGCGACCGGGCCGGTCGCGACGACGGCGATCGCGCAGGCGGCGAGCAGGATCAGCATCACCGCGGTGACCGCGATCTGGAAGGGCTTGAGCTTCCAGAACGGGCGGCCCTCCTCGACGTCGTAGATGCGGTTCGATGCGCGCGAGAAGGCGCCCACGTAGCCCGACGCAGACCACAGCGCGCCGGCGATGCCGAGGATCAGCGCGAGCCCGGCGGCGCCGCTCGACTCCGTGATCGAGTTGATCGAGTTCGTGAGGATCTCGTTGGCGGGCCCCGGGGCGAGCTCGGCGAGGTTCTCGAGCAGCGGGTCGGTCGCGCTCGCGCCGACCAGGCCGAGGATCGAGACCAGCGCGATCAGCGCCGGGAAGATCGCGAGCACGCCGTAGTAGGTGAGCGCCGCCGCCCAGTCCGTGATCCCGGCCTCGCGGAACGTGGTGACGGTGCGCTTCAGCGTCTCCCACCAGGTCCGCGCGTTCAGGTCCCGAACCCGGGTCGGCGCGTGCGCCAGCCCTCCGCTCTGGGTAGCCGCCATGCCATGCGACTACCCCGGGCGGAGGTGGCGTAACTAGCCCTCGGGCTGCTCCAGGTCGAGCTCGTAGTACTGGTAGACGATCTCCGGCCCCCACTTCGTCGTGCGCTCCTCGCTGCGCACGCGGAAGCCCAGATCGCGGTAGATGCGCGCGGCGACGCGCAGATCCGAGAACGTGTCGAGCTCTAGCTTGCGCATGCCGAGCTCGCGCGCCCGCTCGACCGCCTCGCCCACCAGCCGGCGCCCGAGGCCGAGGCCGCGCACGCGCGGGTGCATGAGCACCCAGCGGATGCGCCCCAGCCCGTCGCCCTCGTCGGTGAGCCCGACCGAGCCCGAGAACAGGCCGTTGCGCTCGACCAGCCAGGCGCCGCCGCCCTCGGGCCAGCCCTTGGCGAGCGCCGTCTCGACCGCGTTGCGAACCCCCGCGACGAAGCGCTCGTCCATCCCGTACTCGACCGGGTAGAGCTCGGCGTGCAGGGCGATGATCGCCTCGCCGTCGCCGGGCCGCACCTCGTTGCGGATCGTCACGCCGTCCATCGGGTCCCTCGCGGCATGCCTTACGTCCAGATCCCGCACATCCCTGATCAACATGTTCATGCAGCGATCATCCTGCGGCCGATTGATCGTCGCAACATGAAGTTGAGAATGGATTGATCGCACTTTACGATTGCTCGCGGACATGGAGCTCCGCCAGCTTCGCTACCTCGACGCCGTCGCGCGCCACCGCCACTTCACGCGCGCCGCGGAGGAGCTGCACGTCGCCCAGTCCGCCCTCTCCGCGCAGATCCGCAAGCTCGAGGCCGAGCTCGGCGTGCCCCTGCTCGAGCGCACCACGCGCTCGGTCGAGCTCACCCAGGCGGGCGAGGTCGTGCTCGCGCGAGCGCGCAACGCGCTCGCCGAGGCGCAGGCGCTGCGCGACGAGGTCGAGGAGCTGCGCGGGCTCGTGCGCGGCACGGTCGCGGTCGGCGCCCTGCGCCCCGCGGGCGAGGTGAACGTGCCCGCCCTGCTCGCCGAGTTCAAGCGCCGCCA
>DATCLC010000134.1:0-7043 GCA_036564135.1 Solirubrobacterales bacterium
GCTTGGGGCCGTCGAGCAGGCTGGCGAGGATGAAGAGCGTCTGCTCGGTCACGGGGCGCCTATATATCGGCTGCCGATGTATCGGCAAGCTTTGGGTGAGTGCGGCTTTCGTGACATCTCTTCCGGGCGGGCGTGAAGGCGACCACGCTATGGGAGGTGGATTGCGCGGCCGGGTTGCGTTGGTGGGGGGTTACGGAAGTGGGGGCGGGGTATCCGGCTGCCCAACGCCAAGCAGAAAGGCCCAAGGCATGTACATCGGAATCGGAGCCCTGATCCTCATCATCATCCTCGTCATCCTGCTCACCTAGTCGTGTGCAGGGGCCGCGCGGGCCCCCGGACCGCGCGGCTCATCTTCCCGCCCGCTTATGCTCGCGGGCCGTGCCGGGCACCTACCTCTCGTTCGTAGTCCTGATCGGGGCCGCAGCCGCCACCGGTGCGCTCGTGTTTCGCGCGTGCGGCCGGCGGGAGTGGAGTTGGCTCGCGCCCGCGGTCGGCCTCGCCGTGCTCTGCGGCGTGGGCTGGGGCGCGGCGAACCTGATCGCCCCGGCGGCGACGCTCGCCGTGCTGGCAGCGGCGCTCGTCTACGGGGCCTACGAGCTGTGGACGCGCCACCTCGAGCCCGACGAGGGCGCGACCACCGGGCTGCTCGCCGGCGCCGGTGCGCTCGCGGCGGCTTCGATCCCGTTCATCGTCGAGCTGCGCTTCGGGATCCTCGGCACGAGCCTGAACCCGGACATGTCGCAGCACCTGTTCGCGACCGACCGGATCGCGTCGGGCGGGGTGGAGCGGCTGATCGAGGAGGGCTACCCGCTCGGGCCGCACGCGGTGGTCGCCGCGCTCAACGAGCTGGGCGTGAGCTTCGTGCACGGTTTCGGCGGGCTTGCGCTGGCGACCGCGGTCGCCGCCGCGCTCGCGCCGCTGCCGCTGCTCGGCGAGCTGCCGCGCGGCCGGCGGATCGCGGCCGCGCTGCTGACCGCGTTCGCCTACCTCGCCGCCTCGTACCTCATCCAAGGCGCCTTCAAGGAGGTGATGCAGGCGCTGTTCGTGCTCGCCTTCGCGGTCGCCCTGCAGGAACTCGCCGCCGGGCGCCTCGGCGGCGTGCTGCCCGCCGTGCGCTGGCGCCTGCTCGCCGCGGTCCCGCTCGCTGCGCTCGCGGTCGGCTCGCTCTACACCTACAGCTTCCCCGGGGTCGCCTGGCTCGCGGGCACGGCGGCGCTCTGGGCAGCGTGGGAGGGCTGGGCGATCCTGCGCTCGCGCGGGCGGCGGATCGCGAACGCGCTCGTCGGGCGCGAGACCGTCCGCCGGCGCTCGATCCGCAAGGTGGCGCCGCCCGCGCTGGTCGCGCTCGGCGTGCTCGCGCTCGCGGCGGCGCCGGAGGCGGGCCGGCTCGTCAACTTCGCGAACTTCGAGACGTTCAACCCGGCGGGCGCGGGGCGCGGCAACCTCTTCGACGCGATCTCGCCCCTCCAGGCGCTCGGCATCTGGCCCTCCGGCGACTTCCGCCTCGACCCCGGCGAGGGCGCCGTGCCGGCGCTCGCCTACTGGCTCGGCTCGCTGGTCGGCCTGGCCGCGCTTGCGTACGGGCTGGTGCGCTGCGTGCGCCGCGGCGAGCGCGCCCTGCCCGCCGCGCTGGGCGCGTGCTTCGTGCTCTACCTCTATCCGCTCGTCGCCGGGACGATCTACCAGGAGGCCAAGGCGATCGCGATCGCCGCGCCCGTCGCCAGCCTGATCGCGATGCGCGCGTTGTTGGCCGACGCGCCTCCGCTGCGCTCCTGGCCGAGCCTCAAAGGGATACGCGCGTTCGCCCTTCCCGCGCTCGCAGCGGCGTACGTGGTCGGCGCCGCGGGCTGCAGCCTGCTGGCGCTCGTGAACGGCCCCGTCGGGCCCGACCGCTGGTCGCCCGCGCTGATCGAGATGCGCGAGCGCGGCGAGCTCGGGCGCAGCGGGGAGGACGGCGACTCGACGCTCGTCGTCGCCGCGCCCGAGGTGATGAGCGGCGAGCACGGCGCTCACCTGTTCCTCTGGGAGCTGCGCGACGGGCGCGTCTGCGCCCAGGCGCTCGACCCCGAGCAGCACGGCGCCGCCGACCCGCAGGCGGGGATCGCCTACGTCGTGCTGCACACCGGCGGCGCCGAGCCGCACCCGGACCCGCCCTTCGCCGACCTCGAGGAGGTGCGCCGGACCGAGCTCTACACGCTGTACCGGGTGCGCGACCCCGCGCCGGCGGCCGAGCCGCCCTGCCCGTTCATCGCGGACGGGCAGCGCGCGGACCCCGCGGGTTGAGCCCCCGCCCGCGATCGAGTTTCCTAGTCCAGGAGACGAGAAACCTCGATCGCCGCAGGCTGCCCGGGGGCCGCGATCGAGGTTCCTGGTCCACCGACGAGGAAACTCGATCACCGGGGGTCTCCCAGGGACGTGGTTGAGTTTCCTGGTCCACCAGACGAGGAAACTCGATCGCCGCCGGTTGGCCTGGGTCGTGAGCGAGGATTCCAGGCGGGGACGAGGAGGCGGGGCGGGTGTCAAACACTTGCCCGACGCCACTAGCATCCTCGCCCGTGGCGCAGATCACCGTAAAGCTCCCCGACGGCAACGAGCTCGAGCTCGCCGAAGGCGCGACCGGCAACGATGCCGCCGCGGCCATCGGGCCGGGGCTCGCGCGCGCGGCGCTCGCGATCCGCGTGAACGGCGAGCTGCGCGACCTGGCGCGGCCGCTGCCCGACGGCGCGGAGATCGAGATCGTCACCGAGCGCGACCCGGACGCCCTGCCGCTCATCCGCCACGACGCCGCGCACGTGCTCGCCACGGCCGTGCTCGAGCTCTATCCCGGCACCAAGGTCTCGATCGGCCCGGCGATCGAGGACGGCTTCTACTACGACTTCGAGTTCCCGGACGGCTACCGGCCCAACGAGGACGACTTCGAGCGCATCGAGAAGGTCATGGCGGAGCACATCGCCGCCGACGAGGCCTTCGAGCGCATCGAGGTGCCGGTGGAGGAGGCGCTCGAGCGCTTCCGCGCGGAGGACCAGCCCTACAAGGTCGAGCTGATCGAGGATCTGGTGCGCGACCAGGGGGTGAAGACGGTCTCGCTCTACCGCAACGGGCCCTTTACCGACCTCTGCCTGGGCCCGCACGGCCCCTCGACCAAGCGGATCAAGGCGTTCAAGCTGAACTCGGTCGCTGGCGCTTACTGGCGCGGCGACGAGAACCGCCAGATGCTGACCCGCATCTACGGCACCGCGTTCCTCTCCAAGGAGGAGCTCGCCGAGCACGAGCGGCGCCTGGAGGAGGCGAGGGCGCGCGACCACCGCAAGCTCGGCCCCGAGCTCGGGCTCTTCCGGATGCGGCCCGAGTCGCCGGGAATGCCGTTCTGGCTGCCGAACGGGACGACCCTGTTCCGGCTGATCCAGGCGGAGGTCGACGAGCAGCTCCGCAAGCGTGGCTACGGCGAGATCCGCACGCCCCAGGTGATGGACGTCGAGCTGTGGCACCGCTCGGGCCACTACGACAACTACCGCGAGAACATGTACTTCAGCGAGGTCCACGAGCGGGAGTTCGCGCTGCGGCCGATGAACTGCCCGGGCGCCTGCCTCGTCTTCGGCTCCGAGCCGCGCTCCTACCGCGACCTGCCGCTGCGCCTCGCCGAGTACGGCGCTGTCTTCCGACACGAGCGCGAGGGCGTGCTGCACGGCCTGCTTCGCGTGCGCTCGTTCACCCAGGACGACGCGCACGTCTACTGCACCTTCGAGCAGGTGCCGGAGGAGGTGAGCTCGATCTGCGAGGCGATCGACGAGCTGTACGCGCGCTTCGGCTTCAACGACGTGCGCGTCGAGCTCTCGACGCGTCCCGAGAAGTCGATCGGCACGGCCGAGCAGTGGGAGCGCGCCGAGAAGGCGCTCGCGGACGCGCTCGAGATCCAGGGCCGCGAGTACGAGCTCAACCCCGGCGACGGCGCCTTCTACGGCCCCAAGATCGACTTCCACGTCACCGACGCGATCGGGCGCTCCTGGCAGCTCGGCACCTGCCAGCTCGACTTCTTCATGCCCGAGCGCTTCAACCTCACCTACCAGGGCGAGGACAACGCCGAGCACCGGCCGGTGATGATCCACCGCGCGCTCCTGGGCTCGATGGAGCGCTTCGCCGGGATCCTGATCGAGCACTACGGCGGGCGTTTCCCGACCTGGCTCGCGCCGGTGCAGATCGGCGTGCTGCCCGTCGCCGACCGCCACAACGAGCGCGCCCGCCAGGTGGCAGCCGAGCTCGGCGACGCCGGCCTGCGGGTGCGGGTCGACGACCGCACCGAGTCGGTCGGGCGCAAGATCCGCGACGCTGAGCTGGCCAAGCTCCCGTACATGGTGATCCTGGGTGACCGCGAGCTGGAGTCGGGCAACGTCTCGGTGCGCTCGCACGCCGAGGGAGACCTCGGCCAACATTCGCTCGCCGAGCTCATCGAGCGGCTCTATACTGAGATGCGAATGAAGGGCACCCAGACCACAGAGCGCAGCTGATCGCGCCCGTGCCCATCACGCATGCAAGGCCCCTCCCGTCCCCCCGAGAAGCAGCCGGCTTGACGCTCGCCGCCCTCGATAGCTAGTGCCGGTTCCGAAGCGTTTTGACCGGCGCATGCCGGAACGGGATCAGACCCGGATCAACGAGCGCATCGGCGTTCGCGAGGTTCGCCTGATCGACGAGGACGGCAAGCAGATCGGCGTCGTCGACACGCAGACCGCGTTGCGGATGGCGCAGGAGCGGGACCTCGACCTCGTCGAGGTGGCGCCGAACTCGCGGCCGCCCGTCGCCCGCCTGCTCGACTACTCGAAGTACAAGTACGAGCAGGAGCAGAAGGCCAAGGCCGCCCGCAAGCACCAGCAGCAGATCAACGTCCGCGAGATCAAGCTGCGGCCGAAGATCGCAGACCACGACTACTCGACGAAGAAGGGCCACGTCGAGCGCTTCCTGCGCAACGGCGACAAGGTCAAGGTGACGATCATGTTCCGCGGCCGCGAGCAGTCCCACCCCGAGCGCGGCAGGGCGCTGCTCGAGCGCCTCTTCGAGGACTTGGACGGCATGGCCGTGATCGAGCAGGCTCCGCTGCAGGAGGGCCGCAACATGCACATGCTGCTCGCGCCCTCCAAGGAGCTTCTGCGCGAGCGCAAGGAAGCGGCCGAAGCCGGCAACGGCAAGCGCGGCGGCTGAGCATCCCGGCGCCGCCGCGGGGCGCGGCTCACCCCGATGGGTTACTCTGCCCCGGTCTCGTCCGCTAACGAAAGGGGATCCTCGGTGGGGAAGAAGCTCGGGCTCGTCGTGGCCGCGCTCGTCGGCGCGCTGCTGTTCAGCGGCTGCTACGCGCTCCGCGAAGTCAGCTGGACCGTCGACAACGTGAAGCCGGGCAAGGCCACCAAGGCGAAGCTCAGCTTCATGTCGGATCCGGATTTCCCGGAGCGGCCGATCGTGTTCATTGCGCTCGCCGTCCAGGGCAGCTCCGGGATCAAGATCCAGACCCCGAAATGGGACACGACGAAGGTGCTGGGCAACAAGCCGAAGCAGATGGTCTCCGAGCCTGGCCTCGCCGACGCGGTCCGTGACCTGGACTCGTTCTGCAGCGATCTCCTTCCCGAGGAGGGGTCCCAGGTGCTGGTATGGCGGACGAAGGGCCCCCAGCGCAGCGCCGGGCGCCGCTTCGTGGAAGCGCAGATCCCCGTCAAGGTCGGCCGCCGGGCGCCGGGGGGTGGCATGCTGGGCGTCGTCGTGAGCGGCGCCTGGTTCGACGACGGCGACCGAGTCCCCGATCCCACGGGGCTCGGCGATGGCTACGAGTGCACCGGGGTCAGCACGACCGGCTTCGGGGTGCGGGGTCCGCTCGAGGAAAAGCCCCTGCGGACCTTGGACCTGCGCGCACTCCTGCCCTGAGCATGGTGATGCGAAACCCGGGGCGGCGGGCGCGGCCCGCGGCCCGCTGTGCCCTGCGCGCTCGGTTCGGGGGCCTTGACCCCCGGTGGTCGGGCGGATTACGCTCCCCTCGGCTTGAGAAGGGCAGGGAGGAGACCGTCCGTCCGTCCGTGGAGCGGGGGATGAAAAGGAGGGCCCAATGAAGTACTTGCGGGTACTCGGAGCTGTGACGCTCGCGGGGGTGCTTGCGGTGGCGGCGTCCGGCTGCTGGTCGATGTCGGGATATCAGCTCAGCAAGACCAAGCTGAGGCCCGGCAAGCCGAAGGTCAGCAAGACCAACGTCATCGTGCGCTCACACGTGACCTCGAAGGAGAGGGAGCGGTTCTTCATTCTGACCGCGGCGGGTGTCGAGAGCGGCCTCAACTTCGGCAGGGGCAAGTTCGACATCAAGCGCCAGTTCGGAAAGAAGCCGAGGCTGTTGGTTCCGAACAAGACGATCCGCGAGCGGATCATGTCCACCGGGAACTGCGGCAACGTCGACCTGGAGACCTGGGAGCCGCTGAGCGAGCTCAAGGTCAAGGTGTTCGCGACGCCCGGTCAGTTCGACAACAAGGGGCCGAGCAACAAGCAGGCGGTCTCGCGTATAACGCTGCGTCAGAAGCAGCTCTCGGAGATCGGGACCGACGGCGCCCAGGACACGGGTGACATCGTCTCGGACGTCATGATCGCGGTTGGCTCCTGGGCCGACGCCGACGACGACGGGAATATCGATTTCCTCGAGATCCAGTGCAGCGGCGGCGCTCTCACGCAGCTCGCGACGAAGTTCGCGGATTGATCGAGGGGCCCGGCCCCCGTCCGGGGTTTAGGCGGGGAGCGGGTGCGCCGAATCACGCGCCCGCTCCCCCGATCGTCGCCGGGCCTACCGCGCCGGGAACGATCCCGTTCGAAGGCCGTTTGCGGACGCGCGCACCGCGACGCCGCGCAGTTTCCGCCGCGCGTCTGCTTCAATAGTCGCTCGCATGCCCAAGATGAAGACACACTCCGGCGCGAAGAAGCGGTTCCGCAAGACCGCCAAGGGCAAGCTGCGCGGGCGGCGTGCCTACTCGAGCCACATCCTCGAGAAGAAGTCGCCGAAGCGCAAGCGCCGGATGGCCAAC
>DATCLC010000135.1:0-2275 GCA_036564135.1 Solirubrobacterales bacterium
GACCAGTTCCGCGTGCCCAGCATCGAGGGCCCGTGGAGCATCGCGATCGACGGCGACGACAACGTCTGGGTGGCGAGCTTCGTCGGCCGCAAGGTCACGAAGCTCTGCGGCGGGCCGAGCGCCCGCTGCCCGCGCGGGCTCGGGACCGGCGATCCGATCTCGCCGCCGCTCACCGGATTCGGGAACGGCGGGCTGCAGCACATCACCGCCGTGCAGGTCGATCAGTCGGGGAACGTCTGGGCGGCCAACAACTGGGCGCAGGTCTCGCCCACGATCGGCGGCGACGGCCTCGTCGAGTTCATCGGCGCCGGCGCCCCCGTTAGGACGCCGCTGATCGGCCCGCCCGAGCCGCCGGGCTGAGCCCGCGCGGGGTCGCCTAGAGCTCCTCCCAGAAGAACTCGACGACGTGGCCCTCCGGGTCGCGGACCTTGACGCTCGCATAGTCGGGCTCGTCCCAGCGCTCGATCGCCTCGTAGCCGTCGTCGGCGAGGCGACGGGCCATCTCGGTGACGGCCTCCGCGCTCTCCAGCATCACGCCGAAGTGCGGCTCGAACCCGCCCTGCTTGCGCCCGAGCGCCAGCATGAAGCCGGACTCGTGGAAGAGCATCAGCGTCCCGTCGTCGTAGGAGCGCGCGGGGCGCGCGCCGAATCCGCAGCAGGTCTCGTAGAAGCGCCGCGAGCCCTCCTGGTCGCTCACGGCCAAGGCAAGGTGGTCCATGGCCGCGCAGCGTAATCGCCGCGCGCGGCGTGGTCGATGCCGCCCTCGCGCGGAGGCCATAAACTGGTGGCTGCCCAGGGCGCGTAGCTCAGTGGGAGAGCGCTCGCCTCACACGCGAGAGGTCGCTGGTTCGAACCCAGCCGCGCCCATTCCGCCGTGCGCGCAACCGGTGCGCGCGCACGCCCGCCCCGCGGGCTAGTCTGCAGCCCGCGATGCTCGCCGCCTACGCGAGGAACTTCGATCCCGACGAGCCGGTCCGTGGGCTCGAGGTCGGGGAGCGGCCCGAGCCCGACCCACAGGAGGGCTGGGCGGTCGTCGAGGTGCGCGCGGCCTCGCTCAACCACCACGACGTGTGGTCGCTGCGGGGCGTCGGGCTGCGGGAGGAGCAGCTGCCGATGATCCTCGGCACGGACGCGGCCGGCGTCGACGAGGACGGCCGCGAGGTGATCGTCCACGCGGTGGTCGGCGATCCGGAGTGGAGGGGGGACGAGACCCTCGACCCCAAGCGCACGCTGCTCTCCGAGCTCCACCAGGGGACGCTCGCCGAGCGCGTCGCCGTGCCGCGGCGCAACCTGGTCCCCAAGCCCGAGGCGCTCAGCTTCGAGGAGGCGGCCTGCCTGCCGACCGCGTGGCTCACCGCCTACCGGATGCTGTTCACGCAGGGCGGTCTCGCGCCGGGCCAGCGGGTCCTGATCCAGGGCGCCGCCGGCGGCGTCGCGACCGCGCTGATCCAGCTCGGCGTCGCCGCCGGCCTCGAGGTCTGGGTCACGAGCCGGGCCGAGGAGAAGCGGCGCTTCGCGCTCGAGCTCGGCGCGCACCAGGCGTTCGAGGCGAACGCCAGGCTGCCCGAGCGCGTCGACGCGGTGATGGAGATGGTCGGCGAGGCCACCTGGGGGCATTCGCTGCGCGCGCTCAAGCCCGGCGGCGCCGTCGTGGTCTCCGGCGCGACGAGCGGCGCCGACCCGCCCGCCGACCTGCGCCGCGTGTTCTTCCGCTCGCTGCGGATCGTCGGCTCGACGATGGGCACGCGCGAGGAGCTCGAGCGGGTGGCGAACCTGTGCGCCGTGCACGGCTTGCGGCCGGCGATCGACCGCGTGCTCCCCCTGCGCGACGTCGCGGAGGGCATCGGCGCGCTCGCGCGCGGCGACGTCCGCGGCAAGATCGTCGTCGTGCCCTAGCGCGGCGCCTCCGCCCCGGGTTACTCTCGCGCCGTGAGCGCGCCCGCCACCCCGACTGCCTGCTCGGCCTCGCCGTCGCCGACGCGCTGGGCGCGCCTTACGAGTTCATCCCCGCGGGCTCGCCGCGGCTGCCGAAGTCGGCCGCCGACCTCGCGATGACGGGCGGCGGCCCGTGGCTGCCCGGCGAGTGGACCGACGACACGGCGATGGCGCTGTGCCTGGCCGAGTCGATCCTCGGCACGCGCGGCGATGGCGCGCTCTTCGACGAGGACGACCTGGTCGGCCGCTACGCCGCCTGGGCTGCGAGCGGGCCGAAGGACATCGGCATCACCTGCTCGACGGCGCTGCGCGGCACGCCGACCGCAGCCGCCGCGCGCGA
>DATCLC010000136.1:0-2847 GCA_036564135.1 Solirubrobacterales bacterium
GCGGTCCGGCTCGCGCGTGGTCAGGCTCTGCAGCATCAGCCCCGGCCACATCACGGCGCGCACCCAGGCCCGCCGGCGGTTGCGGCCGGCCCACTTGATGACCTCGTAGGAGAGCCCCGCGAGCAGCGGGATGCCGAGCACGCGCGAGAGCACCAGCCAGTACCACGCGGGCAGGCCGATCGGCGCGAACACGAAGATCGCGAGCACCATGACGACGAGCAAGAAGCTCGTCCCGCAGCGCGGGTGGAAGCGCGAGTAGGCCGCCGCGCGCTCGGGCGTGAGCTCGTCGCCCGCCTCGAAGCAGGAGATCGTCTTGTGCTCGGCGCCGTGGTACTCGAACACCCGCCGCAGGTCGGGCAGGCGGCTGATCGCGACGATGTAGCCGATGAAGATGGCGGTGCGCAGGACCCCCTCGACGAGCCAGAAGAGGAACGCCGAGCCGAGCGCGTCCTTGAAGAGGCTGGTCACCCCGACCGGGACGACGAAGAACAGCCCGATCGCGAGCAGCAGCGAGCCGAGCACGGTCAGGCCCCACGTGAGCCCGCCGATCTCCTCAGGCTCGCCGTCCTCGTCGTCGGCGAGCTGGGCGTTCGCGGAGATCGCGATCGCGCGGAAGCCGATCGCGAGCGACTCGGCGAGCGCGACCACGCCGCGGATCACGGGCCAGCGCAGCGCGCGGTGGCGCTTCGCCCAGCTCACCACCGGCTCGGAGCTCACCTCGATCTCGCCGTCCGGCCTGCGGACCGCCACCGCCCAGGTCGAGACCCCGCGCATCATCACGCCCTCGAGGACGGCCTGGCCGCCGAGCGGCGCGTCGCGGCCCGCGACCGGCAGGCGGTCGGGCATGCGGACGTCGGCCACGCAGGGAGCCTGCGCGCCTGCGGGTTCGGAAGAGCGAGCCACTACCCCGGAAATCGGCTCGCTGCGGCGATCGCGTTAGCGGCGGGCGCGGCGGGCGCGGCGGCGGAAGCGCTCAACCCGGCCGCCGGTGTCGACGAGCTTCTGCTTGCCCGTGTAGAAGGGATGGCACTCCGAGCAGATCTCCACGTGCAGCTCGGACTTCGTGGAGCGCGTGTAGAACTCGTTGCCGCACGAGCAGTGCACGTGCGCGAGCCCGTATTCGGGGTGGATCCCTTCCTTCATCGCCCGGTGGATTCTAGCGGGGGGTCAGGGGTCGCCCCCGGGCGGCGCCGCGAGCGACGCCCGACCCTCTCCGCGCAAGTGGTGCTTCCTCGGCCCCGCTCAGGTCTCCTGGTAGAGGGGCCCATCGCCGCCCTCGGGCGGGGTGAAGCGGCCGCCCTTGGCCGTGATCGCGCCGCACTGCACGCAGTTGGAGGCGGTCACGTGCACGTCGACCACGGGCGAGTTCGACTCGAGCTGGTCCTCGGGGATCTCGTAGACCTGCGCCGGGCACATCGAGACCCACGCCTGCGCGACCTCGCGCGGCACGCGCCTCTGGATGCGCACGTGGTTCGGCGCGTCGTCGCGCGTCGCGTTCCCCGACAGGAACACCGAGGAGAGCTTGTCGAAGATGTACTCGCCGTCCGGCTTCGGGTACTTCTCGCCGGCCTTGCCGATGTGCACGTCGACGCCGGCGTCCGGCTCGTTGCGCTTGTGCCCCGGCGGCAGCGCCCCGCCCGAGAGCAGCCAGGCGTTGGCGATCGCGCCGAAGGCGACGAAGCCCTTGTCGCCGTACTGGCGGACGTTGCGGGCCTTGTAGAGGTCCTTCTCGATCACCGAGTTGCGGACCTTCTCGTCGTAGGCCGAGAAGTTGACGGACTCGGGGTCCTTCTTGAGCGCGTCGACGATCGCGTCGGCCGCGTAGATCCCCGCGTGCATCGCGTAGTGGATGCCCTTGAGGTACGGCACGTTGACCATCGAGACGCAGTCGCCCGCCATGACCATGCCGGGCACCGACAGCTTGCGCGGCATCGACCAGTAGCCGCCCGACGGGATCGTCTTCGCGCCCCAGCCGACCCGCTTGCCGCCCTCGAGGATCTTGCGGATGAACGGGTGCGTCTTGAGCTGCTGCAGGGCGTCGTGGCAGGAGAACGTGGCGTCGGTGGTGTCGAGGCCGACGACCATGCCGATGCAGACCTTGTCGGGGCCCATCGGGTAGATGAACGAGCCGCCGAACTCGTTGTACTTCGGGCGCATCCGCAGCGGCCAGTTCATCGTGTGGATGACCCGGTCGAGCGGCTTCGGCACCTCCCAGATCTCCTTCACGCCGATCTCCCAGCGCGGCGGGTCGCCCTCGAGGCCGAAGTACTTGATCGCGCACTGCGTGAGGTGCCCGATCGTGCCCTCGGCGAGCACCGTCGCCTTCGCGATCAGGTCCGCGCCGGGCTCGAAGTTCGAGAGCTCCTCGCCGTCGCGGCCGCGGCCCTTGTCGCCCGAGCGCACGCCGCGGACGATCCGGTCCTCGACCAGCAGCTTGTCGGCGGCGGTCTCGGTGAGGATGTAGGCGCCGGCCTCCTCGGCCTTCTCGGCAAGCCAGCGGCTCAGCTTGGAGACCGAGGTGACGTAGTTGCCGTGGTTGCGGAAGTTGGGGGGCGGCGGCTTGAGCGGGATCGCCCACCGCTTCGTGAGCAGGTAGACGGCGTCCTTCTCGACCTTCTGGAAGACCGGCCACTCGCTCTCGTCGAGGTCGGGAAAGAGCTCGCGCATCGCGGAGGGGCGCATGTTCGCGCCCGAGACGTTGTGGGCCCCACAGACCTTGCCCTTCTCGAGCACGGCGACGGGGATCTCGCCGAGCTGCTCCGTGAGCTCCGGCTCGTCCGCCAGGCGCTGCATGAGGCGGTTCGCGCAGGCGAGCCCGGCCGGCCCACCGCCGACGATCACGATGCC
>DATCLC010000137.1:0-3071 GCA_036564135.1 Solirubrobacterales bacterium
GGACACCTCGAGCCCGTCGTCGAGCCCGGCCTCGGCCATGACCTCGGCGCCGACCTTCGTGTTGCGGTCGTGGAAGGAGGGCAGGCAGTGCATGAACCTCACGCGCCTGTTCTCGGTCATGTCCAGCGTCTTGCGCGTGACCCGGTAGGGGCGCAACAGCTCGATCCGCTCGCGCCAGACCTCCTTGGGCTCGCCCATCGAGACCCACACGTCGGTGTGGACGAAGTCCGCCCCGTGCAGGGCCTCCTGCGGGTCCGCGGTGAGCGTGAGGTTCGCGCCGCTCTCCTTTGCGCGCGCGACCGCGATCTCGTGCACCTCGCCCGGCGGCCAGAGCTCGCGCGGCGCGCAGATCCGCACGTCGGAGCCCATGATCGCGCCCATGACGAGCAGCGAGCGCCCCATGTTCGAGCGGGCGTCGCCCATGTAGCAGTAGCTGATCTCGTCGTAGGCCTTGTGGCTCGCCTCGTGCATCGTGAGGAAGTCGGCGAGCATCTGGGTCGGGTGCCACTCGTCGGTGAGGCCGTTGTAGACCGGCACGCCGGCGTGCTCGGCGAGCTCCTCGATCGCCGCCTGGCTCGAGCCGCGGAACTCGATCGCGTCGTACATCCGCCCGAGAACCCGAGCCGTGTCGGCCACCGACTCCTTGTGGCCGAGCTGCGAGCCGCTCGGGTCCAGGTAGGTGACGTGCGCTCCCTGGTCGTAGGCGGCCACCTCGAACGCCGAGCGCGTGCGCGTCGAGGTCTTCTCGAAGACGAGCGCGATCTCCTTGCCCTCGAGCCTCGGCACCTCGGTGCCCGCGTACTTGGCGGTCTTGAGCGCCGCGGCGAGTCGCAGCAGGTGGGTCAATTCGCCGGCGGTGAAGTCGGCCTCCTTGAGGAAGTGCCGGTTGCGCAGGTTGTACATGCCGCGCCTCCTCAATAGGCCGCGTCGCGCTCGAGCGGGCAGCTCAGGCAGTGCGAGCCGCCGCGCCCGCGGCCGAGCTCGGAACCCGGGACCGTGATCACCTCGATCCCCTCCTTGCGCAGCCGCGTGTTCGTGCTCACGTTGCGGTCGTAGGCGACGACGACGCCGGGCTCCAGCGCGAGGACGTTGTTGCCGTCGTCCCACTGCTCGCGCTCGCTGCCGAACGGGTCGCCGCCGGTGGGGATCGCGCGGACGTCGTCGAGGTCGAGCGCCTCCTTGAGCGCGTCGGTGACTCCGCCGCTGAAAGCCTCCACGACCGGCAGCTCGGGGTCGTCGCCGGGCCTGATCCTCCAGACCCGCGCGCCCTCCACGACGTCCGGATAGACGGTGACGGCGTCCAGGTCCACCTGCGTCATCACCGTGTCCAGGTGCATGTAGTGACGGGAGACCGGCAGCATCACCGCGTACACGCGCTTGGCGGAGCCGGCCTTGAACAGCTCGCGCGCGAGCAGCGTCACGGCCTGAGGCGAGGTCCGCTCGCCCATGCCGATCATCACGGCGCCGCGGCCGATCGGCATCACGTCGCCGCCCTCGATCGTGGCCCGGCCCCAGTCCTGCTCGACCCCGCCGAACCAGACCCGCACGCCTCCGTTCGCCTGGAACATCGGGTGCCAGCGGTAGATGGCCTCGAGGAACACGGTCTCCGGCCGCCGCGCCCGCTTCGTCATCGGGTTCAGCGTGACCCCGTCGTAGATCCAGCACGACGGGTCCCGCTGGAAGATGAAGTTGGGGAGCGGCGGCAGGAGCATGTCCGTGCTGCCGGCGGCGTCCCAGGTGAGGCCCTCGCCCTCGGTGAGGTCGGCCTTGGTCATGCCGCCGATCAAGTAATCGGCGACCTCGACCGGCCCAGCCTGCTCGGCCCACTCGTTGCGGGCCCGGGCGAGGTAGATGCCGACCTGGCGCTCGTTGAGCGTCTGGTCGAGCACCCAGCGGCGGGCCTCGGGGATCTCGAGCACGTCAGCGAGCAGCTCCTCGGCGTAGAAGACCTCCACGCCGCGGTCGCGCATCACCTCGGCGAAGGAGTCGTGCTCCTCCTTGGCGCGCTTCACCCACATTACGTCGTCGAAGAGCAGCTCCTCGGCGTTGGTGGGCGTGAGCCGCGTGTGCTCGAGCCCCGGGCGGTGGACGAGCACCTTGCGGAGCTTGCCCACCTCGCTATCCACGTGGAAGGTCATGACCTGCCTCCTTTCGGTCGCGTCGGAATCGGTGCCCGGCCCGGTTCACTGGACCGCTCCCGCGATCGCCATGGCCACGACCGTGATCAGGAACAGGAGCGCCATCAGCGGGAAGATCCACTTCAGGTAGCGGTCGTAGCCCACCTTGGCCAGCGCCAGGCCGCCCATCACGACGCCGCTCGTGGGCGTGATCAGGTTGATCCAGCCGGAGGCCGCGTTCCAGGAGGTCACGACCAGCGACCGGTCGACGTTCGCGAAGTCCGCGAGCGGCGCCAGGATCGGCATCGCGAGCGTCGCGTGCCCCGAGGTCGACGGGATCAGGAACGCGAGCGGCAGGTTCAGCACGAAGATGATCGGCGCGAAGATCGCCCCGCTCACGTCGGTCGCCGCGCTCTCCATGGCGTGCAGGACCGTGTCGGCGATCTCGTTGTTGCTCATGATCACCGAAATCCCGCGCGCGAGCACGATCACCAGCGCCGGGTAGATGAAGTCGCCCGCGCCCCTGACGATCGTGTCGGTGAGCTTGTTCTCGCTCAGCCCGCCGATCAGGCCGACGATCACCGCGGCGACGATGAAGAGCGCGGTGAGCTGCGGGAACCACCAGCCGAGCTCCCACGAGTAGGGCTCGGCGTCCGTGCCCTCGAGGATGCTCGCCCAGGGCACGATCGCGAAGATCATGAAGGCGAAGGTGAGGACCGTCGCGGCCAGCGTGACCTTGTCACGGCCGCTCAGCGCCGGCGGCTGCTCGGCGGTGGCCAGCTCGGCCTGCTCGCGGTCGCCCGGCGCAAACCCGACGACCGAGGTCTCCGGCCGCGCGCGCACGCGGTTCGCGTAGCGCACGACGAAGGCGATGCCGACGGCGGTGAGCAACACCCAGAGCAGCAGGCGCAGCACGATCCCGTCACCGATCGAGATGTCGGCGAAGCCGGAGGC
>DATCLC010000138.1:0-4386 GCA_036564135.1 Solirubrobacterales bacterium
GGCTGGCGCACCTTCGGGTCGTCGACGGGCAGGGCCTCGAAGACGATCTCCGAGCGCGACTCGGTGACCTCGATCACGGTCTTGGCGAGCTCGAGCAGCGTGAACTCGTCGGGGTTGCCGATGTTGACGGGCACGTGCACGTCGGACTCGGCCATCGCGATGTAGCCGCGGATCTGGTCGTCCACGTAGCAGAAGCTGCGCGTCTGGCTACCGTCGCCGAAGACTGTGAGCGGCTTGTCCTGCAGCGCTTGGCGCAGGAACGTCGGGATCGCCCGCCCGTCGTGGGGCCGCATACGCGGGCCGTAGGTGTTGAACGTGCGCACGATGCCGGTGTCGACGCCCTGCTGGCGGTGGTACGCCATCGTCAGGGCCTCGGCGTAGCGTTTCGCCTCGTCGTAGACGCCGCGCGGGCCGATCGGGTTCACGTGCCCCCAGTACTCCTCGTTCTGCGGGTGGATCTGGGGGTCGCCGTAGACCTCGGAGGTCGAGGCGAGCACGAAGCGGGCCCGGTGCAGCTTCGCCAGGCCGAGCATGTGGTGGGTGCCGTAGGAGCCGACCTTCAGCGTGTGCAGCGGCAGACGCAAATAGTCGATCGGGCTCGCGGGCGAAGCGAGGTGGTAGACGTAGTCGACCGGTTCGTCGACGTACAGCGGCTCGGTGACGTCGTGCATGATGAACTTGAACCGGTCGCTGTCGCGCACGTGCTCGATGTTCTGCAGCGAGCCCGTGTCGAGGTTGTCGACGCAGAGCACGCGGTGACCGCGCTCGATGAGCGCGTCGCAGAGGTGTGAGCCGAGGAAGCCGGCGCCGCCCGTGACGAGACACGTGGGCATCGTCGCCAGAATACCCGCGGTCGGATCGAGCCCCTGCGCCATGGCCGAATAACGGAGCGCGCGGGAGCGTTCTTGCGGCGCCTCGCTCGGGGTTGCGCGGGGCGGGGGCAGCGGGCGCGACGCCGGGGTTCCCGTTCGCGTGGACGACGACATCGCCCGACGCCGGCGCGCGATGGCGCTCCTCGAGTCGCACGGCGCCCTGTTCCGGAGCACCGCGCGGCGTTTCTCGCTCTGCCTGGACGACGCCGAGGACGCCCTTCAGCGCGCCACCCTGATCCTGCTCACGAAGGCCCCGCCGCACCCGACGCCCCGGCTCGTTGCCTGGATGCGCCTGGTCGTCCGCCGCGAGGCGCTCGCCGTGCGTCGCGAGCGCGAGCGCCTGCTCGCCGCGGAGCCCTCGGAGCTCACGCCGAGCCCGTCGCCCTGCCCCGCGGAATACCTCGAGCGCCGCGAGACCGCACGCGAGCGCGCCCGCGCCCTGCGCCACTTAAAGCCCGCGGAGCAGCGCGCGCTCGTCCTGCTCGGCGAGGGCTACTCGTACGCGGAGATCTGCGAGGTCACCGGGTGGACGTACACGAAGGTGAACCGCTGCCTCGCGGAGGGCAGGGCGCGGCTGCGGGAGCTGGGCGTCCTGGCGGGGCGGGTCGGCGCGGGCCTCGACCGCTAGCGGCCGATCCCGCCGTTCCCCTCCCCTTCTTCTTGCGGTTCCGCGCTCCCGGCGCGTACTCCGGGAAGCGCCGCGACCTGAGCTGGCGGCGCAGCTCGCGGCGGGCGCCCGGGTAGTACTGCAGGTTGAACTCGTTATCCGTGTTCACGCTGCGGAAGTAGAGGAGCGCCTTCACCCGGTTGTGCTTCTTCGCCCAGCGGAACAGCCGGCGCACGAAGTGCCCGCGGCGGTCGTTGTCCCAGGGCCCGTACTCGCCGATCGCGAACGGCAGGCCGCGCATCGGCTTCGAGTGGAAGAAGTTGTCGAGCGCGCTCCACACGCCCGGCGTTGCGTACTTCGCGTAGATGTCGGTCCCGACCCAGTCCACGTAGCGGCGGCCGGGCCAGTACGCCATCGGCCGGTTCTTGCGGATGTTGGGGTTCGAGATCGTCATCGGCATCCACATGAACGCGACCTTCGGCCGCTTCAGCCTCTTCGGGACCTTGCGCTCCTTGTAGATCGGGCCGTTGTTGGACTTCGCCCGGTGGATGCGGGGGAGCCCCATACGCCGCAGCTTGCGGTTGATCTTCTTCCGCGGCCCGCCGCGCACGATCGTCACGAGCCGCCGCCAGGCGAGCCTGTACCAGCGGGGCCGGTGCTCGGGAGAGCGCAGCGAGCCGTCGGCGTCGAAGGCGCAGTACGGGTTGTAGTGGAGGTTCATCTCAGCGAACGGCCGGATGTAGACCACCTGCCCCGAGTTCACGATCGACTGGTTGAGCCGCACCATGTAGTGGTCGTCGCGGCCCGTCGCGATCTCCTTCGGCGTGATCACCTCGGGCTTGCCGCCCGGCGCCGTCGACAGGCTCAAAACGCCGCGCGTGTCGGTGTGCTCCCAGCGGTCGAGCGCGCCCGTCGTCAGCGGCACGCCCCAGTGGTAGAAGGTCTGCAGGAGCGGCGTGTGGTGGCGCACCTGCCGGTTGAAGCGGCGGTAGCCGGCCACCTCGCCGGTGTCGGAGACTCCGTGCCAGATCCTGCCCTTCGGGGGCATATACCGCTTGCGCGCGTCCGCGTCGGGCACGGCGAGGCCCCCCCACACCAGGGCAGCCGCGAGCAAGGCCGCGCACGCGACCATCGCCCAGGGGCGTGGTCCTCCCTGCTTCCCCAGCACCGGTGCATACCTCAACACAGGGCACGCGGGAACGTCTCGGTCGGCCGCGCAGCCGAAAGCGGTCATGCATCCGCGACCCCGGCGCGGGTACGTGATCGTCATGGGGCTTAGGGGTCTCTCGATACCGTGCAGCCCGTGACCGAGCGGGACCGGCACGCAGGTCGCCAGGCCGACGAGGCGGGCGACAAGGGGCAAGAGCGCAGACGCAGGCTGGCGGGGGTGGCGATCGTCGCCGCGCTCGCGGTGATCGCCTTGTTCGCCCTGCTCGGCGGGGAGGGATACGAGGTAACGGCGGACCTGGAGAACGCGGGCCAGCTCGTGAAGGGGAACGAGGTGACGGTCGCGGGGGCGCGCGCCGGCACCATCACCGACATCAAGCTCGCCCCCGACGGCGGCGCCGAGGTCACCTTCACCGTCGACGAGCGCTTCGCCCCGCTGCGCCGCGGCACGACGGCCACGGTCCGCCAGGGCTCGCTGTCGTCGATCGCGGGCCGCCAGCTCGAGCTCACCCTCCCGCCCGCGAACCGGGCGGGCGAGGAGATCCCCGACGGCGGGCGGCTGACCCGCGCGGAGACCGTCTCCGCGGTCGACCTCGACCAGCTCTTCAACACGCTCGACGAC
Source organism: Solirubrobacterales bacterium (assembly GCA_036564135.1). GTDB lineage: Bacteria > Actinomycetota > Thermoleophilia > Solirubrobacterales > 70-9 > RSA11. Next base: position 3,269 of record DATCLC010000138.1, read on the forward strand.
GAGACCGTGCGCGACTTCAAGCGCACCGTGCGCGGGTTCGCGGCGGCCTACGAGGGCGTGGGCAGGAAGGCCAACCGGGGCTTCCGCTACGCGAACCCGTTCCTCTCCACCTCGCGGCGCGTCTTCGCCGAGCTCTCCCGCGACGAGCGCGCCCTCGAGCAGCTTCTGGTCGACTCCGACCGCCTCGCGGGGCTGCTCGCCGCGCGCGAGCGCGACATCTCCGGGCTCGTCGCCGCCTCCAGCGAGGCCCTGGGGGCGCTGGCCGCCGAGCGCGAGCGGATCACCCGCGCGGTGCGCGGCCTGCCGGACTTCATGCGCGAGGCGAACACGACCTTCGTCAACCTGCGCGCGGCGCTGGACGACGTGGGCCCCCTGGTCGAGGCCTCCAAGCCGCTCGCGAGGCGCCTCGGGCCGTTCTTCGCCGAGCTGCGCGGGGCCTCGGCCGACGCCGTGCCCGCCCTGCGCGACCTGGCGAGCGTCGTCCGCCGCCCGGGCGCGCGCAACGACCTGGTCGAGCTCACCCGCCTGCAGCCCGCGCTCGCCCGCGTCGCGGTGGGCTCGGGCGCGCCCGACTGCGGCTCCGACCCGCGCACCGACTACGAAAACGCCGCCGACCGCGACTTCGGCCAGGGCGCCCTGGGCGAGGCGACGTGCTCGCTGCGCAACTCCCTGCCGCAGCTCGCCCACCTGCGCGCCTACACGCCCGAGCTGGTCGGGTGGTTCGACGACTTCAGCTCCGCCTCCGGCGTGAAGGACGCGAGCGGGGACCTGGGGCGGGTCGAGGTCACCTTCAACGCGTTCACGCCGTCGGCCTCCGGCCTGGTCGACCTGCTCTCGCCGCTCGACCCGGGCGACATCCTCAAGGGCCTCGGCGTCCCGTCGCTTGACGTGGGCAACCACAAGCGCTGCCCCGGCTCGCTCGAGCGCGACCCGGGCGACGGCTCCGTGCCGTTCACCGACGGCGGCACCCTCAACTGCGACCCGACCCAGCTGCCGACGGGACCGTGAGGCGCATCGCTCTGACACTGGCGGTCCTGGCCTGCGCGGCGGGCGCGCTCGCGAGCGTGGCGGGCGCCGACGACGCCCGGACCTACAAGATCGAGATGTACAACGCGTTC